>NZ_CP179926.1:929177-1238902 GCF_052344095.1 Pedobacter paludisoli | reverse complement strand
ACCGCCTTCATACTGATTCGCTTCTTGTGGTTTAAGTGTGCCCGAAACATTCGAGCCAGCAGGTTGCGTAACAGGAGCTAAGTTAGAAAAACCATTCATGTAATTACCAAAAATAGAGATACGATCGGGTAGAATTTGATACACCAAACCAACTTTTGGTGAGAAGGCGGTTTGCTTATATTCAGAGTTAATAATCACGCTGTTTGTAGCTTGATTTATTGTACCACGGTTTTGGAAACGATCAACACGTAAACCTACGGAAGCCATTAATCCATCTGTAATATTTAACACATCTGAAACATAAGCACTGTATACGTTGCTTTTTGTTCTGTTCTTAGTAGGTGCAGCGGTCGAGGCAGCAAGTCTGGCTTCGACAGCTGATTTTGATATTTTAACATAATTAGGGTCAGCCGGATTAAGTCCGCTAACATTATCGAAAACGATGTAAGGAGAGTTGCTGTTGTTAATCGTTTGACCCAGATAATCTACTCCCACCACCATACGGTTACGTAAGCCTAATACCTTAAAATCGCCAATGAAGTTTTGTTGTAAATCGGTTGCCGTATTTACGGTGTTTTGAAGCGATACATTTCTTTCTAACATTTCATCACTGGTAGCTCCTCTAAGGAAGTTGTATACATAAAAACCATCCGAACGACGTGAGTTTGTTGAGTATATGGTTTGCGAGTTCCAACTGTTAGAGATTTTATAGTTGATTTGTCCCTTAACGTTTACTGTTGGGTTTTTCATCACTAAATCATTGCTTGTAAATGAACGACTCCAATCAAAATTTAGTTCTGATGGGGTAGTAGCGATATATGGGCGTACGCGGTTAAGGAATATGGTAGATGGACTGGTGCCTTCTAATTCGTAGAAGCTTGAAGTTAAGCTAATATTCAATTTTTCGTTCACGCGATATTCCAATGTTGGTGCAAAAAACATCGATCTTCTAAAACCAGCATCTTGAAAACTGTTCTGATTTTGGTAAGCTGCATTTACGCGGAAAAGCAATTTTTTATCTTTGTTTACAGGACCATAAACATCCGCACTTAGACGGTTTAATCCATAACTACCCGTGGTATAGTTCACTTCTCCACCAAAATAATCTAATGGTTTTTTGGTAACAATATTAATTAGTCCTCCAAAAGAAACTACAGCGCCGCCAAAAAGTGTACCCGATGGTCCTTTAAGTAATTCTACACGTTCAATGTTAGCAGGATCCATCTCTCCATTAGTTTGCGAAGGAACACCATCTACAAAGGCAGCTTCTGTTCTAAAACCACGTATGGTATAATAAGATGCACCATCGCTATTGATCCCTCTATTGTTTTGGATTTTATAAACTCCGGGCGAATTTTTCAAGGATAAGCTGAATTCTGTAACCATCTGTTCCGTTAACAATGTTTTAGGAATCGTAGTATAAATCTGCGGATTTTCTAAGTTGCCCAAAGGCATTTTTGCCGAGGTAGTTGTTTTTTTTACTGAAAACTTATTAATCACACCGCCATTAATTACAACTTCTTCTAATTGTTCGTTGTTTTCTGATAGCGTGAAGTTTTGTACTTGCGTTTCACCTTCTTTTAAGGTAATTTCTCGACTTTGCGGAAGTAAGCCAACGTAGCTTGTAAGGATCGTGTAGTTGCCAGGTTTTAAATCTTTAATTAAATAATTTCCTTTGGCGTCTACTTGAGCTGTTTTACCGCCTTTGATAAGCACGGTTACGAATTCTGCAGGTATTCCATCATTGGTTTTAACGGTTCCTTTAACGCTTGCACTGCCATTGCTTTGTTGAGCAAAACTGGTTAGTTGGCCTAAAAGCAAACAGAAGGCGAGGACCACTTTAAGTGTGGATTTTGTTTTTAAGGTACGGATTTTGTACATACTTTTTAACTTGTTGGTTGATGCTTAATTAATTAACAACGCCCGGTGTAAAGGTTTGGCGACTAGGACACTGGGCTTTTATTTTAAACACGCTTTAACCACGTTTAAAATTTTGCCAAAGGTAAGTTATTAATTGGACTAATTCTAAATAATGTTAAACTTCTGTACCCGATTTTTTACTGAAATTTTCAGCAAACAAACAAGAGGTTTAGAACCTTAATGGATTTAAGAAATAAGTGTTCAGGATTTTTAAAAACAGGAAGAATAATTTGTTTAGATCCTAATAGTATTTTCTTTATGGGAAAACCTTTCTATAAGTTGTGAAATAAAATCCACAGAAGTTGCAGGTGCATTTCTTGAATCGCTATGCTGAAATAGAACATAATTACAAAATAAGCGACACTGCTTAAAAGTATGGATGTGTTAAATTGAAGGGAGCGTTATATAGAACGTTGCTCCAGTACCCAATCCATCGCTTTTAGCCGAAATAGATCCCTTATGCATGTCTACAATCATATTTGCAATAAACAACCCCAGTCGAGTGCCAGTTTCCTGGTGGGGATTAGAAATAGATGAAAATTTGGTGAAAATTTTACTTAAATCTTCTTGTCTAATGCCTTCACCTTCATCCCGCACTGCTATCGTTAGGGAACTGTCTTCTTGTTGTATTCCTAGGTGGATCGTTTTGTGAGGAGCTGAAAATTTAATAGCGTTGTTCATTACGTTTTTAAACGCGAGAAAGAGTTTATCCGCATCGGCTTGAATGGAAAGGTCTCCATCTGCTTGAATGGCAACTGTCAAATCTTTCTTGTTTAAAATAGGACTAAAGTAATCAATTACGGCATGCAGAGTTTCTTGGATATTTACGGTCGCTTTTTGCAGCTTAATTACTTCATGCTCTACTCTAGCAGCACTCAGAAGCAAGTTAAGATTGTCTATCATCCGCTTTGCGCTCACATGAATTTTATCGGCAATCATAGGAGTTTTATCGCTGTTGCCTAATTTGTTTAAAAGCTCCGACTGTAATAAAATGCTGGTCATGGGGTTTTTTAAATCGTGTACCAGTACACGTAAACGGTCATCGTAAATTCGAATGGTTTCTCGTACGGCCAAAGCTTGCTCTAGGCTATCAATGAGTAAACTACTGATCAATTTCAAGCTATGTAAGCTGTTTTCGCTGAAGGGGATGGGATTAAAATCTTTTACGCCAAGGAATCCCACAACAATACCTTCCGGACTTACAAGGGGATAGGCCAGGTAGAAGTCATCCGCATGATGAAAAATGACACTTTCTGGATCGCTTACGAGCATTTTTAACTCTTCCATTTCATTGGTTTCTACTTCTCCATTACGAGTTCTCAAAAGGATCCTTTCTCCTTGAAAAAAAACTACATAGGAAGCAGTACATGCAAATTGTGCTAAAAGTAGGGAGGCAAACGTATCGAAAGCTTTTGTCAAACCCGGATCTAAAACTTCATATGCATCAAGTTTTTGAGCAAATACCAACTGTTGGTTTGGTTGCGGATTGTGGGGTTGAGATGGAAGCGACATGTTTGGAATTTTAACAAATGTGAGCATTAATCATGAGTATAAAAATACTATAACAAAAAAATGACTCAAGCAATTTTAATGATATTGAGCAGGCATATGCGTGATTGTTTGATTTCTATTGATTCTGCTAAAAAGCATCAAACTTCTCATATATTTGGCTAAAACATACCACAAAATATTATTTGTTTATTTTATTTAATAATCAGTATTTCATTTAGTTACACTTATTTAAGTGAACTGTTTATGAAAATAAAACGAGTCTTTCTATGCCTGAAACACACATTTTTACGAAATATTATTTTGAATTATATAATATGTTACTGTGAATCAATAAGTTGTTAATATTGATGTCGCTTGTATGCTTCGGTAAAGTCTTTGCGCATATCTTTAAAGCGTTCCACTACGGTGTTTATAAAATCCTCATCTAAAATTTCAAATACATCGTTTACGCCTCCTCCACTTAAATCAAGTTCAGCTAATTTATAGCTCTGCTCGAAGGTTCCTTGCTCGAACTTGATAATGTACTTTTGGTTCATTGAAAAGATGGTGATTTTACATGCTGGGTGCGGAAGTTCTGCTACTACTCTCATTTTTGATTGGATTTCTTAAGGAAAACAATTTTCTGGGTCAAAAATACACAAAAGTATATAGTTCGCATGTTGGACGGTGATTAAGTAAAAAACAGGTCAACGTAAACAACATCATTAAACTTTTAACTATGAACAATTTAAAATAACTTTGAAGCTTTCAGGAAAATTTAAACGCTAATTTCACATGGCTGAAGACTTAATTATCAATAAAACACTCAGCAAGACTGAGCAGTATACTTCAATTATCCCTCAAATAGCTTCTTTGTTGGAGGGGGAAACAGATTTTGTAGCCAATATGGCGAATGTTGCTGCTGCGCTCAAAGAACAGTTTAATTGGTTTTGGGTAGGTTTTTATTTGGTTAAGAATGAGGAATTGGTTTTAGGTCCATTTCAAGGTCCGGTGGCCTGCACCAGAATCCGTAAAGGAAAAGGAGTGTGTGGTGCTTCATGGGAGCAGAAACAAAGTATTGTTGTTCCGGATGTAGATGCCTTTCCAGGACACATCGCTTGCGCTTCGGCTTCGCGTTCGGAGATTGTTTTGCCTTTAATGAAAGGTGATGACGTTGTTGGCGTGCTCGATGTAGATAGTGAACATTTAAATCATTTTGATGATATTGATAGTCTTTATTTAAAGCAAGTTATCGATATTTTAATGAAGTAAAACTTTAAGTATTGAAGCTTTCCAAAGAATATTATCTTCATCAGGATGTTGTTTTTCTTGCAAAGGATTTGCTTGGGAAAGTTTTGTGTACACAAATTAATCAGGAATTAACTGTAGGCATCATTGTAGAAACGGAAGCTTATTTTGGTGTCGAGGATAAAGCCTCGCATGCTTTTGGCGGGCGACGAAGCCAGCGCACGAAGGTTATGTATGCTGAGGGAGGTGTAAGTTACGTGTATCTCATTTATGGCTTGCACTCTCTTTTCAATATTGTAGTTTCTGCTAAAGATGTTCCAAATGCTGTTTTGATACGTGCGGTAGAACCTATAGAAGGTTTAGATGTGATAGAAAGACGTCGAAACATGAAAATTACCAACAAAGCAATTTCATCAGGACCCGGTTCGGCAGCCAAGGCGCTCGGGATTAATCGTGATGTAAATGGTGTTCAATTAACTGGAGATGCTGTTTGGTTAGAGGACAGAGGAATTTATTTTACTGACGAACAGATTGGGGTAGCCAGTCGCGTGGGGATTGCGTATGCGCAGGAACATGCACTTTTACCTTTGCGTTTTTTCGTTAAAGGGAATAAATATGTTAGTAAGCCCAATCTTCCTTGATAAAATAACACAACATACACACAAATATAAAGAAGGAAAAAGCTTTAAAAGGCCAATTGTTGTAAGCGATAGGAAGATTAAAGGCTTTTTTATTAATTTTGAAACAATGAATTTTGAAAACAATTTAGCATTTGCACAAGCACTCGACGCCAAAGATTCTTTACGTGAATTTAGAAGTCAGTTTTTATTTCCAAATCATAAAGGAAAATATTTTATCTATCTGTGTGGTAATTCGTTAGGATTGCAACCTAAAGTATCTGAGCAGGTAATGAAAGTGCAGTTAAATAATTGGGCGAATTACGCGGTGGAGGGTTGGTTTGATGGAAATGAGCCATGGATGTTCTACCATAAGGAGCTAAAAAAGTTAATGGCTCCGATTGTGGGGGCGTCTGCAACTGAAGTATGTCCAATGAATACCTTAACCGTGAATCTTCATTTGCTGATGGTTAGTTTTTATCAACCAAAAGGAAAACGGTTTAAAATCATCATGGAAGGAGGCGCTTTTCCGTCTGATCAGTATGCGATTGAAAGCCAGGTGCGTTTTCACGGTTTCGATCCAAAAGAAGCGATTATAGAGGTTTTTCCTAAAGAAGGAAGCGAAACTCTTGAAACAGCAGATATACTGGCTGAGATCAATGCAAATCGTGATGAAATAGCCTTGGTATTATTTGGAGGGATTAATTATTATACTGGTCAATGGTACAACATGGAGGCGATTACCAAAGCTGGACATGAGATAGGTGCCTTGGTAGGTTGGGATTTGGCGCATGCAGCTGGTAATGTGCCCTTGCAATTACACGATTGGGGAGTAGATTTCGCTTGCTGGTGTTCGTATAAATATCAAAATTCAGGACCGGGCGGCATCAGTGGTGTTTTTGTGCACGAAAAACATTTCACTAACACAAGCTTAAATCGCTTCGCAGGATGGTGGGGATATCAGGAAGAAACACGTTTCAAAATGGAAAAGGGTTTTGTACCAGAGATGGGAGCTGATGGTTGGCAGGTGAGTTGTACACAGGTAATGCCGATGGCTTTGTATCATGCATCGCTTCAAATTTTTGAAAAAGCAGGGTTTATTGAGCCTTTGCGGAATAAAAGTATTTCTTTGACTGGTTATCTTTATTTTATTATAAATGAGGTAAATAAGGAGTTGGGTTTTGAGCAATATAAAATTATTACTCCTTCGGATTCGAAAGATCGCGGAGCGCAATTATCCATTATCGCCCTGAAAAATGGAAAACAAGTTTTTGATGGATTAATGGCAAATTATGTACTAGGCGATTGGCGTGAACCGGATGTTATCCGTTTGAGTCCTATTCCTTTATATAATTCATTCGAAGATATTTATTTAACTGGACAAGCACTTTTAAAAGTAAGTAATGACATCTTAAAATAAACCCTGTATACCTATGATCAATTATAACTCAAAAGCTTGGTTTGCTTTTATTTTTCACTTTCATAAATCGGATACTATCAGGCAATTGTGGCCAATCATATTAATTGTAGCCATTTTTTCTGGTGGAATTGCCTATTTAGAATTGGAAGTATTTCATCTTTCAAAGAACAGTTATGTCACTAACTTAGGGATGATGCATACAGCCTTGAGCATGGTGATTTCGCTATTATTGGTGTTCAGAACAAGTAGTGCATATGATCGTTGGTGGGAAGGGCGCAAGCTTTTGGGTTCATTGGTAAATGTGAGTCGTAATTTTGCCATGAAAGTAAAGGCGTTAAATCTCCCAGAAGAGGATATGCGTTTTTATGAATATGGTATCCCAAAGTATGGCTTTGCGCTCAAAGAGCATTTGCGCGAAAAGAAGTATTTTGGTAAAAATAGCTTATTAATTGAGGTAGAAGAAGGAAAGCATATTCCGAATCAAATCGCTTCAAGCATGATTACTAGGATGTATGAGTTGCATAGAAAGGGTTTGGTTTCTGCCGAACAACTAATCTTCTTAACCACTGATTTGAACCAGTTTACGGATATCTGCGGAGCCTGTGAACGTATTCGAAATACCCCAATACCTTTCTCATATAGCACGTTTATTAAGAAGTTTATTTTTACCTATGTTGCTACGCTTCCTATTGGCTGGGTATTTAATTTGGGGTACTCGGTAATCTTTATTGTACC
The DNA here is from genome assembly GCF_052344095.1 of Pedobacter paludisoli. Taxonomy (GTDB): domain Bacteria; phylum Bacteroidota; class Bacteroidia; order Sphingobacteriales; family Sphingobacteriaceae; genus Pedobacter. The sequence continues at coordinate 1,231,471 of NZ_CP179926.1, read as the reverse complement.
TTTTATTTTATACGTTTTGGCAAGTTTAGAGCTGATTGCGGAAGAAATAGAGAATCCTTTTGGTTACGATGCCAATGATCTTCCAGTAGATAAAATTACAGCGAATATCGAGAAGCATGTAGAAGAGATTTTTAGTTTACCTTCACAAAAATAAGAATGCTGATACCAATAGCTTGGCATCCTTTATTTGCACATCCTTTGCCAGAAGGGCATCGATTTCCGATGTTGAAATACGAACTTATTCCCGGGCAGTTATTACATGAGGGGATCATTGCTCAGGAGAATCTTTTTCAGCCGACCCAAGCAGAAGAAGCTGTTATTCTGTTAACGCATGAAGCGCACTATTGGACTCAACTTAGGGATTTAATATTGCCGGCTAAAGAACAACGCAGAATTGGTTTTCCGTTAACAGCGCAATTGGTTGAGCGTGAAATACGCATTGCCCAAGGAACCATTGATGGTGCGGTGCAAGCTTTTGAAAGTGGAATTGCTTTTAATGTAGCGGGTGGTACGCATCATGCAGGCAGTAATTGGGGGGAAGGATTTTGTTTACTGAATGATCAAGCGATTGCTTCTAATTATTTGTTGTATAAAGGATTGGCTAAGTCTATCTTAATTATTGATTTAGATGTGCATCAAGGCAATGGTACCGCAGAAATCTTTGCAAAGGAAGATAGGGTTTTCACTTTTTCGATGCATGGCGATAAGAATTTCCCTTTTAGAAAGGAAATTTCAGATTTAGATATTCCGTTAAATGATGGGGTTGCAGACCATGCGTACTTGGCTCTTCTCGAAGAAAATTTACAGCTTGTATTTGATAAGCAAAAGCCTGATTTTGTATTTTACCTATCTGGAGTAGACGTTTTAAGCAGCGATGCATTGGGTAAGCTCGCACTCAGTAAGGCAGCCTGCAAAGAACGCGATCGTATGGTCTTAAGTGCCTGTAAAGTGCATCGAGTTCCTGTACAAGTTAGCATGGGCGGTGGTTATTCAACGGATATCCGGGATATAGTGGAAGCGCATTGCAATACATTTAAAGTCGGATTTGATATTTTTGGCTCCTAAAATCTGGCCCTGTTCTTTTTGTGACAAAACAATTCATTTTCCTACCTTCGCAGCATGCTGGAAATTATTTATCAAGACGACCACCTCATTGCTATTAATAAACCTCACGGTTTGTTGGTGCATCAATCATCCATTGCAAGAGATGCAACCGAATTTGCTTTACAAATGTTACGTGATCAGGTTGGTAAACACGTGAGCCCTGTGCATCGCCTCGATAGAAAGACCAGTGGTGTGTTATTATTTGCTTTCGATAAGGCTACTGAAATAGCTATGCAACAGCAGTTTATGAATGGCGAGACCAATAAAAAATATCTAGCACTTCTGCGCGGATATACCCCAGATACTCAAGAGATTGATTATCCCTTAGCGAAAGATAACGGTGTTATGCAAGAAGCTTTCACCCAATATAGAACGCTTCAGCGGGCAGAAATTCCCGTTCCCTTTGGAAAGCATAGTACCTCACGATATTCCTTTGTTGAAGCAAATCCTACAACGGGCAGAATGCATCAATTGAGAAGACATTTTAGCCATATTTTACACCCAATCATCGGCGATCGTACGCATGGCTGCAACAAACAAAATAAATTGTTTTTTGAAAAATGGGATATGAGCACCATGTTGCTTCATGCTTCTGAGCTAAGTTTTTCACACCCAGTAAGTTCAGAGCATATTCATCTTCAAGCAAATCTTCATGAAGAGTTCATACGCATGCTTAATCTCATGAAAATAAATCTCTAGCACAATTTTTGTAAAAAAGTGGTGTTTATAAACATATATGAAACCATTTTTCCGTTTTACATCGCTGGCTTGTATCCTAACGTTAGCCAGTTGTTCTTCTGCTTATTTACCAAACGTGCCCAATACGCCCATGTTGAGTCAGAAAGGCGAATTTAGTGCTGCTGCGCATGTCTCTTTTAAAGGAAATGTGAATATCAATGGCGCGTATGCCGTAGCCAATCACATTGGTTTAATTGCCGGTGGTTCAGCTATGAATTATCATTCGGAAAGCAAAGATTTAAAACACAGAAATATAGAAATAGGTGGTGGCTATTTTACCACTTTCGGATCAAATAAAGCACGTATTTTAGAGGTATATGCAGGTGTAGGAAAGGGTTCGAGTGATATGCTGTTTCGTGATTTTGACAAGGACGTTTTAGTGAGCTCCGAACTTCAAGAGGTGGATTACCGCAAAACCTTTATTCAACTTAATTTTAGCTCCGATAAAAATAACCACCTAAAATTGTTTGGCGCCAATATTCCCATTAGTTACGGAACGGCTTTGCGCTTAACCAATGCCAAAATGGACCGCATGTTTTTAAATAGCGTGGTTCAACCGAAAGAAAGCAATATTTTCTTTGAGCCCGTGTTTTTCACGCGGATGGCACTAAGCAAAAATTTCCAGCTCCAATACACCACCAGCACAACCATTGGCTTACAAAGTCGCAAATACTTAAATGCCGGTAATTCTATTTTTACGATAGGAGCGGTTTTAAATCTTGGCAATAAACCGCACTAAATTTTAACAATGCGGTTGTAGAAATTAAGGTTTAAGATTCAACACTTGCTTTTAGCGCCTTTGTTTTGTTTTGAAAACGAAGAAATAGCAATATAGAGGAGGTTAATAAACCCAATGTTAAGCCATACCAAATGCCATTAGCTCCCCAACCCAATTGAATTCCTAAAAGATAACCAATGGGAATACCCACTACCCAATAGGCTAGAAAGGTGATAAATGTTGGAATATTCACATCACCTAAGCCACGTAAAACACCTAATCCCACTACTTGTGTGCCGTCGAACAATTGAAAAAAACCAGCAATAATTAATAATTGCGCCGCTAAAGAAACCACCGATGCATCGGAAGTGAAAATAAATGGTAAAAATTGGTTGCCAAAAATAAAAATCAATGCAGTAAAGGCCATGAACAATAAAACTACGTGGTAACTAGCAATAGCCGATTTACGGAGATCATCAAAATTTCTTTTCCCAAAATTGTTACCTGTTTTAATGTTCGCTGCCGAAGCAACTCCTGTAGCCAACATGTAGGTAAAAGAAGCGAGAGAAAGCGCAGTGAAATGGGCCGCTTGCTGGATAGGGCCAATGGTTCCAATAATTAACCCCGAGCCACTAAAAGCACTAATCTCAAAAATATATTGCATAGCAACCGGTGCGCCTAATTTGATAATTTGTTTTGTGATGCTTTTATTAAACGCGCCAAACTTGAATTGTTGCAGGTATTGCTTAAAATTAATGGATTTAAAGACATAAATACCCATGACAGTGGCCATTAAGCAGCGATCGATTAAGGTACTTAAACCAACACCTTTAGCACCCATCGGCGCAAAACCAAACATTCCTTTTACAAAAATAATACCCAAAATAACGTTGATGACATTCCCCCAAATGGAAATGTACATGGCCTGTTTGGTAAAACCCAAACCTTCGCTAAATTGCTTGAAAGTTTGAAATATCATCACCGGAATGATGGATAAACCTAAATATTTTAAGTAGGGCTTTGCGTGTACGACAACTTCTTTTGCCTGACCCAGGTTATCAATTACAAATGCCGAGGCGATATAAACCAAACCATACAACAATATGCCAGAGGCGATGTTAATAAGCAAACTATTAGCAAGAAGTTTACCACATTGATTATAATTCTTACGGCCGTTCTCTTGTGCAATTAAAGGTGTTAAACCGTATGAAATCCCTAAACCTAAAACTAAAATCAGGATAAAAACGCTGTTCACTAAAGATACAGCCGCCAATTGGTTGGTGTCGGCAAAATGGCCCACAATTATTCCATCAGCCAGTTGTACCAGCGTATGCCCCAATTGTGACACCACAATGGGTAAAGCAAGATGTAGGTTTTCTTTATAATAAGGCTTGTATTTTACGAAAAGGGTAGATAGCATAGCGCACAAAGGTCGTCATTTTACGACTATTGCAAAAACAATGCTTCAATAAATTATTTCACAGCTGTGAAATACTGTTCTTTTTCGTTGGTATGCGCCTGAATAACATGGGTTAAAATAAGATTGACCAATATTTTTTGTGTTTTACGAAAAGAGCTTCTTAATAATTTGCTGTATTGTTTCAAGGTGATGGTTTCATGAATTGATAGGTACTCCAAAAGTTTTTTTTCGTTATCTGAATAAGAAATTAAAACACCGGCATCTTCATGTTCTTTCTTTAAAACATCGACAATAATTTTACTCGCGAGTACCGTTTTATCATCGATACGGATGTATGCCCACCATTTTTTGTTTTCATCCATTGCATAATGAGGCTTGGTGTCGCTTTGCGGAATAGTTACTGCCAAAACCAATTTATCATCGACATAAATTTCTTCAAAAAATGGTTCAATTGCCGGTTTACACAGTTGATGCGCAGCAGTTAAAATCATGTATTTTTCTTCCTCTTCCGATTTCACCCCTTTAATCGTTCCGTCATCGGCCACGCCAATTAATAGTTTACCCCCTTTATTATTCGCAAAGGCAACCAAACTTTTGGCTATTTTTTCGGAATTGGTAATGGTTTTCTTAAAATCGAGCGTTACGCCTTCGCCTTGTAGGATTAAACTTTTAATACTGGGCATATTCTTTTTAATAAGCAACACGAGGCTGTTCGCCTGTATGTAGGTTTCGGATATATACTTCGTTCATAACAGTAGCACACAATTCGCCACTTTTGTTGGTTATTTCCATGGGGTAGGCCTTAACAAACTTGCCTACGGTGTTTAGTGTATGTTCTGCTTCGTTTAACATTTCATCGCTCACGCGGATGGTAAAATATAAAGCAGAACGGCCGGGTTTTAAATAATTAATGGACGCACTTTTTAACCATACACGTACTTTAAATCCGCGGCGTTGTAATAATTGATCGAACAATAGCGCATAAAAGGGATCGGTAGCTGCATAAATTGTACCCCCAAAGATGGAACCGTTATAGTTTTTGTTCCACATGCTTTTGCTTATTTTAACCGTGCAGCTTCTAAAATTATCGTCAAATTTCTTAACCCAAATGCGTTGAAAGAATAAAGGGGGATAAAAACGCATGACCCATTTAAGTGTATTTTGAGATATGATCATATATACTAATATCAGAAACATTTATCGGTTTTAAAAGCTAAATGCGTCCAATTATCTGGCGGAAAAAACTAATATCCGGGATAAGCGTTATTTCAAATCGTATTTAAATCAAAACAATCTGATTTCCTGTTCGTTATCTATTAAAAACATAAAACTATGAAAAGGTTATTTTTAAGTCTTGCTTTTTTGGGCACGCTAGGTCTGTCCATAACGGCATGCAATTCTTCGAAAAACATGGCAGGTACGGCCGACAGTACGAAGGTAGATAGCACCATGACTACCCCAATGGATACAACACAAACACCAGCTCCACCGGATACAACCACTATGCCACCCGATACAACTAAAATGCCTCCGAGATAAGGTAAAAAAGCTCTGAATTACTACTCAGAGCTTTTTTTTATTAAATAATGTTTTCTTTTATGGTTCTTATGTGTACTTTCATCTTTCTAAACCAGATGTAAGAATGCAATCTCAAGCAACGCAAAACAGAAACATTATTTTTTTAGTTATCGTAGCTGCCTTAGGCTACTTTGTTGATATTTATGACTTAGTACTTTTTTCGGTAGTACGCGTTAAAAGTTTAACCGATATAGGTGTTGCGGATGCTGATTTAAAGGATAGCGGTATTTTTATCATCAATGTGCAAATGTTTGGTTTGCTCTTAGGCGGACTCCTTTGGGGTATTCTAGGTGATAAATTAGGGCGTATTAAGGTACTTTTTGGTTCTATTTTGTTGTATTCTTTAGCCAATATTGCCAATGGCTTTGTGACTTCTGTGAACAGTTATGCATGGATTCGCTTTATTGCCGGCATAGGCTTGGCAGGTGAGTTAGGAGCGGGTATTACACTGGTAACGGAAACCATGGATAAAGAAAAACGCGGCTACGGTACCATGATTGTTGCGGGTGTAGGTTTGCTGGGAGCAGCTGCCGCTTTCGAAGTTTCTAAATTTGGCTGGCAAACAGCCTATTTTGTAGGCGGTGGCATGGGTTTAATGCTGCTATTATTGCGTGTCGGAACCTTTGAATCGGGTATGTTTAAGCACGCAGCCAACTTAAAGGAGGTGCAAAAAGGAAACATTTTCATGCTTTTTAACAATTGGTCGCGTTTTAAAAAATACATCTATTGCATATTAATCGGAATTCCATTGTGGTTTGTGGTGGGCGTATTGGTAACACTTTGTCGCGAGTTTGGGGTTGAATTAGGCTCGCCAGAAACTTTGGATGCCGGGAAGGGAATTATGTTTACCTATTTTGGTATCGCCATTGGCGATGTGGTAACCGGCTTATTATCGCAAGTGATTAAATCGCGAAAAATTACGGTATTTATCTTTCATATACTATCGCTTGTTAGCGTTATTTGGTATTTAACAAGTTATGGTTTAAACGAACAGAAATTTATTTGGCTTTGTTTGTTTATGGGGTTTTCAGTTGGATATTGGGCCACTTTTGTAACCATCGCTGCCGAACAATTTGGTACCAATATTCGTGCAACCGTTACAACTACAGTGCCCAATTTTGTGCGTGGCGCACTCATTCCCATTAATTTCTTGTTCGTCTTTTTAGCGCAAAAAACCAGCAATATTACCGCTGCATACATTGTAATGGGTGTTTTAACCCTAGTGGCCATGTTTGGTCTTAGCCAATTATCAGAAAGCTTTAACAAGGATTTAAATTATCTGGAAGAGGATTAGGTTAGTTAAGAGTATCAAGTAGTAAGACAGCAGAGAGCGTAAAGCTAAAAGTATTAAATAGTTAGTATTAAGTACCAACAGGAGTTTACCAATTCCCCAATTTACCACTCACTATTCACTATTCACCACTCACTATTCACTATTCACCACTCACTATTCACCACTCACTATTCACCACTACTGTCAACCTAATGTACTATCTAAACATAAATGGAATTACTGAAGCGAATTGCCTTAAATTTGTGTGCATATAATCAGGATAGCCATGTTTAAAGAAGAAGTCGCTCAAAAATATCAGCAAATTCAAGATGAAATTTGTAAAGGATTAGAACTTGCTGACGGAAAAGGAAAATTTGAACAAGAAGTTTGGGAACGTGAAGGTGGGGGAGGCGGCCGTACCCGAATTATGCAAAACGGGAACATTATTGAAAAGGGCGGTGTAAATTTTTCAGCCGTTCATGGGAAATTACCTGAGGCTATAAAAAAGGCTTTTAATGTAAGTGAAGACGATTTTTTTGCGACTGGCGTTTCCATTGTTATTCATCCAAACCATCCATTGGTGCCCATTATTCACATGAATATTCGCTATTTCGAATTAAACGAAGAAACGCGTTGGTTTGGTGGCGGAATTGATTTAACACCGCATTATGTTTTTGAAAATGACGCACGTTTTTTTCATCACAAACTAAAACAAACCTGCGACGAATTTAATCCGGAGTTTTATCCGAAGTTTAAGCAGTTGGCCGATGATTACTTCTTTATTAAGCACCGCAATGAAACACGTGGCATTGGTGGAATTTTTTACGATCGATTAAAACCTGATAATACCAATTTATCCTGGCAAGAAATTTTAGAGTTTTCATTAAGCGTTGGACAAACATTTTTACCAATTTATACAGAGTTAATTGATCGTAACCGCGATCGTGAGTTCACAGCCGCTCAGAAAGATTGGCAATTCCAACGCCGTAGCCGGTATGTAGAATTTAATTTAGTGTACGATTCAGGAACAAAATTTGGCTTAGAAACCAATGGTCGTATCGAATCTATTTTGATGAGTTTGCCACCACAAGCCAACTGGGGATACAATCTTCAACCAGAAGTTGACACTGCAGAACATCAAACGTTGCAGTTACTCAAAAAAGGAATTGCTTGGGTTTAAGTATTTCTTTGTTAAAGAATAAGTCCGATGTTACGCAAAAAGTATCGGACTTTTTTTGTGAACGGAATTCTTAAAAGACATTCATTTCTCGAGCCGATAAGTTTTGTAGTGTAGATTGTGTTGTTCATTTAGATGAAATTATCTTTGAAAATTTGAATTTAAATCGAATCTTTGATAGATAAGAAAATTAACAGCTCCATGATTGAAATCACCATCGCTATAGTAGGACTATTAATCGCGTGGTTTACCTACCAGAAGACATTTCTGGAAGAACCCAAAGAAGAAATTGAGCATTTCGTTGTTCAATTTAAGACAACACAAGCTACCTCGCATATAGTTAGAAATGGTTTAATCAAGCTTTCTAGAGAATATGAAATGGGTTCTAAAGAATTATTTCCTGGAGTAACTATCGACAGATACATCAAATTAATGACTAATAGTTATGAACAAAATATCGGTGATGCGCTATTAACCAAAGTATTGGAATTAAAGCCATCTCGTTCGCTACTCAAATCGATGATTAGCAGTTTGGAAAAACAGAACAACGAGCTTATCGCCTTAGAAATGTGGATCAATGCAACGCTGGTGAGAATCTAATTAAAAAGGATATTACTTTTCTCATTGTTAAACAATTAAGCATGATTCCAAACTCTGGGAAAGTTGTAAATCTTTTGTCCTATAATTAATATTATGTTAAGTTTAGGATTGCAGCATTCCCCTTTTCTTTATTTTTCTATGTCTTTGCTAGAAATCGCGTAGTTTCCGTTTTAACTCTTGAACCTTCTCTTCATCGTTTTTATATGAGTAGATATCGATGAGTAATTGGGTAGTTTTTTTATCGTTTGGATTAATTTCATTGGCACGGCTTAAAGTAGCTTGAGCTTTCGAAATTAGTGCATCGTATTTAGCTGTTTTATCCGCGTCGTTTTTCTTTAAAACATCATTGGCATTTGTAATATATGCCAAGCTCAATTGATACAAAGCATCGAAATAATTTTGATCCAAATCCAACGCTCTATCAAACGCTAAAATTGCGGTATCGTTGTTTCCGTTTTGTTGTTGGATATATCCGTAGAGAAAAAATAGCAGTTTATTACTTTTTTCTACTTTAAGATTGGTTTCAATAAGCGATTGCGCTTTGCTATAGTTATCCGTTTCGATGAGTAAATTAATATAATCGTTGGTCAAATTGCGGTTGTACGGATTAACAACCAAGCCAGCCTCCAACACTTTTTGTGCAGTTTCTGTATCAAATTTAGCGCTATACAATTGTGCAATTTTCTGATAAACAGATGGATTGCGAATTCCATTGTCCTTTGCTTGATTAAAATATTTTAGGGCATCGTCATATTGTTGAATGTTTAAAGCACAAATGCCCGTGTTTAATGCCAGTGTAGTATCTTTTGGGAAATTACTGCTTACATCTTTCAAATTTTCAAAGGCTTCTTTAAAGTCGTTGTTAAAAAAAGCAGCATTTCCTTTGTCTTGTTTTTTGATAATGATGTTGTATTCTGACGCTTTAATTAAGCCTGCATTATCTTCATATTTATCTAAATTTTTGGCTTTTTTTATGGCCTCTGTGGCCATGTCAAAATACTTATCAGCACTTGTTTCATCGGTTTCTACCAGTGCCGCATACGAACTTAAGTACGATTTTATAGACCAGGTTTCAACCCAATTTTTTGTTTTCCAATCAGTTTCAGCTGCAGAAATGGCTTTTAGACCTTCGGTAATAATAGCTAATTGTTTTTTCCCATCTTGCTTCTCTCCTATAGCCGCTTGTAATTTAGCGACCGAATTTCTTCCAATTAAAATTTGACTTTTTTGGGCGAACAAGTTAAAACTAACGAGCGTGAAGATGGTAAGAAGTTTAAAACGTTTTTGCATAGAACTAACTAAATCAAAAGCACTGTACTTGATAAATGTGTAAGCGTTTACCTTGTTGACATGCTTTTTTGAGTATATCGGCAAACAAAAGCTAAAATTAAACAAAAAAAAAGAGTCCCAATAAAATTGGGACTCTTTTTTAAACGCTTATTTGTAATTATTGTTTTGGTAACGCATCTAAACGTTTCTTAATTGCCTCATAATTTGGCGTATCATTTTTAAAAGCATAAATTGTTTTTAACGTTTCTAATGCTCCTTGATTATTGGGTTCAATTTCTAATGCTTTTTTGTAAAAAGGTAATGATTTATCTACTAAACCATTCATTTTAGTTGTTAATGCATTATACTGTTTGCCACCAACATCTTTTTTACTGTCGATATTTTTTCTATCGTTTTGCATATTTAGCGCTTGGCTGAAATAAATGTTTCCTAATAAAACTTGATAATTTGCATTATTTGGTTCTTTAGCAGCTAAAGCCGTCAACATTTGTTCAGATTTTGCAGCATCTCCCCTGTTGATATAAATTTGCGTCTCTGTTTTGATGTAATCAGGATTATCAGGGAATTTTACTTGTGCAGCTTTAAGATTTTCTAATCCAGCAGTGGTATCTTTTTGCAAACGCAGATTAATATCGATAACCTCTGAGTATAAATCTTTTGATTGAGGTACATTTAATTCAATTGCTTTTTTAAAATTCTTTATTGCATTTGGATAATCCTCAATCATCTTTGCAGTAATCCCCGCGTTTAAGTACATGGCCGTATCATTTGGATTAATTTCTGTCGATTGAGAAAATTTTTCAAACGCTTTTTTGAAATCTTTTTTGTTATAAGCGATGATACCGCCATTTCTAACGGCATTGGCAATATTTAAATCCGCATTCGCAATGTTGTCTTTCTCTGCGCCTTTGGTATCTAACTTTTTAGCTTCTGCAACTGCTTCTTGGGCAATTTTAATATTTGCATCAGCATTTTCAATACTGGTAGTATCTAAAACGGCTAAAGTTGAGGCTGCTAAAGCACGATACGACCAAGATTCTACCATTATTTTTGATTTCTCATCAGCAATTGCTTTATCTGTATGGCTGATAACCTCTTTAAGGGTTTCTGCTTTTTTAGTCAATTGGAACATCCCCCATTGCTTTTTAGCTTCTGCAACTTCGCTTTTCTGAGCAAAAGTAAAAGTGCTTACTCCTGCTAAAAAAACACTAAGAATTACTCTTTTCATATCTGTTTTTATACTTTTTATTAGGTGATTATTTTATTCTGTTTCTTCTGTCGAGGTTGCAGGAGCGTCTCCTTCGGTATCATTTGTAGCATCTCCTTCTACAGCACCTTCAGTTTCTTCTTCCTCCTCATCCTCATGATCAATCTTCGTTACTGATGCAATTTCGTCATCTCCTTTTAGGGTAATTAAACGAACACCTTGTGTTGCGCGTCCCATTACACGTAAATCGGCCACTGGAATACGAATCACAATACCTGAACGATTGATAATCATTAAATCTTCGTTATCTGTAACGTCTTTTATGGAAACTAATTGCCCTGTCTTATCCGTAACGTTAATTGTTTTTACACCTTTACCGCCACGGTTAGTTACACGGTAATCCTCAATATCGGTACGTTTACCGTAGCCTTTCTCCGATACAACTAATACAGTAACCTCTGGACCATTCACAGCAATCATGCCAACAACTTCGTCTTGCTCATGTGCTAAGGTAACTCCACGTACACCGGTTGCGGTTCTACCCATCGGACGAACAGTTTTTTCGTTAAAACGAATAGCTCTTCCTGAGCGTAAAGCCATTACAATTTCACTTTCACCGGTGGTTAAGCAAGCTTCTAATAATTGATCTCCTTCATTAATGTTTATCGCATTAATACCGTTTACGCGTGGACGAGAATATGCCTCAAGAGAGGTTTTCTTAATCGTACCTTTTTTGGTACACATTATAATAAAGTTATTCTCTAAATAATCCTGGTCTTTTAAGTTTTTAACTTTAATATAAGCCTTGATTTTCTCTTCTTTCGGGATATTGATGATGTTTTGAATTGCTCTACCTTTACTTGTTCTAGAACCTTCAGGTATTTCGTATACGCGCAACCAGAAACATCTTCCTGCTTCGGTAAAGAACAACATGTAATTGTGATTGGTTGCAACCAGCATGTGCTCAATAAAGTCTTCATTTCTTGAAGTACTTCCTTTTGAACCCTTTCCTCCTCTTCCTTGTGCTCTAAATTCAGTAGCTGGAGTACGTTTCACATAACCTTCGTGTGAGATGGTAATTACAACTTCCTCATCGTCGATGAAGTCTTCCATACTCATGTCTTCAGCAGAGTGAATAATGGTCGTTCTACGTTCATCACCAAATTTCTGACCTACTTCCGTCAATTCGTCTTTAATGATTTGCATACGCAAACCTTCATCCGCTAATATTGATTTTAAGTACTCAATAGTTTTCATCAACTCAGCATATTCTTCTTTAATTTTATCACGTTCCAGTCCTGTTAAACGACGAAGTGTCATATCCAGAATGGCGCGTGCTTGAAGATCGCTTAAGCCAAATTTTTCCATTAAACCTAAACGCGCTTCTTCAGGTGTTTCTGAAGCACGAATTAATTTAATTACCTCATCTAAATGATCTAAAGCAATTAAATATCCTTCTAAAATGTGTGCACGTTTTTCAGCTTCTGCTAATTCGTATTTGGTACGACGAATAACCACTTCGTGACGGTGATCCACGAAGTGCATAATTAAATCTTTTAAATTTAATAATTGCGGACGACCTTTAACCAATGCAATGTTATTTACACTGAACGAGGTTTGTAAAGCGGTGTATTTGTATAAGTTATTTAAAACAATAGAGGCATTGGCATCGCGCTTAATTTCATACACAATGCGGATACCATCTTTATTTGATTCATCCTTAATATTCGAAATTCCTTCAAGTTTTTTCTCGCCTACTAATTCCGCTGTACGCTCGATCATTTGGGCTTTATTTACTTGATATGGGATTTCTGTAACGATAATCACCTCGCGATCTTTGTTGGTTTCGATTTCGGCTTTTGCACGCATCACAATACGGCCTCTCCCGGTTTCGAAAGCTTCTTTCACACCGTTGTAACCGTAAATAATACCGCCGGTAGGAAAATCAGGCGCTTTAACGAATTTCATCAATTCTTCTACGGTGATATCGCGGTTGTCGATATAGCTCGTAATACCATTAATCACTTCACCCAAATTGTGTGGAGCCATGTTGGTAGCCATACCTACAGCAATACCCGATGAACCGTTTACTAAAAGATTTGGAATTTTAGCGGGTAAAACGGTAGGTTCTTGTAAGGTATCATCGAAGTTTAACTGAAAATCTACCGTATCCTTATTGATATCGGCCAACATTTCTTCCGCAATTTTTGCGAAACGAGCCTCGGTATAACGCATTGCAGCGGGCGAATCTCCATCAATGTGACCAAAGTTTCCTTGACCATCTACCATCGGATAACGTAAGCTCCAATCTTGCGCCATACGAACCATGGTAAAATAAACAGATGAATCTCCATGTGGGTGATATTTACCCAAAACCTCCCCTACAATACGGGCCGATTTTTTATGGGGTTTACTGCTGGTTACACCTAAGTCGAGCATCCCGTACAAAACACGACGGTGCACTGGTTTTAATCCATCGCGTACATCAGGCAAAGCCCTTGATACGATTACCGACATTGAATAATCAATGTAGGCCGATTTCATTTGCTCTTCTATATTGATAGGAATTATTTTATCGTTCTGCTGATTTTCTAAATCTTCTGCCATAAATTATATTTTCGTTATCAAAAACGATGTTTTCAAAAAGGTGTTCTTCTAACCTTGCGAATTTAGTAAAAATATGCCAATTTAAGGCATTGTGGAAAAGTTTTGACCTATCGACCATTTTTTTACTTGTCCTATTGATACAAAAGCGATTATAAGCCTTTAAATGATTTAAATACGTTAAAATTGTGACTCGATTATACTGTCGTTTCTTCTAAGAAGCGTAATTGAAGGAAAAGTTACGGCTTATTGCATTACTTTATACGTATTGTCGCTCTTCGTTTTATCCGGAACATGACTACTTCCTAACATTACATCTTTTAGTTTTTTACTGGTATGTAAGATAACGGTTGTGAGCTGATTTCCCTTTTCCCAAACTCCTATCGTACTGTGATTTGTCTCCATTGAACCATCCGCGTACTTGAAGGTTAAATCTATCGGTAAAGGTTTTAAACTTTTGTTTTCAATTTCTATAGCGTATCCGTTGCTTGTTTTGCTCACGTTTTTAATGGCTAAATCGGTAACTCCTTCATCGAAAAACCAACGTTTCCAAAACCAATTCATGTTTTTTCCGCTGCCCTCGTTCATGCTATTAAAGAAATCGTGTGGCATGGGGTGCTTGCCATTCCAATTCTTGATGTAGTGATGCAAGGCCTTTGTAAATAATTCATCACCTAAATAATCTTTCACAAATAAATAGCCTAACGCTGGTTTCGGATAGGAATTGGTGAAGGTTCCTGCACCCTTTAAATCGGGCGTTAAAGTCATAATAGGTGTATCATCTTTACTGCCAGAGCTCGATGCCGTCGGTTTTATACCGTATTCATCTACGATGCTTGAATCAATCATCGGAGAAATTAACCATTCGCCAATGGTTGCCCAACCTTCATCCATCCATCCGTACTTTGTTTCATTGATACCCATATAAAATGGAAACATGGTATGGAAAATTTCATGATCGGTCAGTGTAATGGCATCTTCTTTTGATTCTACCGGATTATCGTTTACCATCATGGGATATTCCATTTGGTCTAGTCCATCAAAAACGGTTTCGTGATTGTAGGGATATGGCCATTTTGGAAAAACATAACTCATAGCTTCGACCGTTTTACGGGCATAATGAATCACATCGAAATAATCTTTGTGTTTTGGATTAAACACAGCATCCACACGGGTACGTCTATTCGTTTTAGGATCAACCACTAAACTTGTTGATTTCCAGATATAATGATCGCTCAAGGCAAAAGCAAAATCAGTCACGTTTTTAGCCGTAAAGCAAAACGTGTTGAATGCCTTGTTTTTCGTTACAGCATTGTTCGCTAAATCTTGAGGAGTAATGATATCGACAATACTATCTGTCTTGCTAGCGCCATTTATTCTGGAGATTATTTCTGGTTGGAAAGCATTTTCGGGATAAAATAAATCGCCAGTTGCCCATACAACATATCCCTTAGGTACCGTAATATTGGCTGCGAAATTATCAAAATCATTGTAAAATTCTTCACTTCCGGTATACGGATATTTATTCCAACCATCGATGTCATCGTATACAGCAATTCTTGGGAAAAAGTACGCTATAAAATGCGAACCTTCATCTACCTGCCCGGTTCGAATGTGTGAACCTTTATTTAAGGTATAGGAATATTCAATCCACAAATGTATTTTTTTTCCAGGCTTAACCGTTGGAACCTGTACAATCATGTTGGTTCCATCAATTTTATAATCGGATGTTTGGTTTCCATTTACCTGTATGGATGCTATTTTTACGCCCTCCCCTAAATCAGCTTCTGAAATTTTCGATTGCCTTGGGGTTCCTTTTTTATAAAGATTGGGATAGAGTTTGAGCCAAATTTCCGAGAGTACATCTGGACTATTATTGGTATAGGTAATGTATGCTACTCCTTTAAGTAATCGGGTTACCGGGTTAAAATCCACCTTAAGGATATAATCGGAATGATTTTGCCAATACTTTTTGCCTGGGGCTCCATTTTCATTGCGTGTTCCTTTTTTAAAGGCATTTTGAAATACTGCGTCTACTGGTAGTTCAGTTTGTGCATATACATAAAAGGATGTAAAGAAAGCAAGAGCAATTAACGATATAGATTTCATAAAATTAGTGGGCCAAAAAGCAGATTATTTTCCAAATTTCATTTTCAACTGTTCTAGCATATCATTATTCAATGGTTGTGCAGGTTTTTCAGGTTTCGCTTGTGGCTTTGCTTTATAAGGCTGTTTAGCGGATGGGGTATCGTTTTGTGGTTTTGGAGCCCTATTTTCGTTTTTTCTGGCGTTGAATTTCTCCCATTCTTCATCAAGTTTTTTCTTAGTATACAAAGGGAAATCTCCATTTTTCATCCACGCATAGTAGCTTGGCTCCATTCGAAAAACTTCGCCAGTTGTTTTCCCTTTATGCTTCCCGAAATTAAAACAAACGTCACCTTTTTCATTTAAAACTAATCTGCCTGCAAAATCTACAGAATTATTCATATTGGTAAAAGTGGCTAAAGCATCCACATCGTTTACTACAGGAACGCTTTTAACGCCTTTTTTGTCGGTAAATTCAGTTTCTTGGTATTTATCAAGTTGGCCTAATAAAACCTTGTAGGTAGCTAATACATCAGCTTCTGCCGCATGTGCATTTACCAAATCTTCGTTGCAATAAAATTTGTAGGCTGCTTTTAAAGTACGTTGCTCCATTTGATGAAAAATGTTTTGCACATCCACAAACTTTCTGTTCGACATGTCGAAATTTATGCCTGCTCTTAAAAATTCTTCTAGAAGCATGGGGATGTCAAATTTATTCGAGTTGTATCCAGCTAAATCACTATCGCCTAAAAATTCGGCAATCTCAGGAGCTAACATCTTAAAAGTAGGTTCATTAGCTACATCCTGGTCGTAAATATTATGAATTAACGAGGTTTGCAAAGGGATAGGCATTTCGGGATTTACACGCCAGGTTTTTATCAAGTCAGTACCATCGGGCATTGCTTTTAAAATTGCAATTTCAACCACTCTATCTGCCCCTACATTTATTCCCGTGGCCTCTAAATCGAAAAAAGCTAACGGACGTCTTAAGTTTAATTTCATGTTATTGTTTCGGATATTTCTATAGTGAAGCTCATTTTGATGCGCTAGCTTCAGTAGTCAAAAATGCTAAAAAGGTTTGATTAAATGTCTGTTTTTTTTGAACAATAAATTTTAAAACCCCACCATAATATGTAATTTTTGTCAATTAGTTGTCTGTTTTGCTTTCATGGTGCATGCTTATCAGAAACATGGCAATTTACAGGGATAAACAGACAAATGAAGATTCACCTGAATCCGATTTAAAGATACAGCATGGTCTCTTTTTTTGAAAAATATGAGGCCGTTATATTCAATTATCAGTATACTTGTGGCCTTAATATAACGCTCCATGTATAAAATACTACGGTCAATCGGTCTATGCTTTATAGCTGTTTCTACATATTTACCATTTTCGCTGCTGAAGATTATTTTCACTAAAGGAATTTTACAGTAAAATCATTTAAAAACAGAATAATTTTTTTTAAAACAATCACAAAATAATAGTAAACCGATTTCAGAATCCCTTGCTAATTGACGTATTTATGAATAGATATTTTTTTTGCTTCGTCCTGTTTTTATGTAGCATGAATGCTTTTTCGCAACAATTTGACTATGGTAAAATTGGGACTGACGAATATTTTTTTGACAAGAAAAAATTAGATAGTGCAGCAAACGCTGTTGTGTTGCGCGAGTTTGGTGCCACCCGCTTAATGTTTAATGAAAATAACGGTGG
The DNA here is from genome assembly GCF_052344095.1 of Pedobacter paludisoli. GTDB lineage: Bacteria > Bacteroidota > Bacteroidia > Sphingobacteriales > Sphingobacteriaceae > Pedobacter. The sequence continues at coordinate 1,213,963 of NZ_CP179926.1, read as the reverse complement.
CATGGAAGTTCTATTCGAGTACCATACCCGTATTAAAATTTATAACAAAGAAGGTTTTGAACAGGCTAACATTGAAATACCTTTGTGGAGAAATGGAAATAATGCAGAAGATATCGCTGAATTAAAAGCCTCTACTATTAATTATCAGGACGGTAGTTTTACGGTAACTGTAATGGACAATAAGGCAGTTTTTAATGAAGTAAAATCGCAATATTTAACCCTCAAAAAGTTTACCCTTCCAAACATTAAAGATGGCAGCGTTATTGAATATGCGTATACCTTAAGATCGCCCAATGTGTTTAATTTTAAGACATGGGAATTTCAATCAGATATCCCAAAAATACAGAGCGATTATTTGGTGTACATTCCAGGTATTTACAACTATAATGTAAGCTTACGCGGATTCTTAAAACTAACTGATAGCAAGGCTGAAATAGCAAAAGAATGTGAACGTATTAACGGTGTTTCCATCGATTGTTCTAAAATACTTTACAGCATGAAAGATATTCCGGCTTTTTATGAAGAGGAGTATATGACAGCGCCAAGCAACTTTAAATCAGCTATATGTTTTGAGCTTTCTGATGTTCAGGATCTTCGTGGTGTTAAAACATCCTATACTAAAACCTGGAAAGACGTTGAATATGAATTGCTGAACGATAAGGATTTTGGCGGACAAATGAAACGGAAGGATTTATTTAAAGACATTATTCCGCTAATAACCAAAGCAGATACAAGCGATTTAGATAAAGCGAAGTCCATTTACAACTATATTAAAAAGCAAATTAAATGGAATGACTATTATGGTAAATATGCTGAAAACGGTATTAAAACGGCTTTAGAAAAACGTTCGGGAAATGTTGCTGATATAAATTTAAGTTTAATTGCAGCGTTATCAGCCGCAAATTTGGATGCTGAGGCCGTGATTCTTTCTACCCGCGATAACGGTATGCCAAACCCTTTATATCCGGTGCTCAGCAATTTCAATTACATGATTGCAAAAGTAAATGTAGGCAATACAAGTTACCTATTAGATGCAACAGAACCCTTGTTACCTTTCGGGTTACTTCCCTTACGTTGCGTAAACGATAAAGGACGAATTATTAATTTAAAGAAACCATCTGATTGGATTCCGATGAAATCTGGCCTTCCTAACAATACACGTTACGTGCTAACAGGTGATTTAAATAAGGAGGGTAAAATTGTGGGAACCATGATGATTTATAGTTCTGGTTATTCGGCGTTAAACAAACGCAAAGAAATGAAACGTTCTAGCTCGGTTGAAGAATTTGTTGAAAAAATGGATGAACGCATGACCAAAATTAAAATCTTGAATCATACCGTAAACAATTTAGACAGCGTTGAAAATACCCTGATTGAAAAATACGATGTAGAAATGAATGTTTCTGATGGTTTAAAAGATCAATTTTATTTTAATCCATTTATCATCAATGCGATTACCAAGAATCCTTTCAATTTAAATGAACGTACCTACCCGGTTGATTTAGGCGCAACTAGTGATGAAAAAATTGTGGTTTACATTTCTTTGCCAGAACAATATACCTTAGTAGAACAACCAAAAAATATGGCGCTTTCAATAGGCAATGGAACCGTAAAATATAGTTTAAAATCGCAGTTTGAGGAAAATAGATTAGGTATGAATCAGGTATTGCAATTTAATCAAGCTATATATTCTGCCGATGATTATTTCGCTCTAAAAGAATTATACAGCAAAATCATTCAAAATCAAAAAACTGAATTATTATTCAAAACAACAACCAAGTGAAATTAACACTCTTATTTTTAAGTTTATTTTTTAGTTATACCCTTTTATTTGCCCAAGATATTTATGATGTAGCCGCTATACCATCTAACTTGCGCGCACGAGCAAATTCATGCATTCGCAATGAAGAGCGAACGCTGATTATGCAGGCGGCAGACAATGTTACGTTACGTGTTAAAAAAGCGATAACCGTATTTAACGAAAATGGCGAGGATGAGGCACGGTGGGTGATGTATTATGATAAAAACATCAGCATAAAAAGCTTTAAAGGTGAAGTGTATAACGAAATGGGTAAATCCGTCCAGAAGTTTTCTCAAAATAATTTAATAGACGAAAGTGCTGCTGATGGTTTTTCGTTATTTAGCGATGGAAGAATAAAGCACTATTTGCCAGCTGTCAATCAATATCCATATACGGTTGTTTATACCTACGAGGTTAAGTTTAAACAAAACTTGGTTGTGCCCGATTGGGATCCACAACCAGCAAGCGATGTTTCGGTGGAAAAAAGTACCTATGCTTTCCTATACAACCCAACACAACAGGTTAGAATTAAAGCACAAGGTTATACAGGAAATCCAGAAGAGAGTACGGAAGATAAATTGAAGAAACTAACGTGGACGGTTTCTAACGTAGCAGCAGTTAAGCCTGAGCCATACAGTCCGAATAGAGATAGTTATCAAACCAGTATTAAAATTAGTCCTTTAGAATTTACTTATTTCGGGCATTCCGGAAAATACACAAACTGGGATGAACTTGGTAAATGGGTTTATGAAGATTTACTTAAAAACCGTGGTACTTTACCGCAAACAACTATTAACACTGTAAAGGATCTTATAAAAGACGAAACTAACGATAAAGATAAGGCTAGAAAAATATACGACTACTTACAGAAAAAAACACGTTATATAAGTGTACAAGTAGGTATTGGCGGTTTCCAGCCTTTCGAAGCTTCGGAGGTTGATCGTTTGGGATATGGCGATTGCAAAGCCTTGGTGAATTACATGCAAAGTCTTTTAAAAGTTGCCGATATCGAATCGTATTACTGTGTTGTACAAGCGGGTCGCGAGAAAATAAGCCTAGAACCTGATTTTGCTACCATGCAGCAAGGCAATCACATTATTTTATGTATGCCTTTGAAAGGCGATACTACCTGGTTAGAATGTACAAGTCAAAAAATTCCATTCGGATATTTGGGCGATTTTACCGATGACCGTTTGGTGTTAGCCTGTACCGCTGAAGGTGGTAAAGTGCTCCGCACGCCAAAATTAGAAACGGTAAACAATACGCAGGTTAGAAAGGCAGATTTAATTATTAGCCCAGTAGGAAACATCAAAGCCACCATTTCTACTAATTTTTATGGTGCACAGTATGAAAATCGCGAGCAAGTTATTTATGCTTCTCCAACAGAGCAACCTAAAGTTTTAAAAGATTATTACAACATTGATAACATTGAATTTGAATCGATTAAATACAAGCAAAACAAAACGATTAATCCCGAAGTAAATGAACAACTTGTTGTAAATATGCCCAATTATGCTCCTTTATCAAATAATAAGATGTTTTTAGAGTTAAATGCATTTAACTTAAGGCGCTCGATACCGGAATTAAAATCGCGCCAACTTCCTGTTGTTATTGATCGTGGTTTTATCGATGAAGATACGCTTACGTATACCCTGCCGGATAATATTGATACCGGCCTAATTGAGCCAGCAAATAAAAGCTTTAAAAGTGAGTTTGGGGAATACCTTGCAAAGGTACATTTAGATGGAAAAAAACTGGTTTATTACCGGAGGCTTAAAATAAACGATGGCAATTTTCCGCCAGACAAGTATGCCGAGTTTTCTAAATTTATGAACGAAGTTAATTCGGCAGACTACATAAAGATAGCCTTAACAGTAAAAAAATAATCAGGCTTTTTTTTTAACACTACAAAAAACACCTTCATTTTTAAGGTGTTTTTTTTGTGCAATAAAAGGGATAATTTTCATATTCTCGCTGCTTTCGATTCGTCATTTAGTTGTAAAACAGATTGCTACAAAGCGGTTGTTATTTTTAAAAGGCAATAAAAAGGTATATCAATCGTATAATACTTCAAAAAGTAAACATCCTTATTTTAATGAAGCAGTATAGAATGGGAATGGCTGGTGCGGCATTTATTTGCATTGGCTTATTGATGAGCAGTTGGAAAACAATACCTGCAAAAACAAAAGATATTCGAAAAACAAACAACACGAAAGATAGTTTGTTACAGACCTACACAAATCAGCTTTATCAAAGCATGCATTTAGATAGTTTGGGCTTAGCGCCCGATGTATTTAAAAAAGCAATCATAGGTTTTCTAAACCTGCGGCACGCTGGCTTATTGCATTCTAAAGAAATATTAAGCATAGCCGATTTTGACCAAGAAAGCACCAAAAAGCGTTTGTATATTCTTGATTTAGAGAAAAAAGAGCTCTTGTTAAATACCTGGGTAGCGCATGGTGAAAATAGCGGAGGCAATGTGGCAAACAAGTTTTCAAATCGGAATAATTCCAATCAGAGTAGTTTGGGTTTTTACTTAACCGCAGAAACGTATTATGGCAAACATGGAAAATCATTGCGATTGGATGGTTTGGACTTAAATTTTAACAGCCAAGCTCGAAGTCGAGCGATTGTTTTGCACGGGGCCGATTATGTAAGCCAAGCAAGTATAGACAAATTGGGTAGATTAGGCCGTAGTCAAGGCTGCCCCGCGGTGCCGAGTTACTTAGCCGCGACTATTATTAACACGCTATCGGATAGAACGGTTCTTTTTATTCATGCTTCAGGAGGGAATTATAGTTCTAATTTATTAAACTCCGAAGTGGCTTATAGCATGATAGAAAACAAGGAGCCGGCTATTTTAGCGTCGGTAATGGATTGAGCAAACCCTAAGTTATGGCTATTTGGAGAAAGGTTTTTTGGGGAAGATGAATACAAAAAAAGATTGAAAGAAACTTAAGATATCCCATACCCAACGGTTGCTATCCATTTTTCTTTCGCCACAATCAACAATTTCTGCCCGGGCAATTAGCTTTTCAATAAAGCGATTAAACAATCTCCATTTAATGTTCTTGTTTAAGGTAAAACCGATGTACTCGCAATGCACATGCGCTAAAATTTCGACAAATAGCGATTCATTGCTGATGGCTAATTCTTTTTTGTAAAGTGTTGTATAATCTGCCTGAATACTTGAAATTAAGGTGTTTAAATCTGATTCAATGGATTGACTAAAAAAACCATCGAGTGCATCGGAACTGTACACCCGAATAATTTTAGGTTTCAAATCGACTCCTATTTTTTGGTTATTAAATGTGTAGTACTTTTTCATTCAAGAGCTTATACGGTTGAATTTTTTAGAAAGATAACGATTTGCATTGAATTTAGTTTTTAAACGGGATTGAAGCGGATACCGGCACAGCGTTTAAGGCCCGTGGCGTATGAGCGGAAAGCCCGACTGATGCATCGAGAGCACCACTGCCTTTGCTTTTCTAAATTATTGATATTAAGTGGATAAATCATTTGAAGTATGGTTTTTGCTATTTGTGCCGCATTTTTGTGGATAACGTAGGGCTCCCTTTTCATGCACCAACACCTCAGAATTAGTATATTTGACCTTTTACAGATACCCCAATTAATGAAGATTGTTATTGCAGAAAAGCCCTCTGTTGGTCGCGAATTAGCTAAAGTTTTTGGTGCTACCACCAGAAAAGATGGATACATTGAAGGTAAAGGCTATTCGTTTACCTGGGCTTTTGGGCATTTACTGCAGTTAGCACCTCCGCAAGATTATGGCTTTTATGGTTGGCGAAAGCAACATTTGCCCATGCTACCGCAGAAGTTTAAGTTGGCTGTTCGGAAAATTAAAACCAAAGATGGTTTGGTGGAAGACCCTGCAGTGCGAAAACAATTGGATACCATAAAAAAACTGTTTGATGAAGCCAGCGAAATTATTGTCGCAACGGATGCCGGGCGTGAAGGGGAATTGATTTTTAGGTACATTTATTATTATTTGCGCTGTAAAAAACCCTTTAAGCGTTTGTGGATTTCATCGCAAACAGATGAGGCTATTAAAGATGGTTTTCGGAATTTAAAACCGGGTACCGATTATGATACATTATTTAACTCGGCGCATTGTCGCTCAGAATCGGATTGGTTGGTTGGAATGAATGCAACCCAAGCATTGAGCATATCGGCCGGCAATAGAAGTGTTCTTTCCTTGGGAAGAGTGCAAACGCCTACCCTTGCCATGATTTGTTCGCGGTATTTGGAAATTAAAAACTTTGTACCTCAACCCTATTATCAAATCAGTATTTTACTGAATAAGGATGAACAAATTTTTAAAGCGATTTCGGTTGCCAGTTTTAAAAATAAAGAAGAGGCACAGGATTTATTTAAACTGGTTGAAGATGTGGCTTCGGGTTTTCCGACCGGTGGGAATATTGTAAATGTAGAAGCAAAACCTAGAAAGGAACCTCCTCCTCTTTTGCACGATTTAAGTAGCTTGCAGCAAGAAGCAAATAAGAAGAAAGGATTTACCGCCGATCAAACACTTAGTTTACTACAGAATTTATATGAAAGTAAATTGGTTTCGTATCCACGTACGGGCAGTAGGTATATTGGCGATGATATTTTTGCCACCGTACCGGGTTTGATTGATAAATTTACCAATCATGCTGATTTTGGTAAGCAAGCACAGTTTCTTCAAACGGCAGTCTTGAATAAGCGAAGTGTGAACGCAAAAAAAGTAACCGATCACCATGCTATTTTACCAACAGGTGTAGATGCGTATAGTTTAAGTAGTGATAAACAAGCTATTTACGATATGGTGGTGGGTAGAATGTTAGAGGCTTTTCATCAAGAATGCTTGAAAGAAATAACAAAAATAACCATTAAATCGGGTACTGATTTTATTGCGAATGGTACCGTGATACGGAATGCGGGATGGCGTTCGGTATTTAACGATGTTGAAGAGGATAAAAAGGACGAAGATAATGCTTCATTACCCAAGGTAGCTGCTGGCGAGCAATTGCCTATTATGGAAAAGGCTTTTTTAGAGAAACAAACGAAACCTAAATCGATGTACAATGAGGCTTCTTTATTGAAAGCTTTGGAAACCTCAGGTAAGGAAATTGAGGATGAGGAATTACGCTATGCCATGAAAGATAGTGGTTTGGGGACCCCGGCTACGCGAGCTGCCATTATTGAAACCTTAATTACCCGTGAATATATTACCCGCGAGAAACGAAATTTAGTACCTACGGTAAAAGGTTTAGCCGTGTACGGGGTGGTAAAGGATAAGAAAATTGCACAAGCAGAATTAACCGGACAATGGGAAAAACGTTTGGAAGAAATACGTTCTGGAGCATCGGTAAGTGATTTTAAAGCCGAAATTATTGAATATACGAAAACAATTACCGATGAATTATTGGTTGCGGGCGCAAGCATTACGGCTCAATTAACAGAGCCAGCTAAAGAACTGTCAAAAGCTTAAGAATAGGTAATTGCCCCTAAAACCTGTTGCGCATTTACGCGAATGTGCTGGTTTTTTTGGATGTAGCCAACTGCACCAGCTTCTAAAAAGTATTGTTCAACAGTGTTTTTTTCATTGCTCGAAAACATACACACTTTAATGCTTTTTTGTTTTGCTAAAATCTCGCGAACGGTATCTGGTGTGCTATCTCCATTGGGCATGTTAATGTCTAAGAGTAATAAATCGAATTCCGCTTGGGCCAATGCTGTAAATGTTTCCTGTAAATTACTGGTTTCTTGTATCTCTGATTGAGGATGTAAACCGGTAAGGAATGTACGCATGACCAATTGCATTAACGTGCAGTCATCGGCAATTAAGATTTTCAAATTCTCTTTCATGGAATGAATAGATAAATAGGGATAATGCCGCGAAAATAGCAATTAAATCAATACCGAAAATGAGGGTGCTGTGTTTTTTTTTACAAATATTCCCAAGCGCTATGGTAAAGACCTAAATCCTCTGAATATTTTATAAAGTTGGTATAGAAATCTGCCTTTGCTAAAGTGGAACTATCGCCGATTATGATTAATTTTTTTCTTGCGCGGGTCATGGCCACATTCATGCGTCGGGTGTCGGATAAGAATCCTATTTCTGCGCGGGTATTGCTCCGGGTTAAACTTATATACACCACATCGCGCTCCTGCCCTTGAAAACTATCGATGGTATTCACATCGATGTACGTTAAAAAAGGCTTTAGTTCATCCGATTGACTGAGCAATTCTTTCAAGAGAAGAACTTGCTGCTTGTACGGCGATATAACCGCAATGCTTGGGAAATGCGCTAGTTTTTTAACGCTTAATTCTTCCACAAAGGTGATAAGTTGCTTGATTAGAAAACTTGCCTCATCAGGATTGATGGTGCTAGTTCCATCCTGTTTTTCATCGAAGCTACAGCCAGCCGTGTCAATGAAAGATAATGCGGTATCGTTGCTAAATAGTAAGTGGTTGGCTACTGTTTCGTGTGCCTTTAGTTTATTTTGGTAAAATACCGAAGAAGAATATTGCATGATGTGTTGATGCATGCGATATTGTTGTTCGAGTAAAATTACCGATTCAGGATGTTTTAAAACCGATTTTTCTAATAAGGTAAGACTCAATCCGCCTTTTGCTGCTTCATTGGATTTAATGGTAGGCGATAATTGACAATGGTCGCCGGCCAAAATAAGTTTTTCGGCTTTCAATATCGGAATCCAGCAGGCAGGTTCCAATGCTTGTCCGGCTTCATCTATCACAATGGTTTCGTACTTGAGGTGACGTACCGTATGATGATTCGCCCCCACTAAAGTAGCGGTAATTACCTGCGCCTGACCAAATAAATGCTCGGAAATGTACTGCTCTTGTTTTTCTACTTCTCGTCCGATTTTATGCGCTTCGGCAAATAAGGCTTTGCGTTGCTCGCGCTCAGCCTTTCCAAAACTGCGCTTGTATTTATGGGCCATGTTTTTAAATTCATTGGCCTGTTTCTTTAATGCTTTAATGGTTTTCATATCGGGATGATTAACCATTTTATGCTCCAATGTTGCCGCATTTAAGCGTTCAGAAACGCGTGCTGGATTTCCCACGCGTAGCACGTTTAAACCACCTATGGCTAATTTTTCAGTCAATAAATCCACAGCTGTATTGCTTGGTGCTACAACCAGTATTTTTTGATTGCTGTGCTTTGCTAAGGATTGTATTGCATGCACCAAGGTGGTGGTTTTTCCTGTTCCTGGAGGACCGTGAATAATGGCAAGATGATCTGCGGAAACAATTTTATTGACCGCTAATTGTTGCGCATCATTTAAAGAATTAGGAAGGATAAACTTTTCTTCTTTGCGGAAAGATGGTTTAACGTCCTTTGTTAAAATATTGATTAAGGTGTTTTCAGCAGGATTATCAGCCATTACAAGTGCTTGTTTAAGGGCGTTTTGCATTTCCTGGTAACTGTTGTTATCAAACAATAAATCAACCCCTAATTTCCCTTCACTAGCCCAATCCGGAAGTTCGTCAACCCGGAGGCTTATTTTCATTTTATTGGCGCTTTGATGGGTTATTATTCCTTCCAAACGATCGTTCTTTGAATCGTAATTAGAAAATAAAACAACAGAGGACCCAAATCTAAATTGATGCGAAAAATCGGTGTGTGTAGTTCGCTCCAATTCTACTGAAAGATAATCGCCCCGACCGATTTCGGTATTGCGAATAGCAATCGGATACCATGTTAAGCCCAGTGCTCTCCTATCGGCAGCTGCGGTATGTTCCGTAAGTTTTAAATAAGATGCTAAATCTTCTTTTCGCTCGATTTCTATTAAATCTTGAAGCTTTTTAAAATATTCTTTTGGCAATGAAAATAGGTTTAATAGAAAGGAAAGTTAAAGGACTAAATCGTGATAAAGTTTGTTGAGTGTTTCTTGTGCATCGCGGCACAAACCCGGGTGTACTTTAGAGCATTGTACTACTGTACTACGGGTGGCGGTTAGCCATCTGAAGCGCGAGGCTTGGTCGTATGCACCAATAGGGCCTGAATCCTTTTCTCCACTGGTAATTCGCTGAAAAGCACACAAATTATCTCGAAGCTCCTGAATGTCGGTAGTAGGCGCAAAAGCCTTAATTCTAGCCTCATCTAAATGAAATAAGGTTTGTAAGAATTTCTGCTTCGAACAAAACAAAATAACACCGACATTTAAAAACTCTTCACGCTCTACCTTTGGCACTACGCGAATAACGGCATACTCAAATAATGTTCTTTCTTGCATCTTCTGCTACTTTTAAAAAATTAGTGGAATGTGCTAAGCGAACCGATAAAAACGCAGTATACGCTTTACGGTATTCATCCGGAGAACTAAAAATACTTTCATCCTTCAGCCAAACATCTGGAATAAGGTTGACTATTGCTTGTAATTTTTCGGGCGTTAAAATAGCGGTAAATTCTTGGTGCACTTGTTCAAGTTCGGTTGCCCACGGCAATAAAACATGGTCTTTTACCAATGTGAAAGGCTTTGCTGCTTGCTCCTCCCAGTTATGCCAGGTATGATGGAAATACAAGGCCGCACCATGGTCAATTATCCATAGTTCTTTATGCCACATGAGCATATTAGTGTTGCGGCAGGTACGGTCTAAGTTTGTTAAAAAACAATCTAGCCAAACAATTTGCGACGCAAGTTTGCCATCTATTGTAGAAACAGCTGGATCAAAAGTGATTGCGCCTGCTAAATAGTGTACAGCCAAATTTAAACCAACGCTTGCTTTTAATAAGTCTTGAATTTCTTCATCTGGTTCGGTTCTTCCAAAAGCCTCATCTAAATTTGCAAAAACCAATTCTGGTACGCGTAAACCAAGTAAACGAGCAATTTCACATCCCAAAAGTTCTGCAATTAAAGCCCTTGTACCTTGTCCGGCACCATAAAATTTTAAAACATATAAGAAATCGTCATCCGCTTCGGCAATAGCAGGCAAGGAACCTCCTTCGCGCAAAGGCATTACGTATCGCGTAACATTGACTGTTCTTAATTTCGGAACAAATACATCCATAAGCTATCGATAAGTCTTTTAGGTTAAAAAGACTTTTGAAATTTTATGCAAATTTAGGAGAATTATGCCAATTAATGCACTCCTTGGCGTATTCATTCCATAGAGGTCAATCGTGTCCTATAAACGCATTGCCTTCAGGTGTCATAGAGGCAGACCATTGAATGGATTCGCGATGAATGACAATATATCCCATTTTTTCTAATTCTTCGTATTCTTCTTCCATTCCACCTAAAATAGAGGAACTCACTTGTTGATTGATAGTCTCTAAAAGTGTTAAAATTCGTGATCTTTCCATAGCATTTAGTTCTTAAATTTTATCTTAAATTTACTAAAAATCAATTAGTTAAATATTTAAAATGTTATATTGTTTGCTGGTATAGCTTAAATCAACCATGTTTGATTAAATTCTGCAATAAAAACCAACCTCGTTATATGCATATTTTCTAAATTATTGTAGTTTTATATATGGTATTAGCCTGTTAAATACGACCACATAAAATATGTTTTGAAATTATTTAAAGAGAATAATTTTTTTTTTAAAAATATATTATTTGTATGATTTGATTTGTAATATGTTTATTATCAAAGTGTTGATTGGTTTTTTGCTTGAAAATAACTGAGTTAGTTTATCATTTTTAAGTAAAAGAAATGTTAAACATGTTGGATTTTTAAAAACTAACTCTATATTTGTCCTCGAGAGCGTTAATTTAGATACGGGTATATGGCTTAGGCTGTATGCCCGTTTTTTATTTCATCACCTTTTTTAGCTTATCTACTACCCTTTCTAAACTGATCTTTGACTATCCGATATCATTAGAAAGATTCAAACCAATATCATTCTGGAGAGATTCTAAAGACAAGTACTGGTAGTGGACAACTTCTGATGGATTTATATTTGGAGCCTTATTTGAAAATCAATGAACACATGATCTAACGCATGTTCGCTTAAGCCATTTTCGAAATCAATTTTATAGCTGAATTTAAATAAATAGGTTAAATCGTATTTCATCCCCATTTCTTTAAATAAGTGGCGGTTGGCGGCAGCTAAATCATTTTCGCTATCGGCGTTGATGACTGCAACAGGTATTAGTCCATAAACCTCCAGAATGATATTTTTGCAATGCATGTTGTTGCAAGAGTAACTCATTCTTGGAATTAAAAATAAAAACAGATAAAGCACGATGTAATTCTCCCCTTTCATGAGCTTCCATTTTTTCCATCAAACCCCACGGAGAATCATTTTCGTCTACTAAAATCACGTACTCTGTCATGTTCGGTCTTATTCAATTTCTGTGTACACAAAAATACTTTAAATCATTCCAATTTTAGGTAATTCAATAAATGCCTTATTTGTGTATAGCTAGTTTACAGTTTGCCGCCTCATGCTGGTTCTATAAATAGATTGACACGTATAAAGCTTGCCTCGGTTATATTAAATTCGATGCTTTTGTAGGATTTATAATGAAATTGAACTAAGGTTATGTATCGGACTTTAAGTGTTTGCAACAGGTTTTTGTCATGCAAGTATATGCTTTGTGAAAATAGTTCTAGAGTAAGTATATTGAATAAGCTAAAATCAAGTTTTACCTTATCATTTAGTGCTATTACATCGGTTTGGTGTTCAAAATCCTTGATTATCCAGTTAAACCATCGAAATAAATAGTTATTAGGTAGTAGCGGGTATTCAATCCTGCAAAAGAAATCAACCTCGTGTTATTTTTATTCAATTTAGGAATGTGATAGATTTACAATTTAAATCAGTAATTACGATATTGAGGACATATAAAGTTTACAAAAAAATGTAAGTGTCCATTTGAGTTCATTAACAATAATTATCTATATTAGCGCAAACTAAATTTAAACTTCAATCAACTGAACCAAGTAGCCCAAATGCCTATCCGTACTTCTTTTAGTAGAAAAATAAAACATAACGTCTTTAAATGAACCATTTTTTTAAGATTAATATAATTGATTGATTTTTTTTGATTAAAAATCAGGATTGACCAAAAAAAAAATATACGAAAACTGATGAATGTATAAATTTTGTTGTTAGATATTAAACTAAAGAAACAATTTTATCAACTTTAGGATATTTCTATTTTGATAATCTATTTCTTCCTCGTATTTTCCCTTTACTAAAACTAAACCTTAATGCCGATAAATTGTATTGCTATTGATGATGATCCACATTCTTTAGAAAGCCTGAAAGATTACCTTACCACATTGCCAAATTTATCATTGGTGGATAGCTATTCAGAGCCTTTGAAAGCTCTTGAAGCGATCAGAGACAGTAATCAGTTGGATATTGTTTTTCTGGATATTGAGATGCCATCTATTTCGGGAATAGAATTGGCAACACTCATCCGGCCCAAAACTAAATATTTGATTTTTACAACCGCGCACCCCCGTTATGCGATTGATGCCTTTAAAGTAAATGCCGATGCTTATTTGCTCAAGCCATATTCGATCATGCATTTCAAAAAAACCATCCATAATTTATACCCAACTACGCCAGAAACCATCAACCCACTTCTTATTTTTGATCAATCTTTTTTTGAACTTCACACGGATAGAAAGGAAGAAAGCCTTAAAAAAATAGAAGCTGAAAACTTTATTGTTGTAGAAAATGCGGAAGATAACGTCCTATTTCTGACAACTCAAACGTGTTATCAAGCAGGAAAAGAGAAGTTTAAGGAAGTGCAAGAAATCCTAACGAATCTTGAAGCCTTTATTCAAATTAACGATTCGACTATCATTGCAAAAAATCATCTAAAAAATCTTTTAGGAAGCCGATTAACATTATCTAATGGATCATCTTACCTTGTTTCAAGTGGATATTTAGCTAGTTTAATTGACTTTTTGAATCAAAATAGCCAAAACAATACACCATTGAATTAAGCGTTCTTATTAAAGAAAATTAATTATTAATAAGTTATATTACTAATATTTTTAGCGTATATTTGCTAATAAAATTAGATTTTTAATGTTGTACGCTATAGTCGATATAGAAACCACTGGAGGGTATGCAGCTGCTAACGGTATTACCGAAGTGGCCATTAGTATCCATGATGGATTAGAAGTTGTGGAATCTTTTAATACGCTTATTAATCCTCAACGCGCTATTCCACAATATATTACTGCTTTAACAGGGATTGATGATGAGATGGTTCAAGATGCACCCACGTTTTCGGATGTTGCTTTACAAATTTATCAACTTCTTCATAACAAAGTATTCGTAGCGCATAATGTTAATTTCGATTTTTCATTTTTAAAACATCACCTCTCTTACGCAGGATATGAATTGAGTTGTAAAAAACTCTGTACCGTTCGTTTGAGCCGTAAACTGATTCCGGGAAAAGCCTCTTACAGCTTGGGGAAGCTCTGCCATGAACTAAATATTCCGATTAATAATCGTCACCGTGCGCAAGGCGATGCTGATGCCACAAGTATCCTATTTAATCGACTTCAAGAAACCGACCAGGAAGGGGTTATTGCAGAAATGCTTAAGAAAAACTCCAAGGAACAAGTGCTCCCTCCTAACCTCGATAAAAAAGTTATTGCACAAATTCCCATGCAACCAGGGGTTTATTATTTTAAAGATAACAAGGGCAAGATTATCTACGTTGGGAAGGCTAAGAATCTACGCAAACGCGTGTTAGGTCATTTTAGCGGAAATACGCCGGTTAAACAACGACAAGATTTTTTGCGTCTTATTCATCACATTGATTACGTGGTTTGTGGAACCGAGTTAATGGCCCTTATTCTAGAAGCCAACGAAATTAAGCGGCTCTGGCCTGAAAGTAATCGCGCCATGAAACGCTACGAATACAAGTACGATTTATATGTTTTTGAAGACCAAAACGGCTATTTGCGTCTTGCAATTGATAAGCATCAAAAAAATAATAAGGCTTTACAAAGTTTTTCGAGCATTAGCGCGGGATACAATTTTTTAAATCATCTGATAGAAAAATATCAATTGTGTGCCAAACTTTGCTATCTCCAAAAAAGCAATGTAAAATGTGTTGCACACGAAAGTGGAGAATGCTTTGGTGCTTGTAGTAAAATTGAAACGGTTTCTGTTTACAATAAACGCTTAAAAAAAGCCCTGGAAGATATTCAAAACATGCAGCCCAGTTTTGCGCTAGTAGACGATGGACGTAAAGACGAAGAAGTAAGCTGTTTATTGGTTGAGAATGGTAAGTTTTATGGTATGGGATATTTTCCAAATAAAGCGCAGTTGACAGAGAATCCCGTAATTTTAAAAGATAAGCTAGAAACATATCAATCAAATAGTTATATTGTAAATTTAATTATGAATCACGTGGAGCAATATCCGCAAAAGAGGTTTCAATTATAAATAATTAAAATGTATACGCGATGATAAAATCAGCTTGGATAAATCTTCCAGTTCAGGATATTCAAAAATCGAAGGAGTTTTTTACTAAAATTGGCTTTCGGCTCAATGCAAATTACGGATCTAATAATGATTCTGCTTGTTTTTTAATAGGTGAAGGAAATTTTGTACTGATGCTCTTTACCATACCTCTTTTTGAAAGTTTTGTATCAACTAAAAACATCGATACCGCTAGTGGTGTTGAATATTTGCTTTCCTTTGATGCTGAAAGTCCGGAAGAAGTGGATGAAATAGCCCAAAAAGTAAAAGATGCCGGTGGTACGTTATATGCAGAACCTGGCTATAAAGATGGTTGGATGTACGGTTGTGGTTTCTGCGACTTAGATGGTCACCGTTGGAATATACTCTACATGGATTTTACTAAAAATAAATAATATGAAAGATGAACCAGTGGTGGTAACACACGATGCATCCCCAGAAAGAATTTGGAAAGCTTTAACACAAAATGATGAGTTGAAGCAATGGTATTTTCAGTTGGAAGATTTTAAACCCGAAGTTGGGTTTAAGTTTCAATTTAGCGGTGGTCCGGATGATGGACCACAATATTTACATTTGTGCGAAATTAAAGAAGTTCTTGAGAACGAGAAAATAACCTATTCTTGGGTATACGAAGGCAATGAAGGGTATTCGGAAGTGAGCTGGGAATTGAGTCCGCTTGGCGATAAAACAAAGCTAACATTGACGCATACAGGAATCGATAGCTTTGCCAGTGGAGGTAGTGATTTCGGTAAGTCGAGCTTCAACGCAGGTTGGACTTATTTTGTTAACGAAGCACTTGGCGGTTATTTAGAAAAAAACGACCTAGCTTAAAATAGCAGAGCACCCATATAAAAGGAAGTTATGTCTATTTCATTTCTCCCGATTTAACATGGATGCCTTTCATTAAATTTCTTCTAAGGCTTGCCTAATGCAGGCGTAAATGTAATCTAAATCCTCATCTGAAATGACATATGGAGGCAAAATATAGATGATGTTTCCTAGGGGACGCAATATGATTCCTTTAGTTAAGAAGAAGTTATACAGTAAGTTACGAAGATTGCTTAAATAAGATGTTTCATTGCCTGTCTCCCACTCAATGGCAATGATGGTACCCGTTTGACGAATATCTTTCACTTTCGGATGCCCTGCGATTTCTTTGAAAAACGCTTGATGCTTGGCTTCGATCCGCTTGATATTTTGAATAGTTTTCTCTTCGAGTAAAATATCCAAACTGGCTAGAGATGCCGCACATGCAATTGGATTTGCGGTAAAGGAATGACCGTGATAAAGGGTTTTTAGTTTATCATCGCTTAGAAAAGCATTGTATATTTCGTTGCTACAAGTGGTTACGCCTAATGGCATGGTGCCACCCGTAATGCCTTTGCTTAAGCAATAAATATCGGGCTTGTTTTCTAATTTTTCGCATGCAAAATAAGTTCCAGTACGTCCAAAACCAGTCATTACCTCATCTGCGATGGTTAGAATGTCATTTTCTTTACAGGTTTGAATGAGTATATTTAGTTGGTTTGCCTCGTACATTAACATACCGCCCGAACCTAAAATGAGCGGTTCAAAAATGAAGCAGGCCGCTTCTCCCCTTAATGCTGCAATTTGGGTGACTATTTTTTGAACATTTTCTTCATTTGGTAGATCAATAAAAACAACATCAAATAACAGGGAATTGAATGCATCTGTAAAAATACTTCGTCCACTCACGCTCATGGCTCCAAATGTATCTCCATGATAGGCGTTTTTAAAGGCTATGATTTTAGTTTTAGGCGTTCCTTTGTTGTCCCAATATTGTAAGCACATTTTTAACGCAACCTCTACGGCTGTGGAACCATTATCAGTGTAAAATACTTTTTCTTGTTTGCCAGGCAACAGAGGAAGTAATCTTTCAGCTAATAAAACGGCTGGTTCATGTGTAAAGCCTGCGAAAATAACATGTTCCAAGGTGTTTAACTGTTCGGATACTTTTTTGGCTATATGCGGATGGGCATGCCCATGAATATTGACCCACCACGATGAAACTGCATCGATGTACTTTGTGCCTTGTTCGTCAAAAACATACACGCCTTCACCTTTCACAATAGGTATGTGAGGTAAGGCATTTTTCATTTGCGTATATGGATGCCATATAACAGCTTCATCGCGTTCTTGAAGAGAAGACATATTTTTTATAATTTGTTAATTTATTGTTATTTAAGAGTCTTATTTAAATGTATTCTTTAGTATTGAGGCAACCGTTTTATCGGTTTTAAAAGTGATTTCATTGATGTTTAACGTTTGAATATCTACCCAACGGAAAGCCTGTAAGATTTCTCCTGTTGTATCAAAATCATATATTTTAGTTTTAAAATTGATTGGTAGTGGTTCCAGTTCTTTAACTAGGTAATAAACACTAATAACTTGGCTATCGTTAAACGATGATTTTTCATAAAAATCTGTCGTATAGAAATGGCTAATAATTTCCACTTCGGCGTTGCATTCTTCTAAGAATTCGCGTTTTAATCCATCAATCAAACCTTCGCCAAGTTCTAAACCACCGCCAGGGAATTTGCTAAACCGGAAACCGTATTCTTCTTCATCGCTTACCAATACCTCATTTTTTTGATTGATTAGTAAACCGTAAACCCGAACATTAAAGTAGCTCATTTTCGAAGTGTTTTTTATTTTTTATGACAATTTCAGGAGTCCAAATAATTTCAGTTTTGAAAGGTTCTGATCTTACTGCGCATTCGCTCATTTTACAATAGTGACAACATTCTGGTAAACATGGATCGGCATGAATGAACATTTCTGCCTGACGAACACCATTGGCATTGATTAGCTCGCCAATTTGCGAGATTTCTTTATGCACTTTATTTAAGTCGAAATAATATGGCAATGTCACGTGACAATCAATATGAAACTCAAATCCATATTGTTGCGTGCGTAAATTATGTACATCAATCCAGGGATTATGCCTGTTGTTTTGCAAAACAGTAACCACCTCTTCTACCAATGTAAAATCACTTTCATCCATTAATCCGGCAACAGAGCCACGTGTTAAGGAATATCCGGAATAGATAATATACAAGCCTACAGCCACGGAAATGATACTATCTAACCAAAGGATGTTAGTTGCTTGGATGAGAATTAAGCCCAAAATAATGGCTCCACTGGTGTATGTATCTGTCAGTAAATGTTTGCCATCGGCAACCAAAGTAACCGAGTGTTGCGCTTTACCCACACGGATGAGATATATACCAACAAAAAAATTGATCAAACCAGAAAGGCCTATAATCAGGGTTCCCATCAATAAGTTGCCTATTTGATGTGGATAAATGATGTTGTAAATGGATTTACAAATAATGATTATACCTGCAATTAAAATTAGTATGCCTTCAACAAAGGCAGAGAAATATTCTACCTTACCATGCCCGTAGGGATGATTTTCGTCTTTGGGCTGCGTGCTTAGGTAAACACTGTAGAAAGCAAATGTTCCGGCAATAACATTAATGATGCTCTCAGCGGCATCTGTTAAAACTGCATTCGATTCAGTCAAAAAATAAGCAGAGAATTTAGCAAGCATCAATATAACACTCACCAATAATGAAATAATAATTGCTCTTTTTTTTACTGGCACGGCTTTTAATTTTTGCAAATTTACGCTTATACTATAAATTTAATGAGAAAAAAGATGCTTTTTTAGTGCAGAATAATATTTGGTTTATATATTTGCGTTCAAAGTAATTAACCATGAGCATCTTATCAGACCGTATCAACAACCTTTCAGAATCTGCAACCCTAAAAATGACTAAATTAGGTCGCGAATTAGCATCGAAAGGCATTAATGTAATTAGCTTAAGCGTAGGCGAGCCAGACTTTAACACTCCAGAACATGTAAAAAATGCTGCAAAAAAGGCATTAGATGACAATTTTACGCGCTATTCTCCTGTTCCAGGATATCCAGATTTGCGTCAAGCAATTGTGAATAAACTTAAAACTGAAAATAATTTGGATTACGATGTATCGCAAATCGTGGTTTCAACAGGCGCTAAGCAATCGCTATCCAATGTTATTTTGACCTTAATTAATCCAGGTGATGAAGTCATTATTCCTACTCCGTATTGGGTTTCATACTCAGAAATGGTAACACTTGCTGAGGGGAAATCGGTTTTCATTGATACCGATATTGAGAGCGATTTCAAAATCACACCTGAGCAATTAGAAGCTGCGATTACACCGCGCACGAAGCTATTTATGTTTTCATCGCCTTGCAACCCAACAGGTTCGGTATACAGCAAAGCTGAATTAGCTGCTTTGGTTAAGGTGTTTGAAAAATATCCGAATATTTTCATCTTATCGGATGAGATTTATGAGCACATTAATTTTGTCGATCAACATGAATCAATTGCACAATTTGATAGCGTAAAAGAGCGTGTAATAATTGTGAATGGCTTTTCTAAAGCTTTTGCCATGACTGGATGGCGTTTAGGATACATTGCTGCGAGTAAAGAAATTGCTGCTGCTAACGATAAATTACAAGGGCAAACTACTTCTGGTACTTGTTCTATTGCACAACGTGCAGGAATTGTTGCTTACGAGCAAGGTTTGGCAAGTGTATTAGAAATGAAAGAGGCTTTCCTGCGTCGTAGAGAATTGGTGTATAACTTGTTAAATGAAATTCCGGGTGTGAAAACTAATTTACCGGATGGTGCATTCTATTTCTTCCCTGAAATTAGTTCGTTCTTCGGGAAAAAAGATGAAAATGGAAATGTAATTAAAGATTCATCTGATTTGGCATTGTACTTATTAAACGTAGGACACGTAGCAACCGTGGGTGGCGATTCATTCGGAAATAACAATTATATCCGTTTATCGTATGCGGCATCGGATGAGAGCTTGAAAGAAGCCTTAAGAAGAATTAAAGATGCATTGGCTAAATTAGCTTAACCATCTTTTAAAACATAAAAAAACTCGCTAATATCCTTAGCGAGTTTTTTTATGTCTATGAAATCTATTCTAGGCGATTTCTTCTTTCAATTTCGTGTTCTCAGGGCGACCATTTTTAAAGGCCTCACGTGTTTTTAAACCTAAGAGCTCAAACATAGCCATATCGTCTACAAAAGCAGGATTAGGCGTCGTTAATAGCTTGTCGCCAGCAAAGATTGAACTTGCTCCCGCCATAAAGCAGAAGGCTTGTTCAAGCGTGCTCATTTCGTTTCTACCAGCCGATAAACGCACCACAGAATTTGGCATAACGATGCGTGCTGTTGCAATCATGCGTACCATGTCCCAAATTGGAATACGCGGTTGATTTTCAAGTGGCGTACCTTTTACCGGAACCAATGCATTAACCGGCACCGATTCAGGGTGTTTATCCATGTTGGCTAATGTTTGCAACATCGAAACACGATCTTCAACGGTTTCACCTAAGCCGATAATACCACCGCTACAAACCGTTAATTTTGCTTTACGAGCGTTTTTAATGGTGTTTAAACGATCATCGTAGGTACGGGTGGAAATAATGCGCTTATAATCGTCTTCTGATGTGTCTAAATTATGGTTATAGGCAAATAAACCAGCATCAGCTAAGCGTTGTGCTTGGTTTTCAGTAAGCATACCCAAGGTACAACACACTTCCATATCCATTTCGTTTACAGCCTTTACCATTTCAATAATGCGATCAAAATCGCGGTTATCGCGTACTTCGCGCCAAGCAGCGCCCATGCACAAACGTGATGCTCCGCCCTCTTTTGCCTTTACGGCTGCACTTACTACAGCTCCTACTTGCATTAAGGGCTGAACTTCTAAATCGGTGTGATAACGTGCTGCTTGTGGACAGTATGAACAATCCTCGGCACATCCTCCGGTTTTAATAGAAATTAATGAACTAATTTGAACTTCGTTATAATCTTTATTTGCTCTGTGTACCGAAGCAGCTTCATACACCAAATCTAAAAAGGGTCTGTTGTATATTTCGTAAATTTCTTCTTTGCTCCAGTCGTGTCGTGTCGTTTGCATGTTGTTTAATGAATCTTTTGTTAAAAAATCCTCCATAGGAATTTCTCTCTTCACATTTATTTTTTACAATAATAATTTGCTGGCTAACCCTAATATGAGGAGGAAACCAAAAACGTCTGTAAAAGTAGTAATAATAATAGATGATGCAATGGCTGGATCAATTCCAACGCGCTTTAAAATTAATGGAATCCCTGCCCCCGTAATACCAGCAATGACTAAGTTGCCTGTCATGGCCAAGAAAATAACCAATCCAAGCATGGCATTCGCATCAAATAGCCAAGCAAAAATAAATACGATAAAGCCGTTGGTTGCACCATTGATTAAACCTACTGTAAATTCTTTTAAAACGGTTCTATAGGCTTGATTGTCACTTAAATCGTATAAGGAAATACGTCTTACCGTTACCGCTAAGGCTTGTGTAGCTGCATTTCCACCCATACCCGCAATAATGGTCATGTATGCTGCTAAAGCAGGAATTAACTTAATGGTTGGATCGAAATACCTTACCACACTCGAGGCAAAAAATGCCGTTGCTAAATTAATAACCAGCCAAGGTAAACGCGATTTAACCGCTTCAAGCCAGTTACCACTTAATTCCTCGTCTTCCGAAACCCCTGAAATCTTTAAGATATCTTCCGTGCTTTCTTCTTCCATTACATCGATAACATCATCAAACGTTACCCGACCCAATAATTTATGGTGTTTATCAATAACGGGGATACTGGTTAAGTTGTACTGAGAAATTAAATTGGCTACCTCCTCTTGGTCGGTGTTTGGATACACATAAACAGCATCCATTTTGACCAATTCAGTGATTTTAGCATTATGTTTGGCCTTAATGATATCTTTTAACGAAACTACGCCTTTAAAAACAGCATGATCATCCACGACATAAATGGTATAAAATTCTTCCATTTCTTCGCTTTGGCGGATAATTTCATCAATGGCATCTTTTTTATACAAATTAATGTTTACACAGATGATATCGGTGTTCATCAAACCACCGGCCGTTTTCTCGTCGTAGGTTAAAAGATTCCGGATGTTTGACGCATCTTCTTCATTTAAATCCTGAAGAATTTCATTTTGTTCATGATCTTCTAATTGCGAGATAATATCTGTGGCGTCATCATAATCAAGCTCCTCTACAATTTCTGCACGTTTATCGGGATGAAGTTGGAAAAGTAAATCCTCCGGGTGCGATTCCTCATCCATCTCAGAAATGATTTCAGAAGCGATTTCGGCTGGGAGAATATTAATGATATGTTGTTGTTCATTCTTGTTTAAACGTTCAAAAAGAATAGCAATCTCAGAGGCATGATACTCCCTTAAAACCTCTTTTAAAGATTCATCCCCCGCTGTTATGGCGTTTTTAACTTTTAGTACGTCGCTTTTATCGATCTCAAATGATTGCATTCGTTTTAAATTTAGGTTGGGTATTTGGGATGAAAAAGATGATCTCTTAATGGACTGCTAAAGGTATTGATTTTTTACTAATTAATCCCCCGTGGTATTGCTACGGTGCCTTTTACTTGAACCAACCACGTCGCATAAAGAACAGTACTTGAACAATTACAATCACAATCATCAGTATCCAGGTGTATACATACCCGTGTTCCATATACAGTTCGGGCATGTTGTCCTTCAGTATTTTACCGGTTACCGGATCCTCTCGACTAAAGTTCATTCCGTATATTCCCGCAATAAAGGTTAAGGGAATAAAAATGGATGAGATAATGGTGAGTACCTTCATGATTTCATTCATCCGGTTGCTCACAATATTCAAGTTCATATCAATATTTGCAGCAGCAATCTCTTTTAAAGATTCAATAAAATCTATGATCTGAATACAATGATCGTAGGCATCTTTCAGGTATGTTTTGGTTAGATTGCTAATGAGTGCATTTTCGCTTCTCAAGAGGTCGTTTAGCTTATCCCGTTCAGGCCAGGCTACTTTTCGAATCTGAATTAAATACCGCTTAATCGTTTGCGTATCGTACATGATGTGCTTATCGGGTTTTTCAAATAAGCGATCTTCAATAGCATCCAACTCCTCGCCCCAAAAATTGAGTAGCGCGAAATAGCTATCAACAATGACATCCATAATGGCATACATTAAATAACTGCTTTTTCCTGGGCGGATATTGCCCTTTCCGAGTTCCAACCGTTTTCTAACGGGATCAAAGCAATCGTCGTAGTTTTCTTGTATACTGAATAAACAATTTTTGGTCAAAATAAATGAAATTTGCTCGTTGCAAAGTTCGTTATCTGTCCCTAAGTATAAATGCCTGCTTACGGCAAATAGATAATCATCAGCATCGTATTCATCCATTTTTGGACGCTGATAAGAGCTGGTAATATCTTCTAAAACTAAAGGGCTTACTTTTAGTTTTTTAGCTAAGTTTTCAAATAGTTTCGGGTCGCCAAGTCCTTTAATATCAAACCAATACGTAAAATTGGGATCGCTGATAATTTTATCGAGCTGATCTAAATTGGATAATTCCTCCTTACGATAGGCATTTTCGTTATAGGTATGAAGCGTAATAATGGGTTTAAGTGCATTATCGTCAATGATATATGCTCCCGGACTTGTGCCCGGATGCGGTACATTGTAATGCTTGCGCTTGTGACGAGCCTTGTTTTTTGCCATGCTTACAAATATAATCGAGCCTGTGGACCTTGGTTGAACAATAAATCTACAATGCTTAGATTGGGTAAAAATTGATGTCTATCTTCAAAAACTTGAAAATAAGGTTTATTGTTTACACGATCTTCTACTTTTTTTGGATTCATCATCCCTCGAAAATCTAAATCGGATGACAGGGAATCAGTATAATCGGTAGTTACTTTTATCTCTGTGGTCATTTTCATTTTTTTTGTCAGCCATTGCAGCAACTCCATGTTGTAATCAAACAGAAAATCAAACTTCTTGGTGAAGAAAGGATTTAGTTCATCTTCATAATACTCAAAATAGGCCGATCGGCGATAACAGCTTTCTAAACTTAACCAATGTAAACGTTGCCAATTATAATCGTAACTAATGCGAACATCTTTAAGTACGGTATGATTCTTAGAGCCTTTTACCACAGGAACTGTAATGTCTAATTTCCCGTTTGGCGAATAAATAGAGGCTCTATTGCGATAGGTTTGTTTTGGCATGTGCTCGTATTTTTCTAACAAAAATTGATCGCCGAGTGATTGCATTAAACTAAAATAACCCACCGGTGGAAGATAAAATAACGGAAGTATAGCGGTATTTTGCATTTGAAAATTTATGTTTGTAGTCGGAACCTAATTAAAAATAGTGAATAAATAAAGAATTTGCGAATAGCGCTGTTCTTACCTTTGCAGATAAAACGCTAAAACCGCTAATTTCTGCAAGATTACTACATTATCTTAAAAGGTTTAAATTTTATTTTACACAAAAAGGTTAATAGCGCATTCCATTGGTGTTTGATGATCACAAAGACACTTTGCGGGTGCTTATTAACTACATTTCGCGTATAAAAACATTGTTTAAAACGGGAAAAATACAATAAACTGAATGAACGCTTCTGTAGCTGTTGTTATATTAAATTGGAACGGGAAAAGATATTTAGAGCAGTTTTTGCCCGGTATTTTGCTTTCGAAATACAATAATTTACAAATTGTGGTGGGTGATAACGCTTCCACGGATGATTCTGTAGCATTTCTACGTAACAATTTTCCATCGGTGAAAATTATTCAAAATGACATTAATTACGGTTTTGCGGGTGGCTATAATAAAGTTTTAGCACAAGTAGAAGCCGATTATTTCATTTTGCTAAACTCAGATGTTGAAGTGACGCCGAATTGGATTCAGCCAGTAATCGATTTAATGGAGAGTGATGCTCAAATTGCGGCAGCTCAACCGAAAATTAAATGGTATAGCGATAAAAGTCAGTTTGAATATGCAGGCGCTGCGGGTGGGTATTTAGATCGGTTTAGTTTTCCTTTTTGTCGCGGCCGAATTTTTAATGTGTACGAACAGGATAATGGTCAGTACAATCATTCAGAAGAAGTTTTCTGGGCCAGTGGAGCCGCTTTTTTCATCAAAAGTGCTTATTGGAGAGAGGTTGGCGGTTTAGATGCTGATTTGTTTGCGCACATGGAAGAAATTGATTTGTGCTGGCGTTTAAAAAACCTAGATTATAAAGTGATGTATTGCCCTGATGCGGAAGTTTACCATGTAGGCGGCGGTACTTTACAAACAGAAAATCCCTTTAAAACGTATCTGAATTTTAGGAATAATCTGATTATCATGCAGAAGAACCTACCTGCTGCGGATGCCGTTTTCAGGATTTTTATACGCATGTGTATCGATTTTGTAGCCTGGTGGCATTTTTTACTCAGTGGAAAACCTGCCTTTACTGCTTCGGTAAGTAAAGGACATTGGCATTTTTTAACAGCGCTTTTTAAAACGGCTAAAAAAAGAACCAGTAAACAAAAAGCCTACTTCCAACATACCGGCGTTTACAGCAACAGCGTTGTATGGGCCTTCTTTATTAAAAAGATTAAATATTTCTCCGACTTGAAATAATTGGTCGGTTTTAACACGTTTTCAAATTCGTGTCAAAACCGTACTGATCGGAGTTTACTAGTTATGTTGAAGTCGTTAGCTTTTGAGTAATAAACTTTCGAGTGCTAAGCGATATCCGTGAATACCAAAGCCGGTTAATACCCCCTGGCAATTCTTTCCGGTTAAGGAAACGTGACGGTATTCTTCTCTTGCATAAATATTCGAAATATGCACTTCAACAACCGGTGTTTTAATCGCAGCAATGGCATCGGCAATAGCTACTGAAGTATGCGTATACCCTCCTGCATTTAAAATAATTCCATCATAGCTAAAACCAACTTCATGTAATTTATTGATTAACTCGCCTTCAACATTGCTTTGAAAATACTCAATTTCAACGATGGAATATACCTCACGAAGCTCTTTAATGTACGTTTCAATACTGGTATTGCCATAAATAGAGGGCTCTCTAACGCCTAGTAAATTTAAATTGGGTCCATTAATAATTTGTATTTTCATGCTGAATAGTTCGATTAAATTGTTGTAACGTTGCAATGTTATAAAAAATCTTAAATAAACCATGCTTTGGCAAACATATATTAAAGGATTTAAAGATTATTTGAAGTTAGAAAAATCGCTGTCAGTAAATTCTATTGATGCGTATCTGTCTGATATTGAAAAACTTGTGCAATACTTTTTGTCTATAAATGCCAAGCCTACGCTTGCAAGTGTTTCTATTCAAGACATTCGGAAATTCCTCTCCTGGCTCAACGAATTGGGGATGGTGGCCAGTACCCAAGCACGTGTTATTTCTGGATTAAAAGCTTTTTTTTCTTTTTTAATTTTAGAAGAAGTCGTTGTCAACAATCCCTTAGCTTTAATTGAATCACCAAAATTGAGTAGAAAGCTGCCCGACACATTAAATATTCATGAAATAAACGGCTTAATTGATGCGATAGACGCCTCTAAGCCCGAGGGGATGCGCAATAAGGCTATTATTGAAACCTTGTATGGCTGCGGTTTGCGGGTAAGCGAACTAACCGAATTAAAGATATCCAACATTTTTCCGCAGATACAGTTTGTTAAAATTATGGGTAAAGGCAATAAAGAACGTCTGGTACCGATTGGAAGCGTGGCGTTAAAAATGATTGATATTTATCTGACGCAGGTGCGGGTACATGTTAAAGTCAAAAAAGGAAATGAGGATTATGTTTTCTTGAATCGCTTTGGGGCTAAGCTATCGCGGGTTTCCATCTTCACACTGATTAAAAGCCTTGCGGAGCAATCAGGCTCAAAGAAGACCATTAGTCCGCATACATTGCGTCATTCTTTTGCAACGCATTTAATTGAAGGAGGCGCCGATTTACGCGCAGTACAAGAAATGTTGGGTCATGCCAGTATTACCACAACAGAAATTTATACCCATATCGACCGCGAATACCTACATGAAGTAATTACGCAGTTCCATCCCCGCTCGTAATTATCTACAGGCTTTTATCATGCGGTCTTTCCCATTAATATCTTTTCTTAATTCAATGTTTTTAAATCCTTTAAGATTCAGCATATCA
This sequence comes from Pedobacter paludisoli, assembly GCF_052344095.1. Taxonomy (GTDB): domain Bacteria; phylum Bacteroidota; class Bacteroidia; order Sphingobacteriales; family Sphingobacteriaceae; genus Pedobacter. Next base: position 1,186,619 of record NZ_CP179926.1, on the reverse strand, counting down.
ATCATATCTTTAGCTAAATATTCGTTTATCTCGAAGTATAAAACACCATCTGGTTTTAAAGATTCAAGCGCCAGATCAGTGATCGCTATGTAAAAAACTAAAGGGTGATAATCTTCTACAAACAAAGCTAAATGAGGCTCAAAACTGAGCACATTTTGATGCATCTGTTCTTTTTCTAAATTCCTGATATACGGTGGGTTACTAACGATTATATCAAATTTACCTTTAGATTTGTATGTCAAAATATCGGCATGAATAAAATTGACTTCGGTCTGTAATTTTGCTGCATTTTGTTGTGCAATAGAAAGGGCATCTTCCGAAATATCCATGGAAGCTATTTGCGCAAATGGTAAATTCTTTTTTAAAGCAATTGGAATGCAACCTGAACCGGTTCCAACGTCAAGGATGGCTAAATCTGCTGGTACAGAAAGCTTGTAATCGGTCAAAATCCAATCTACTAACTCTTCTGTTTCTGGACGTGGAATTAACACATTCTTATTTACCTTAAAGATTAATTGGTAGAAATGCGCTTCTCCTAAAATATGCTGTATGGGCTCCCCTGTTTTCAATGCGTCTATGAGCTTTGTCAGTTGTACTTTTTGGTTGTCAGAAAGCTCCACATCGCTTTTTAGGCGTTGTGCTATGGGAGATAAATTCAACAAGGTTTCAATTGCTAAGCTGTAAATGGCTTGAATTTCATCAAGCGCGTAAAGGTGATTCAGCTCCAATTCGAATTGCTTTTTAAAAGCCAAAAGTGTCATACGGCAAATTTACCGAATTAATACCGTAACTATTCAAAAAGCGGCTTTTTGCTAGTCATTTTTTAGTATTTTTGCCCCATGGGCGATGAATTTTACATGCATAGATGCTTAGAATTAGCACAATTGGGAGCTGGAAATGTGAGTCCAAATCCAATGGTGGGCTGTGTAATCGTGTTGAATGACATCGTTTTAGGAGAAGGTTATCATCAAAAATTTGGAGAAGCACATGCAGAACCAAATGCGATAAAAGATGTTTTTAACCGCTATGGCGAGGAAGCTGAACAGCTTTTGAAACAAGCAACGGCTTATGTAAGTTTAGAACCTTGTGCACATTTTGGTAAAACGCCGCCTTGCGCCGATTTGTTCGTTAGGCATGCGCTAAAAAAGGTTGTGATTGGGAATCGTGACCCCTTTTCGAATGTAGATGGCAAAGGAATTGAGAAGCTAAAAAATGCTGGTATTGAAGTGGTAACGGGCGTTTTAGAGGAAGCATGTAACTTTGTTAACCGTCGTTTCTTTACGCGAATTAACCAGCAACGCCCCTACATCATTCTTAAATGGGCACAAACTGCAAATGGTTACTTTGCAGCAAAAGAAAAAGCTCAAAAATGGATTTCAGGTCCTGTTGCAAAGCGATTAAGTCATAAATGGCGTAGCGAAGAAGACGCTATTCTGGTGGGTAAACAAACCGCTTTGATTGATAATCCTTCCTTAACTACCCGAAATTGGTCTGGAAAGAACCCTATTCGATTGGTTATTGATAAAAATCTGGAGATTGACCAAGCGAGTAATTTATTTAATGAAGAGGCGAAAACGATTGTTTTCAATGAAGTTAAAACGGCCGTTGAAGGCACTATTCATTTCATTCAGCTCGAAGACATGCATTTCTATTTACCACAAAAAATAGCCTTCCAGCTCTATATTATGGATATTCAATCAGTTATCATCGAAGGTGGCGCGAATATGCTAAATCAATTCATCCAGGCGAACCTCTGGGACGAAGCACGCGTATTTACTTCCAAAAATAGCTGGGCTGATGGAATGTTGGCACCTCAGCTAAATGGCAATTTAAAAGAAGAAATATCTTTTGATTCTGATCAATTATCAATTTATATAAACCATTATAATTAAATGTTATTCATTGTTTTAAGTGTTATTTGTAGTGTTACTGTTGCTATTTTATTAAAGTTGGCAAAGCGGTATCAAATCAATATTATCCAAGCCGTTACGCTCAATTATTTAACCGCTTTACTTTTATGTTTTGCTTTTTTTAGACCTACGTATGCAGCTATTCAATCAGATGCTCCCTGGTTGGTATATGGCGGATTAGGTATTCTTTTACCCAGTATCTTTTTGGTTTTGGCAGCATCTGTTAAAAATGTAGGGATTGTTAAAACGGATATTGCGCAGCGATTATCGCTTTTTATCCCAATTTTAGCGGCATACTTTATTTTTCAAGAGGACTTGAATCGCTATAAAATTACAGGCTTGGTTATTGGCTTTGCAGCTATTCTGTTTACGTTTCTACGAAAATCAACGACGGAGCAAAGTAAAAATCAAAACTGGTTATATCTTTTAGCGGTATTTTTTGGATTTGGTCTAATTGATGTGCTTTTTAAACAAATAGCCTTGTATAAAGCGGTTCCTTACACAACCTCTTTAAGTCTTGTATTTGGCTTGTCTCTAGTGGTTTCTATCGCCATTATGGCAATTAAACTGCTACAAGGAAAAGCTAAACTTCAATTAGTTAATATTGCCTGCGGTGTTGTGTTAGGCTTATTTAATTTTGGGAATATTTTGTTTTATTTAAAAGCCCATCAAGCTATGGCCAAGAATCCTTCTACCGTGTTCGCAGCCATGAATTTAGGTGTAATTGTAGTTGGTAGTTTGATTGGTATTTTTATTTTTAAAGAGAAGCTTTCTAAATTGAACTATGTTGGTTTAGTATTGGCTTTAGTTGCAGTTGTTTTAATCACCTTATCACAAATGTATGCTGTTTGACGATACCTATAAAACCATTGCGAGACCATCAGAAGGGATTTTTCGCGATAAGGGAAGTAAATTTATCGCGTATGCGTATCCCATTCGTTCAGAAGAGGAAATAAAGCCCATTCTCGCGCATTTACGTTCAGAACACACTAAAGCAAGGCATTTCTGTTATGCTTACCGTTTAACACCGGATATAACTATTTTTCGTATGAACGATGATGGAGAGCCATCTGGTACAGCCGGGCGTCCAATTTTAAATTGTTTACTTTCAGCAGATATCACCAATATCTTCATCGTGGTGGTACGGTATTTTGGTGGTACTTTATTGGGTGTTCCGGGTTTAATTAACGCGTATAAGCATGCTAGTTTAGAAGCGATTAAAGAAGCTGAAGTAATCAATAAAACCGTTAATGATGTGTATGAAGTTCAATTTGAATATCTTCAGATGAACGATGTAATGAAGGTTGTAAAAGATGAAAATATCACAATTTTAAAGCAAGATTTCAATACACAGTGCCTGCTGCATTTCGAAATTCGTAAAGCACAACTCAATGCGGTAATAAATAAATTTGATAAAATAGAAAATCTAAAATTAACGTATCTTGCTACCAATTAAGAGATTTTCTCTTTATTGCTAACGTATTATACCTATGAAAATAGCTGAAAGCGACTTGATTATTAACCCCGATGGAAGCGTTTATCATTTAAATTTATTGCCGGAGGATGTGGCTACTACCGTAATTACGGTGGGTGATCCCGATCGTGTAAGCGAAGTAAGCAAGTATTTTGATTCCATTGAGATAAAAAAAGGAAAACGTGAGTTCATCACGCATACCGGTTATTTAGGGAAGAATCGTGTTACAGTACTTTCTACAGGAATCGGGACTGATAACATCGACATTGTTTTCAATGAGTTAGATGCTTTGGTCAATATCGATTTTAATACACGTGAAATCAAAAAAGAATTAACATCACTCAATATCATCCGCGTTGGTACTTCGGGGGCTGTACAAACGGATGTACCAATGGGTACCATTTTGGCTTCTTGCTACGGTCTTGGAATGGATGCTTTAATGAATTTCTATCAGCAAGATTTATCTCTAAACGAGGCCAATCTTTTATCGGCAGTCAAAGCGCATTTTCATGAGATTAACCAAGTAAATCCGTATGTTACAGCAGCTTCCACCGACTTACTTAACACCATTGGGAAGGATTTACCACAAGGCATTACCATTACAGCACCTGGGTTTTATGCTCCACAAGGAAGACAAGTTCGTGCAAAGAACGCAATCAAGGATCTTGTTGGTTTAATCAGTACTTTTAATCATCAAGGAACCCATATTACCAACTTAGAAATGGAAACTGCTGGTATTTATGCACTGGCAAAGGTTTTGGGGCATAATGCGCTATCCATCAACGCCATTCTAGCCAGTAGAGTAAATAAAGAATTTAGCAAAAATCCAGCACAAATTGTTGAAAAAGCGATACAACTCGTGCTGGAAAGAATATAGAAGATGTTTTGGAGTTTAAGCTCCCATCCTCTTTTGTTATGATGTACTTAGGGCTACTTTAAAAATAGTAGTTTGGGTATACAACTCATCAGGTTGCAATACCGTAGAAGGAAATTCAGCAATATTGATAGCATTTGGATGGTGCTGGGTTTCAATGCAAAAAGCACTATATGGTGGATAATCGCGGCCAGCTTTTCCGTTCTTTACATTCAAATATTTAGAGGTATATAAATGCGCTACGGGTTCAGTAGTGTACACGCTAAGTGTTAAACCACTCTCCGCTTCCGATGTTTTACTAGCAAGCGATAAATCACCGTAGATCTTATCCAACACAAAAGTTTGATCGTAACCTGTATCAGCATTCCAATCACGGCCAATTTCTTTCGCTTCGGTAAAATCAAAGGCTGTATTTTTAACCTCCATTAATTTACCCGTAACCGAAAAGTTATCATCTTGTTCTAAATAATTCGAAGCAAAAATCTGTTGTTTGTGCTTTTCAACTGTCTCACCTGTTGGCGATAAATTGAAATATGCATGGTGCGTTAGATTAATCGGGGTAGCTTCATCGCATTCTGCTTCATAACTTAAAATAAGCTCATCATTCTCTGTTAATTCAAACGTTAAAGCGACCACTAAATTCCCTGGATAATTCTCTTCCCCAGCTTCACTTTCATATTCAAAAGTAACGGAATTTTGTTCTTCCGAGTAATCTACAATATCCCAATTCTTTTTATCAAAACCATTTATTCCACCATGCAACGAATCCTTACCGGCATTTTGAGCTACTTGGTAGTTTTTTCCATCAACCACAAATGAACCATTCTTAATTCGATTGGCATATCGTCCAATGATGGTTCCTAAATAGGGATATCCAGCCAAATAATCTTGATCGAAATAATCCTCAATACGATCGAAACCCAATACAATATCTTGCATTTCGCCTTTCGCATTTTTAACAATAAACTTGTTTAAAATAGCACCATAGGTAAAAAGTTTAACCAAGGTGCCTTTGCTATTGCTTAATTCAACGGCAATAACTTCAGTATCATCAATAATATATCCAGTTGGTATTTGCTGTACGCTCATAAAGTGTAACTTTGATTTTTTATTACTGAACAAACATACCATTATTGTTTGCTTTCGTAAACTGTATTCTTAAAATAATAACATAATTTCGGTCCTTTCATTAAAATGCGACCTACAGAAAAATGAGGAAATTAAAATTAGACGAGTTAAATCGTGCAGACATAGAAACCTTTAAAGCACAAGAGAAATTACCCGTAGTAGCAGTTTTAGATAATGTAAGAAGCATGCACAACATTGGTTCTATTTTTCGTACGGCTGATGGATTTGCACTGGAAAAAGTAGTGTTATGTGGTATAACGGCTAAACCACCGCACCGGGAAATTGAAAAAACGGCTTTGGGCGCCACTCAATCAGTTACTTGGGAATATTTCGAGGATACCACAGCGGCTGTCGAGGCATTAAGAGCTCAGGGATATGAAATCGTAGCCATTGAACAAGCCGAGAACAGTACCATGCTGAACACCTTTATGCCTGATCAAACTAAAAAGTATGCGTTAATTTTTGGAAACGAAGTGGATGGTGTGAGCGATGAGGTGATGAAAAAAATTGATGAATGCATTGAAATACCGCAATTTGGAACTAAACACTCTTTTAATATTGTGATTTCTGCGGGAATTGTATTTTGGGACTTCTTTGCTAAATTAAGATTATAGTTGCCTTCAGGTATGGAAAATGCGCTGCTAAAGAAACTCCAAATTAAACCGGGATATACCGTTAAAATTGAAAATGCAACCGAAAATATACTGGCTATTTTTGGCGATATCCCATCAAACATTCAATTAGATTACGGTGCTCCGACTTCCTTTCAAGCCTTACTAGCTTTCGCTACAAGTAAAGAAGTCTTGTATAAATTGGTTAACGAAAACCGAAGTAAAATAAATGAAAAAACGGTTTTTTGGATCATTTTTCCTAAAAAAGCAGCTAAACTTTCCAGTGATTTAGATAGTATGGAAACCTGGAAAAATCTCGATCAGTTTGGGATTAGCCCGTGTGCATCTGCCGCCATAAACGAAGTGTGGACGGCTCTACGGCTAAAATTTATTACCGCCATAAAAGCATCCGGCACGTGTAACGAAGATATTCAAAAAAATGAATTAGCGCGCTATATCGATGTGCAAAAGAAAACTGTTATATTACCTGATTATTTGGCTGAAGCTTTGAGTCATCACCCTGGAGCATTGGATTTTTATCAGGGCTTAGCCTATTCACACAGAAAGGAATATGTGCTATGGATTGTTACCGCCAAACAGGGGAAAACAAGAATAGTGCGGATAGAAAAGATGATTCAGATGCTGTTAAGCAAGAAAAAAAATCCTACTGATAAAAATTAACGGCAAGTTTCTTATACAAACAAAAAGGCCAAAAAAACATCGATTGAGTTTTTTTGGCCTTCTTTCGTATGGATTTATGAAAGTCCTTTTTTCTTTTTATAGGTCATTTTTGCCTTGGCACCTGCGCTATAATTGTAATTTTTTACGTTACTTGCTTTCTTCTCATGAAAAGCAGCGCCTCGCTCCGATTTATCTTCCTCGTCGTCAGACTTTTTCTTTTTCGGTTTAGCAGAAGCAGCATCTACAATTTTTAAATCCTCGGGCAGCTCTATCACTTCCATTTTTTGTCCAATGGCTTGTTCAATTTTCTTCACTTCTGCCAATTCAATATCCGTGGCAAACGTTAAAGTAATTACTTCGCTATCGCCTTGTTTTATAACACGTTTTATAAGCGTTTCTTTTTGCTCTGGTAGTTCGAAATGTAAGATAAAAGGAATGCCCTTTCCATCAACATCGGCCGCATTTTCATTTGCTACAATCAGAATACGGGCATTTGGGTTCTCAATAAAGTCTGATACTTCATCGTAACCTGCATCATCAAAAAACAAAGGTCTATAAATGCTTATTTCGCCTTCTTTTGAACGATTAAAATTCTTGTAGACCGTTTGTGCAGTTAAGCGCGTGTTCACAAAAATCACCACCTTATCAAAGAAATCTGCATCATCCATTAACAACGTCAATAAATTAAGCTTCGTTCTAAAATTAGGCACCTGATACAGCATTTGTGGGTATACTTCAGCCTGTGGCTCGCCAATTTCATCAACTTCAATGGTAACTGCCGAATCTTTCATAAACGGAGCTACTAAATGATTAAATTTCTCGTGAACCACCTCGCTAAACACCACATGCTGAGATTTATAGGCACTATTGGCCAATTCGGCAACCGGTAACTGCAAGCCTTTCTTGATAATTAACTCCGCATTATCGACGATAAACAACTGAATTTTATTCGTGTTTAAAGCCAATTTCAAGTAAAGCGCGCGTGCACGGTCTGGAACGGCTACAATAATATCGCAACCATCTGTAATTTCATTCATTTGGTTTTCAATCGTACCACGACTGTCGATACCCAAAATACGAAAAGTGTTATTTCTGTTTAACAACTTAAATTGATCCAACACCGCATCCACATGCTCTATATCCGGAACCAAAATCAACGCTCTTGGCGCCTCCTCAAAAGCATATTTTAGTTTCATCAAGGTAGCCAAAACATAGGTAGTGGTCTTTCCACAGCCCTCTGGTCCTACACCAATCACATCTTGTCCACCTAAAATACGCGACATCATTTTCACTTGAATCTCTTTCGGCGCTAGAAATCCGGCATCAGTCATGGCAGCAACCAATGGCTTGCTAAGTTTTAATTTATCTAAAGACACAATTCTTAATTTAAAATATCGAAATGCAAATATCCTTAAAAAAATTAGCTTTTACATCATCTACTAAGGATTAGGAAATGAAAGTTCCGTTGTGCTACCAATCCGCCAGTCCTGCTTTCGCCAATCACCTCATTCGTGCCTCATTCGGGTTCCATGGCTCAATCAGGTTTAGTTACATCGGATAAAGCAAAAAGCAACAAAGCTGCCTTATTAAAATTTAAAAAAAATAAACAAACTTGAAAAATGGTTGTTACCTCTAGAAACCTATTAAACATGTCCTTATACTTTCAATTTCCAGCAATCGAAGATTATCCGGTTGTAAAACCGATAATGAATGAAAATGAGCAAAGCACGGCTAAAAGCGCATTTTCAACAACAGATATTTACACAGAATTAAACAATGAACAAAAGAATAAAGATGCCTCTGAAGAATCCATTATCGCATCTTAAAACAGTTAAAATAAACATTGGTTAAAATGTAGAAGAAATTTGATTCCCGTTATTTCAGCTAAGGCTTGAAATAATACTATTGTTGTGTGTTGTTAAGGCTACTTGAAAAGGTAGCCTTAATTCTTAAAAATGAATGCTTTCGATAAATAATCTCAACATTTTTAAAACAATCTTTTTTCTAAGATGTTATTGACTTTGATAGATTATACTAATCTTTTCACATTAATTTGTTTGGTTTAAAAAAGGGATTTATGGATATAGATCCCTTTTTGTATTTACAAGCAACATAAAATACTATATTCGCTGCATATTTTTATCAATTTCATGAACAGAAAATATTTTCTATCCTCTTTGGCAGCAGCAACAACCTTATTGCCTGCATTTAAAAGTCTTGCAGGTGTTTCGGCTCCAGAACGTACTTACGGATTTAAAATACCCCCCTATCTAAAAAGTGGCGACACCATCGGAATTACCAGTCCTGCGGGCTATATTTCTGTGGAAGATGTTCAGCCATCCATTTTACAAATGGAAAGTTGGGGATTAAAAATAAAATGGGGAAACACCATCGGCAAGCGCGATTTTACCTATGGTGGCACCGATGAAGAGCGCTTAACAGATTTTCAAGCCATGCTCGATGACCCTTCAGTTCAGGCTATTATGTGTGCACGTGGAGGTTATGGTTTTGTCCGAATCATCGATCAACTCGATTTTTCAAAATTTAAAAATAACCCGAAATGGATAATTGGTTTTAGTGATATTACGGTACTTCATTGTCATTTAGCTAAAAATTATCAGATTGCTTCTATACATTCCAAAATGTGCAACAGCTTTCCAAGCGATTGGTCAAAAGCAGAACCTATTCAAGTAGATACCATTTTGTCTATCAAAAATGCTTTAATGGGAAATCCCATGCGCTATACTGCAGCTCCGGTAATGCAGAATCGAATGGGAACAGCAGAAGCTCCGTTGGTTGGTGGTAATTTGAGTATCATTGAAACCCTGGCTGCAAGTGATTCAGACTTGGATACGAAGGGGAAAATTTTGTTTGTTGAAGATACAGGCGAATACCTGTATAGCCTCGATAGAATGTTTTTTAACTTAAAGAGAAGTGGTAAGTTAAGTCACTTAAAGGGTTTAATTATAGGTGGTTTTAAATTAAAACCCGATGATGCAGGCGAAGAATTTGGTAAAACCGTTTACGAAATTGTGGTAGAAAAAGTGAAAGAATACAACTACCCTATCGCCTTCGATTTTCCGGTGGGACATCAACGCAATAACTTCGCATTAAAGTGTGGCGTAAAGCATACTTTAACTGTTGACGAAACGGGAAGCGTTTTAGCAGAAGTTTAGAAAACGTTAAAACAGCTGTTCTTAAGCTGTTTTAACTTCCTCTTCTTTATAATCTTGTACATCGGTGATGTAGCCGTTTACCAACAAGAAATCAAATAAAGGTTTGGTTTCTGGGGTTAATGGCATGTTCGATGTAGTGATAACCTGATTGGTTTTTTTATCTAAAAACGGATACGCAAACAAACGAACATTGGTATTGAACATATCGTTTACGTAGCTTAATAATTGACCTGAATAGTTTTCTCCCTTGAAGTTTGCAGGGTTAAAAACAAACTTTAAGTTGTTGATGTTTGTGGCCAGTCCAATACTCTTTGGCTTGCATCTAGCCAAGTATTTTGCTAAACGATTATGACGGGCAAAGTTAGAAACAATAACACTGTTTCCGGTTTCGCACATGTCTTGCGTACGTTTTGCAATAGCTAAAAGTTCTTTTTCATCCGGTTCATCTTGCGAATCGTTTAAAACATTCGTTAGTAGCACCTCAATCATAACGGCCAAATTGCTTTCATCAACCTGGTTGGTACGTATAAATTGCTCGGTAGCTTTATTAAATAAATGGAAATTTGGATTTGATTTTTGTCCGTACTTGGTACGTAAAATCATGATATCTTTTTTATACAAAAGGTCTTTTGCCTGGCGTGGATGCGTATCTGCATCAAAAATTGCTGCAGCAGAAAAATCCTTTGTAATCATGTACAGATTCAATAAAATGTTGTTGACATCCGGGAAGGCAGGTCCTTTCACTGAAATTAAGTCGATTTCTACAGAACCAATGGTTAAATTATCAGCCAGTGATTCGACCATTAATTTTGGATTTGAGTTGTAATAAAAGGCTGCGTACACCAAATTTACACCAATAATACCCAAAACGCGCTGTTGCATATTCACGTCCGTATCTAATAAGCGAACATGGAAATAAATTTCATTGGGTAATCCACCAGGTTCGTTTTGAAAACGAATACCAACCCAGCCATGTGGCTCGTTAGTACGCTTGTAATTTAACGTTGTTACCGTATTGGCAAAGGCAAAAAAAGTATGATTATCGTATTTCTCTCCAGATAAGCGCTCATTCAATAAGCCAAACTCGTGGTCGAGCATTTGAATTAAGCGGTTTTGACTTACATAGCGACCAGATGCTTCTGCTCCATAAATGGCATCACTGAAAGTCATATCGTAAGCCGACATGGTTTTTGCAACCGTTCCAGAGGCAGCACCAGCATTAAAAAAATTTCTTGAAACTTCTTGTCCTGCACCTATTTCGGCAAAAGTTCCATAAATAATAGGATTCAAATTAATGTTTAAGGCTTTACGCTTAGTATCTAGAATTTCCTTTTCCATAGCGCAAAAGTACGAAAAATTGAGTGCTGCATAAATTGGATTCTAATATAAAATCAATCTAGATAGTGAAGCTTGTAAATAGAAAGGGTAACACCATCCGATGTTACCCTTTCAAACCTAAACCATTATGAAAAACCTACTATTCTAGCGACGTAATTACGCCACTACAATTTCTTTATGTTCTAATTTCGAACCATCTTTTTTGTTGATGGTGATTGATAAAATTCCGTCTTTATATTCTGCTGAAATTTTATCGCTGTCAGCAGATTCAGGTAAATTAAATGAACGAGCAAACGAGCTGTAATCAAATTCTTTACGTGAATAATCTTTCGTTGCCGCTTTCTCATCAGCTTTCACTTCTGCCCAAACCGATAACGTTTCTTTTTTAACGGTTAAATGAAAGTCTTCTTTCTTTAATCCAGGGGCAGCAATTTCAATTAGAAATCCATTTTCGTGCTCACTTACATTCACGTTTGGTGATTTGTCAATTGCACTGTTTTTAATTAATGCGTCACTAAACAAATTATCGAATACATTGTTAAAGTATGGAGCTGTGTTGCGCGTTCTGTTGTTAAATTTTACGAGTGTCATATCTTAATTTTTTTAATTTTTAAATTGATAATAACCAGTATTCAACTTACATACCAAAGCAAAATATACATGATTTTAAAGACATTATGGCGTAGTAAAGCAAAATCAAATGACAAATTGTCTGAATTACGAAGCTTTTCAGACAAATTCAACTATAAAACCAACATCCATTTACGGTTCATTGATTTCGACTTAATGGGGCATGTGAACAATTCCATATACTTTACCTATTTAGAAATTGCCCGAACAAAATATTGGGAAGAGATTATTCATTGGGATTGGCAAGCGACAGGGATTGTGATTGCACATGCGCAAATTGACTACATTTTACCCATTTTACCGAAAGATAAGATTGTGATTTATGTAAAAACTTCGCGCGTAGGCACGAGTAGCTTCGACTTGGAATATCAACTGGTAAAAGTACAAGCGAATAAAGAAGTCATTTGCAGCAAGGGGAAAACAGTTTGTATCGCTGTAGATTACAAAACAAAAAAGCCAACGGCAATACCCGCGGCTGAGCGTGAGAAAATGATCAGTTTTGATCAAATAAAAGCAGAATAAATGCTGGAACAGGTTAACCGGCTCCAGCGCTCGAAATTAATTTACATCTGGGGTAATTTTCCCTGGATTTAAAATCCCTTTCGGGTCAAAAATTTGTTTAATCCCGCGCATCAAATTCAAATGAATTTCTGAATATTTGATTGACATGAATTCTTTCTGAACCAAGCCGATACCATGTTCTCCCGAAATGGTTCCTCCCAAATCGCGGGTTAATTCAAATATTTCCTTTATGCCGTCTTTGAGTTTCGTGTTCCAATCCTCATCGCTCATACCTGCTTTTATAATGTTTACGTGTAAATTTCCGTCGCCAGCATGGCCGTAACAAATACTTTCAAAACCATATCGGTTTCCAATCGCTTTTATACCGTTAACCAATTTTGGTAAAGCCGCCCGCGGAACTACCGTATCCTCCTCTTTGTATACGGAATTAGATTTTACCGATTCAGCCATGGTTCTACGCATACGCCACAAATCTTCCTTTTGTTGGGCTGTATCCGCAAATAGTACATCTGTACAACCGTGTTCTTCTAATACGATATTTGTTTTTTCGCAATTTTTAAAGATATCGTCTAAATCATCACCATCGAATTCGATTAATAGCAAGGCTTTAACATCATCTTTCAGATCAAATTTAATATCATCGTATTGAATTACCCACTCCACTCCTTTTCGTTCCATAAATTCAAGCGCCGAAGGACTTACACCTGCTCTAAAAATAGCTGAAACAGCTGCGCATGCCTGTTCGTTGGTACTGAAAGAACCTAACATCAAAACCGTGTTTTGCGGTTTTGGAAGCAGTTTAGTTACAATTTTTGTTACTACGGCCAAGGTGCCTTCAGAGCCAATCATCAACTGTGTTAAATTGTAACCCGATGCATATTTTAACGTGTTAGCACCTGTCCATATGATGTCGCCATTAGGCAATACCACTTCTAAATTTAATATATACTCCCGAATGGTGCCGTACTTTACCACGCGTGGTCCACCAGAACCATGCGCAACATTTCCGCCGATAAAGCACGAACCTTTGCTACTTGGATCTACGGGGTACAACAACCCTTTTTCGGCCACAGTATCAATAAACACCTCAGTAATGACCCCTGGTTCTACAGTAGCCTGCAAATTTTCTGTATCGATATCAATAATCGATTTAAATCTTTCCATAGATAAGGAAACTCCGCCATAAATAGGTAACGCAGCACCACTCAATCCGGTTCCACCTCCTCGCGGCGTTACTGGGACTTGGTAAGCATTACAAATTTTCAAGAGTGCAGACACCTGTTCTGGCGTAGCAGGTTTTACGACTACTTCTGGTTGATAACGAAGATCTTCCGTTTCATCGTGCGAATAATTTTCTAAACTTTCTGCATCGCTAAATACGTTATCCGCACCAATAGCAGCAATAATTTCGTGTAAAATTTGTGGATTTAACTTAGTAAAGTTCATGTTAGTTGGGTGCTGTATACGTTAATTTAACAAAAGAATGGCCTATCTGTCCAAGCATCGGTGGATTTAATTTCTTTATGCTAACGTTTATACGCTCTACAAAGGGATAATAGTGAATGACTTGTGTAATGATATTATGCAAAACCGTTTCCAGTAGTTTTTGGGTGTTTTTCATTTCTGCTAAAATAATCGCATTAAGCTCTTCGTAATTTACGGTTTGCGTTAACTCATCAGCGAAACCAAGCGGCGAAAATTCCGTCTCTAAATCGATAATAAAATGATTTCCAATTAATTGCTCTTCAGGATAAAAACCATGCAGTGCAAAACACTTAACATCTTTTAGGGCTACCGTTTGCTTTAACTTATTCATTGAATTGTTTTGTTCAAACAAAATTAATTTTTCTTAGCGTAATTAAGCTTCATAATCGTAAATTGTTTCCCAAAATGCATTTGAAATTAACCTAAGCATATTCATAATGAGCAAATCAGCAAAAAAAGATTTTTACGAATCACCCGATTATTATTTACTGGATGAACTTTTAAGCGATGAGCATAAATTGGTTCGAAGTACCGCACGTGATTGGGTGAAAAAAGAAGTAAGTCCTATTATTGAAGAGTATGCACAAAAAGCTGAGTTTCCGAAACAGATAATTAAAGGATTGGCCGAAATTGGTGCCTTTGGCCCTACCATTCCGGTAGAATACGGTGGAGCCGGATTAGACTATACTGCTTATGGTATTTTAATGCAAGAAATTGAAAGAGGTGACTCTGGGATTCGTTCTACAGCATCGGTGCAAGGTTCGCTGGTTATGTACCCCATTTACGCGTATGGAACCGAGGCGCAACGAAAAAAATATTTACCCAAATTAGCTTCAGGCGAATTAATGGGATGTTTTGGCTTAACAGAACCTGATCATGGTTCAAACCCTGGCGGGATGGTAACCAATATTAAAGATGCGGGAAGTCATTACATTTTAAATGGTGCAAAAATGTGGATTAGCAATGCTCCTTTTGCGGATATTGCCGTGGTTTGGGCAAAAGATGAATCAGGTAAAATTAGAGGAATGGTGGTTGAGCGTGGAATGAAGGGTTTTAGTACACCTGAAACACACAATAAATGGAGTTTACGTGCATCTGCTACTGGCGAGCTGGTATTCGATAATGTTGAAATTCCGAAGGAAAACATTTTTCCAGACATTATGGGTCTTAAAGGACCTTTGGGTTGCTTAAACCAAGCACGTTACGGAATTGCCTGGGGTGCCTTAGGTGCTGCAATGGATTGTTACGATACCGCTTTGCGCTATTCTAAAGAACGTATCCAGTTCGGAAAACCTATTGGTGGCTTTCAACTTCAACAGAAAAAATTGGCAGAAATGATTACCGAAATCACCAAAGGCCAATTGTTGGTGTGGCGTTTGGGTGTCTTAAAAAGCGAAGGGCGTGCCAGCGCAGAACAAATTTCAATGGCTAAACGAAACAGTGTTGAGATTGCACTGGACATTGCGCGTAATGCGCGTCAAATGCTGGGTGGAATGGGGATTACGGGCGAATATTCCATCATGCGCCACATGATGAATTTAGAATCGGTTGTCACCTACGAAGGAACACATGATATTCACTTATTAATTACTGGAATGGATGTAACGGGCTTAAATGCTTTCAAATAAAATATGTTAAAAAAAATTATCCTCTCAATTGTCTTAGTTGTACTAAGCACTTTTTACATTTTTGCGCAAAAACCAAACGTTTCCATTAAAACAGAAACGCCGAATTGGATTCAAAAATTCACATTAGTTAATAAAAAGCCATCAGATGTAGATATACAAGATGGCTATTACCTTTATTTATCCGAATTCCAAAACAATCTCGAATCAAAAGAACAATACGTTCACATTATTCGTAAAATTAGTTCGAATACAGGTGTACAAAATGGTTCCGAAATATCGGTTTCTTTTAATCCTAGCTATGAAAAATTGGTCTTTCATAGCATACAAGTTAAAAGAGACGGCAAGGTTATCAATAAATTAGATCTCCGAAAAATTAAGGTTTTACAAGATGAAAAAGAGCTTTCTCGCTTTATTTACAGTGGAACTTTTTCAGCGTATTTAATTCTCGATGATATTCGTACCAGCGATGAGATTGAATATGCCTATACCTTGCAAGGCGGTAATCCAGTTTTTCCGAAATATGCTAATATTCTTTATTTTGAGGGAGGTAGTCAAATAGTCAATTTGTACACCAACGTTATATTCAACGATAAAAGACCGTTAAAGTTTAAGAATTTTAATACTGTACCCAAAAGAAACGAAAGAAGCTGGAAAAATTTAAAAGTTTACGAATGGCAAAGCGCCATGACCAAAACATACCCTACAAAAGATTATGAGCCTTCCTCGTATAATCCTTTTGCGCGTGTTCAAATTTCTGAATATGCTGATTGGAAAGAAGTGGTTCAATGGGGATTAGCTTTAAAAGATTTTAAGATAAAAAACGCTCCATCGCTGCAGGCTAAAATTGCGGAGTTAAAAGAAAAAGCCAAAGGTGATAAAACGAAATACGCTACCTTGGCAACACGCTTTGTGCAGGATGAAATCCGATACATGGGAATTGAAATAGGTGAATATTCGCATCGTCCAAATAATCCCGAAAAGGTTTTAAATCAGCGGTATGGCGATTGTAAAGATAAATCCACGTTGCTTTGTTATCTTTTAAATGCAAACCAAATTACAGCCTATTCGGTATATCTAAACACCTATTATGAGAAAGAGGTGAACACATATTTACCGAGTCCAAACATATTTAATCATGAAGTTGTACATGCAATTATCGATGAAAAACCGATTTACATCGACCCTACCATTGCCGACCAAAGAGGAGAGTTAAAGTCAATTTACTTTCCTTACAATACAGATGTTTTAGTGATAAGCCCTACTACCACTAAATTGGAATCGCTGCCACCACAACAACTCGGGAAAACAAAATCTGAAGCTGTTTTTAAAGTTGCCGATACCAGTAAACATGGTAAAACGTATTTTACGATTACCACTCTGTATACAAAAAATAAAGCCGATTACTTCCGCTCTCAATTAAGTAGTACAGGTCTTGAATCGCTGGAAAAGGAATATCTAAAGTTTTATGCAGAGGCCTATCCTAATATTAAACGAAAAGAAAAGATTTCAATCGCTGACGATGAATTGAATAATGAAATTACGGTAAAAGAAAGTTATGAAATAGAAGGAATTTGGACAAAAAGCCAACTCAACAAAGGTAAATTAGCCATTTATTTTTATGCGGATTTAATTCAGGGCAATCTGTTTACCTTGAAAAAGAAACGCGATGAACCGCTAAGTTTGCAGTATCCATTTACGGTTGATCAGCATATAAAAGTCATCCTTCCCTTTGTTGCTAGCTTTCAAAATGAGAGTTTAAGCATTGACAAAGATAAATACCGGTTCATTTATGGTTCATCGGGTAAAGGCAACACGATTAATATAACTTTTTATTATCAGAATTTTGCAGATCGTATTTTGCCAAATGAGATGGATGACTATATCGAAGATATTCAGAAAATTAGCAATTCATTGTCTTACGGTATTGTTTTTACCGGAAATACTGCACTTGCCAGCGATACAACTTCTGATCTAAATTACTGGATGGTTTTGTTGAGTGTAATCCTGTTTCTCGTCTTTACTCCTTTGTGCATATATCTCTATTTCAAAAAAAGTAATTTTGATTTGGAGGCTATAAACCATGCGCCAAAAATACATGGATTGCTTTTTATTGTAGGTTTTAGATTGTTTATAACACCGTTTATCATTGCCTATAATATGTTCAATTCATCAGATTTTAATCAATCTGAATGGGAAAGTTTGGCAAAATTAGGAAGAGGTACGGAGTTCTATTGTCATTTAATCATGTTGTTTAACAACGCTGTGTGTATATTTTGCTTCTGTGCATCTATTTTATTAATTGTGTTGTTTTTAGATAGGCGCAAAGAATTTCCAAAGTACTTCGTCTTTGTAGAATCGCTGGCTTTGTTTACTGTTTTAGTTATCTTAACGAATAAGTTTATGCTCAACGGTGTAACGTACCAGAATGCCCGAGAGCTGGGAAGAACTATTGGCGCTATCCTGTGGCCAATTTTGTTTTTAATTTATATTTTAATTTCGAAGAGAGTCAAAAGAACATTCGTTTTTACCTACCCGAATTCTGCTTGGTTATCTGCTCGTCAAGAAGAACTTTCTCGTACCTTTGTAGCCGAAAAGGCAGCTACTAAAGTTGAGGAAAATACGGAAGAGTAACCCATTAAAATAGAAGAAAATGAAAGATTATAAGAAATATACATACTTACCAGCAAGCCCCGAAGAGGTTTATTTGGCCTTAACAAAAGATTTAAGTATAAAACTTTGGACTGGTGCCGAGGTTACATTTGAAGAAAAACCAGGTACGGAATTTTCATTTTGGGATGGCGATATTGTAGGAAAAAACTTGGAGTTTGAAACGAATCAAAAAATTGTGCAACAATGGTATTTTGGCGAGGATAATGAGCCATCCATTGTGACTATTAAACTACATCAGGATAAAGAAGGAACCTCAATGGAGTTTAGACAGACCAACATTCCTGATGAAGATTACAAGGATTTCACAGAGGGAATTGAGGAATATTTTATAGGCGGATTGGTGGACTTCTTTGACGAATAAGTGTTTGAGCAATACCGTACATCATAATAAAACGAGGACTGATTAAAATACATCGGTCCTCGTTTTTTTTTATGCAAATACTTGAAATTGAACCTACTTCTATAAAGTTTAATCTTTGATTCCAAACATAATTTCACTCATAATCTCCTATTTGTTAATGAATATCTATTATAGTTATTAGGAAATTCAAAAAAATGAGCGAGTAGCAGAAAATTAAGCGTTGGTTTCAGCATTTGTATACTGAAAAATAGTAGGCTTTGATTTAATGTTTTTAATACTAAGAGATAAGTATGGGATTAAGAAAAAAATCTCAGTGGTAAAAACATGTGGAAGGATTAAAGATGTAGAAAAAATTGGGCCAAGTACTTCAATCGAACAAATTACAATCCCTATAAGGGCATCGAAAAAAGCAATTTTCCAGCTGATCTTACTGCCAATAAAAAACAAATAGGCAACGATAAACTTCAAAATATATAGCCCAAATATAAAAAAACTAGTGTTAGATAATGCTAGTTTAGATTTAATGCCATAAATCTTAATGCTACAATCAACTCCAAACAACTGCATCAAGATGAAGATTGGAATGACCAAACCAGAGATAAAAAAATAAATTGAAAAAACTCTAATGAACTTTGGAGTTTTATTGAGCTGCGTTAAAAGATTCGTTTTGGATGATATATTTTGAAATTGAAACTTAAAGGCAGTAATTTACTGCTTTTTTTAAAAAAAAATAAATAAATTTTAGTATTTAATATATCTCTCAAGAAACTAAAATGATACGTAAAAAGATAGCACTTATCGAATGTGTAAAGGATTAATTGAAAAATATTTGCGAAAAACAAAATAGAAAATACTCAAGGTTTTAATTTAACTACAAGTGAAATTGAATCCAATAATGAACAATTTCTTCTTTCAACTCAAACAGAACTTACCATCATTATGTTAGCTGTATATCAACTTAAAGAAAACATCATGAATAAAACATTTGGATTAGTACTTATTGTTATAGGAATAATAATGCTGGTGTGGACAGGTTTCAGCTACACAAAGAAAGAAAAAGTGGTGGACGCTGGACCAATTCAAATATCGGCAGATAAACAAAAAACAGTTAATTGGCCTCCTTATGTGGGTGGTATTATTTTGGTAGCTGGCGTTTTTATTTTCGTTGCTTCTAAAAATAAGGCATAAAAAAAAGAATCTGTCTTTCAAGAAATAACTTCTTCCTAAACAGATTCTTTTTTTATTTACTCTCTTGTTGTTCTCTTAGAATAACTCGTTACTGTAAACCGAGCGAATTGCATCTCTTAAATTGTAGCTAGAAGCCATTACTTCGCCATAAGCGCCTGCACTGCGAATCGCAAATACATCACCTCTTACCGATTCAGGCATTTCTACTTCTTTACCAAAACAATCGGTACTTTCGCAAATAGGACCAACAATATCATATTTTACAATTTCTGCAGGATTGTTTGTAGCAGCTTTGGTTAAGTTTTCAATCTTATGGTATGCTTGGTATAAAGCTGGTCGCATTAATTCGGTCATACCTGCATCTAAAACCACAAAGTTCTTTTTCTTTCCGTTTTTGATATACAAGGCTCGCGAAATTAGTGAAGCAGACTGACCAACTAATGCTCTACCAAGTTCAAAATGAACTTCCTGTCCAGGTTTTACGTCTAAAAATTCATTGAATATTTTAAAGTAAGTTTCAAAATCAGGTATTTGATTATCAGGTTGTTGATAGTTGATTCCTAATCCCCCACCTACATTTAAAACTTTTAAGGTAAATCCTTTATCTTCGAACCAGTTAGCAGATTCATTTACACGAACGCAGAGATTTTTATAAACATCTAAATTGGTAATCTGCGAGCCAATGTGGAAGTGAATACCTAGAAACGCTAAATTTGAAGAAGCTTTTAATGTTTCAGCACATTCAGGCAAATCCCAGGAGTTGATTCCAAATTTATTTTCATCTAAACCCGTTGTAATGTTGGCATGCGTATGAGCATCCACATTAGGGTTAATTCGAATGGCTACACTAGCTACTTTTCCTTTTTTTGCAGCTAAGTCGTTTAAAACCTCTAATTCTTGAATAGATTCTACATTAAAGCAAAAAATATCTAAATCAAGGGCTTCGTTTATTTCCTTATCCGATTTACCAACCCCGGCAAATACAATCTTCTTATGATCAAAACCAACTTCTACGGCTCTTCTAACCTCTCCGGCGCTCACGCAATCCGCTCCGAAACCAATTTCTTTAATTTGATTGAGTACAACAGCATTGAAATTAGCCTTTAATGCATAATGAATATGAAATCGGAAAGGAGCAGCAGCATTGGCACAACTGTTCAATGTTTTTTGCAACAACTCAATATCATAATAATAAAAAGGCGTTTCAATATTGTTAAACTTTGCTATATCTTTATTGGCAAACATGTTTAAATTCCTTATTGTAATTTTATTTATCTTTTTTGGTTTGATTTATCTGGGTAATTATCTCGATTTAAGAGCCGGAAGAATAACCCATAAGCAGTACAATGGCAAAATTAGGTTTTTCATTGTACTTGTACTCATTATTATATTTCTAATTTTTTTCAGAGAATGAAAATAGCTACGTCAATTTTTATTGCAATAATTCTATCAGCAGGTTTGTTTAATTCTTATCGGAAATATAAATACAATGTATTGCCGATAAATTTCTTGCTACTGCATGTATTTATCGGCATATTATTTTTTGCTTTTGCGTTATTTTTTATATTAGAATAAACGGTTATGCAAGCTTCTTAACGCTTCTGTTTTATATTCGCTTTGAATTAATAGAGAAACGTTGTAATTGCTACCACCGTACGAAATCATACGTACAGGAATGTGTTTAATTCCTTCCAAAACTCTGGCAGCAAAACCATGTTTTTCTGATCCAAAATCGCCCACCACACAAACAATACTGTGATTGTCGTCTACTTCTACCATTCCGAAGCTTTCTAATTCTGCTACAATTTTAGAAAGATTTGCAGTTTCATCAATGGTTAACGATACGGCAACCTCTGAAGTGGTAATCATATCAATTGGTGTTTTGTATCGCTCAAATACTTCAAAAACACGACGTAAGAAACCATACGCTAATAACATACGGCTCGATTGGATACGGATAGCTGTAATACCGTCTTTTGCTGCGATCGATTTAATTTTTCCTTTTTCACTATCGTGCGTAATTAAGGTGCCGGCAGCACTTGGCTCCATGGTATTTAATAAACGTACCGGAATTTTATAACGTTGTGCTGGAAATACCGATTGCGGGTGTAAAATTTTGGCACCAAAATATGCCAACTCAGCAGCCTCATCAAACGATAATTGAGCAATTGGAGCAGTTCCTTTTACAATCCGTGGATCGTTGTTATGCATTCCGTCTATATCGGTCCATATTTGAACTTCCTCCGCTAAAATAGCTGCACCCAATAAAGAAGCCGTATAATCGCTACCGCCACGGCGTAAATTATCAACCTCGCCAAAACTGTTGCGGCAGATGTATCCTTGAGTAATAAAAAGTGTATTTCCTTTATGTTGCTCCAATAATGGAGTTAAATGTTTGGTAGTGAATGGAATGTCTGGCTCATTATCCTCGTCCGTTTTCATGAAATCTAACGCCGGTAGCAATACCGACGGTACGCCAATCGATTTTAAATAAATATGGTATAACGTGGTAGATAATAACTCTCCTTGTGCTAAAACCACTTTCTCCTCAATTGAGGTAAAAGTATCGTTCGCTAAACCTGCCAAAAAGCCGAAATGATAATCGATTACTTCATTTCCCTGCTCTTGAAATTCAGGCGAAGGCAATAATTCAATTACAAACGATTTATATTTTTGATACAAATTTTCTACACATTCGTCCCCCTTCTTCTTATCACCAGCTAAAAAGTAAGAAGCGATTTCTACTAAACTATTTGTTGTTCCGCTTACCGCAGATAAAACAACAATTTGCTCTTCTTTTGGATTGATGATATCCAACAACTTCGTCATGCGCTCAGGGCTACCTACAGAAGTACCCCCAAATTTTAATATTTTCATTTTGCTCTTAGAATATGTAATTTTCTTTATTATTGTATCGGGGCGTGAAATTAATGAAAAGCACGTTAAAAGCAACACTCTCAACAAAATAAAATTTGGATAAAATTATTTTTTATTGTTTTATCTAAAAAAAAAGCGCAAAAAGTTAATAGACAAAGATTTTTAATTTAAATTTTAGTTCAATGCAGGGAATTGATCAAGGAACACAAACGACCATTAATCAATGGTTAGAAGGTAATTATGACGAAGCAACAAAAGCAGAAATTCAAGCGCTAATTGATAAAAATGCAACTACCGAACTTATAGATTCATTTTATAAAAGTTTAGAGTTTGGTACGGGAGGTTTGCGCGGTATCATGGGGGCAGGTTCTAATCGTATGAATAAATACACGATCGGAACGGCTACGCAGGGCTTAGCAAATTATTTACGTGCGAAATATCCTGCTGAACAAATTAAGGTAGCAATTGCACACGATAGCCGAAACAATTCAAGCTATTTTGCTCAAATTACCGCCGATGTTTTCTCAGCAAACGGCATTCAAGTATACTTTTTTTCAGCATTACGTCCTACACCTGAGTTATCTTTTGCGGTTCGTCATTTTGGTTGCAAAAGTGGTGTAATGCTTACAGCTTCACACAATCCAAAAGAATATAACGGCTACAAAGCTTACGGTGCTGATGGAGGACAATTTACATCACCTGATGATAAATTAGTTATTGATGAAGTGAATAAAATTACCAGCATTGATGAGGTTAAATTTGATCGTGTTGACGCAAATATTCAATTAATTGGCGAAGACGTAGATAAATTATACTTAAATGGAATCACAGCCTTGTCTATTTCGCCAGAGGCAATTAAAAGACAGCACGATTTAAAAATTGTGTTCTCTCCTATTCATGGTACCGGTATTACCTTGGTACCAAAAGCCCTGGAACAATTTGGTTTCACAAATGTGACCATTGTTGAAGAACAGGCAGAACCCAATGGAAATTTCCCTACGGTGGTTTATCCAAATCCAGAGGAAAAAGAAGCGCTAACACTTGCTATGAACAAGGCAAAAGAAATAGATGCCGATTTAGTTTTAGCAACCGATCCTGATGCTGATCGTGTTGGAATTGCGGTAAAAAACAACAACAACGAATGGGTGCTTTTAAACGGTAACCAAACCGGTTGTTTGTTGATCAATTATTTGTTGACTGCTTGGCAAGAGGCAGGTAAATTAGATGGAAATCAGTTTATCGTAAAAACCATTGTAACCTCTAATTTAATTGAGGAAATTGCAAAACGCAAAGATGTTACCTATTACAATACCTTAACTGGATTCAAATACATTGGTCAATTAATGACTGAATTAGAAGGTAAAAAGTACTTCATTGGCGGTGGAGAAGAAAGTTACGGTTATTTAATTGGCGATTTAGTACGCGATAAAGATGCTGTAGTTTCTGCAGCGTTTATTGCTGAGATGACGGCTTACTACAAAGACCAAGGAAATAGTTTATACAATGCCTTGTTAGATATGTACGTGGAGTATGGTTTTTACAAGGAAGATTTAGTTTCGCTAACTAAAAAAGGTAAAACCGGAGCAGAGGAGATCAAAGCCATGATGGTTAAATTTAGAGAAAACCCTCCTGCTACTTTAGGCGGTTCAAAAGTTTCTGTATTGAAAGATTATGAATTGGGTAAAGAAACTGATTTATCGACCGGAAATATCAGTCAATTGCCTTATCCTAAATCAGATGTGCTGCAGTTTATTACGGAAGATGGAAGTATCGTTTCTGCTCGTCCGAGTGGTACAGAACCAAAAATTAAATTTTATTGCAGTGTGAATGCTCCTTTGGCAAACCGCGCTGATTTTGACAAGGTAAACGCAGAGTTAACAGATAAAATCAAAGCCATTATGGCTGATTTACAAGCTTAGATTTACAGCTTACTATACATGTAATAATCCAGATGCATTTAATTACATCTGGATTATTCTCTCCTTATAAAATTGCAAACGTGATTTTTTGCTAGGCAGAAATTTATTTGTTAATCATCGCGCGGACATGTGCTCGATTTAGACAATAAAATTTTATGAATAGATTAAAAAATCCAAGTGATTTATTGAATCATTTACCAAAATTTAATTAATTAGATTCAATATATTTTGTTTTGAAATGTAAATGATTGCTGATCCAGCCTTTTCATAATCCGCGTATTTTTTGGATGTTTTATCATGAATTGAGCTTGTAGCAGATATATACAATCTGCCTTTTTTATCTAAATGAAGGTTTGTTATTTGATTATTGAAGGGTATGTCCAATATCTTTGTCGTTCCATTTTTAATAATTTCGATATCGCTTTTTAAAACATAATTATAAGCTGGATTTCCATTAATTGGTTCTAGGTTTTCTTTTATTCTAAGGGTAATTTGATTATTTGGATGAACAATACCATATTCTTGCGACCTTTGTTTTGACACATCGAATATGTCGGCATTTAGCCAAGTTACACCATTGTTTAAACTAAAATAATCTGAATAAGAAGCTATGGCTTGGTTAGATTGGCTTTTGAGAAAATTGGCTTTTAAAGCAAAAATTGTATCAGCTTTAGCTAAAAAACTATAAATAGGTTGATTGTTTGTTTTTGCTAATCGCCATGTTTTACCTTTATCGGTGGTTTGGCGGATAGCATCTAAAGTAGAAACCATCAAAGTATCGTCAATACTTCCATAAACTGCATGTGCTTCTTTGCCATCAGCAATTTCAATTCTTATCCAATTTGGATCATTAAAAGTTTGCGGTTCATCAAAAATGTTTTTTTTATCACAAGATGATAAAAGCACTGCCAAAGCAGCAATTTTCAAGAATTTCATAGGTTTTATTTTTGTGTATTGCAAAATAGCAAAATTTATACAACTTCTTGTATTTTCAATTCTACGATAGCACATAATGCTAAAGTCGTTCATAAATTGTTTGATTTTTCCTTTGCAACAATCAGTATTCTTTAATACTTTTGCCCACGAAATAGCCTATGTGTAAAAGAATTATTTTATTCTTCCTCATTATCTGTACAATATCTAATTGTTACATGCAATTTATTGTCTATTCTGGCTATAAACTTAATAAAGAGTACATCACAAGCGTTTTTTGTATCAATAAAACCCATCCAGAGTTGCACTGCGATGGTCAATGTTTTTTAGCACGTAAGCTGAAAGATTTAGACCACAAAAACGAACAAACACAAGATTCGCTAAAACGCCTTGCAGAGGTTGAAGCAAAATTTCAAATACTTACTTTAAGCCCTCCTATCGCGTATTTTAATCACGAAACGGAAAGTGGTTATCTTGAAAAACCAGTAATAAATCTTTCTATCGCAATTTTTCATCCGCCTAAATTGGCTTAATAAATATCTTACGGAAAGTGGTTATGGAGTTAAACTTCTATATACCAATAACTATACCTTACTAACTACAAAGCGTAGCAAGGTGTAATAATTCTATTCACACGTATTTATTAAAATCAATTTAAAATGAAATTCTATTCATATATATTGGCCATTTTATGCCCGATAATTCTATTTAGCGCTTGTAAAAAAGATGTTGAAATCGCTACAGAAAGCAAAGGTGCATTTAACCTTCAATTTGAAAACCTTGTAAACGGCAATCCGCTGGTTTTAAACACAACAATCTATAAAAATGCGAAAGGTGAAGATTTTACTATCCGTACCTTCAAATATTACATCAGCAATATTAAATTAAGTAAGGCGGATGGTTCAAGTTATCTTATTCCTGAAAGCTATTTTTTAGTAGATGCCTCAAAAGAAGAGTCTAGTTTAATTACACTAAAAGATATCCCTGCAGCCGATTATACTAAAATTGAGTATACCATTGGTGTGGATTATGCGCGTAATTTTGCCGGTGCACAAACCGGTGCCCTTGATCCTATAAACGGAATGTTTTGGACTTGGAATAGTGGATATATCTTTGTGAAATTGGAAGGAACATCTCCAGTTTCAGTAGCTGCTGCAAATGCCTTAACTTTCCATATTGGAGGTGTTTTGGATCCGAATAATACCATCCGTACCTTTTCTGCAGAAATAAATAGTTCGAATCCATTGCGGATACGCGAAGATAAAAAACCTCAAATGCACATCATGGTAAATGCTGCTGCAATGTTTACCGGTAAAACCGATATCAGTTTTGCAACCCTGAACTTCACCATGGGAGGTGCTAATTCGGTAATTGTTGCCGATAATTATGCCAAAGGCATGTTTCGTTTGGATCATATTCACAACTAATGTTCAAGAAAGCTAAGATTATTGCAATACTTGCATTAAGTGTTGTGGCCATGTATGCCTGCAGTAAAAAGGTTGATGGTACTCCTGAGGAAATTAAAATTGAATTTATTCAACCGAGTAATTTTCCTATACCAAACTATGCTTTGTCTGATAATAAATTGACCAACGAAGGATTTTTTCTTGGTAAGAAGTTATTTTACGATGCGCGTTTATCGGCAGACAAAAGTGTGTCTTGCGGCAGTTGTCACCAACAATTTGCTGCCTTTGCCAATTTGGATCATAAAGTAAGCCACGGCGTAAATAATTGTCAAGGAAAGCGCAATGCCCCCCCCTTATTTAACTTAGCTTGGGAGAAGTCGTTCTTTTGGGATGGTGGTGTGAAAAATCTGGAAATTGTACCGCTGAATGCGATTGCAGATCCCTGCGAAATGAGCACAAGTATCGAAGAAATTATTTCGCTTCTTCAGCATACGGCTCCCTACCCCGATATGTTTAAAGCGGCCTTTGGAAGCTCGGAAATTAATTCGCAACGTATTTTAAAGGCGATTGCGCAATTTACAGTAGTATTGGTATCCGCAAATTCTAAATATGATCGCGTGATCCGAAAAGAAAATAACGAGCGTTTCACAACCGATGAAGCGGCTGGTTATGCATTGTTTAGGCAAAAGTGTGTGAGTTGTCATCCAGAACCTTTCTTTACTGATTTTTCGTATAGAAGCAATGGTCTTGATATCACAAGTGTAGATCAAGGACGTGCAAACATTACAGGACAAAGTGCTGACTTTGGGAAATTTAGGGTGCCAACCTTGCGAAATATTGAATACACCAGTCCGTATATGCACGATGGACGCTTCTATAATTTAGATGAAGTACTGGAGCATTATAATTCGGGCATCCAAAAAACTGAAAATTTAGATGACTTGCTTAAACAAGGAATGCCTTTAACGGATACTGAAAAAAGTCAAATCAAAACATTTTTAAAAACATTAACCGATAATGAATTTATCAAAAATACCCTTTACAGTGAATCGTAACCTCTTATTATTAACTTTCCTTTTAATTAGCTCAAGCACCTTTGCATGCGATATTTGTGGTTGCTTTATGGGGATTACACCTTATTCTAATCGGAATGGAATTAGTGTCCTTTATCGCTATCGTTCATTTAATGGCTACAGCGGTCAAAAGCACAATTTGTTTCCTGAAGGTGGAAAATTTTTCATCCCAGCCAGGAACCAAGATGCTCCATTAACCCAACACAATGGAGATCCAACGGATTTTGAAATAAATCGGGCTTTGGAAATTAGAGGGAAATATTTTGTGACCAATAAAATTGAATTAAATGCTATTCTACCATATATATCGAACAGTGAGCAATACAACGGATATTTGACAACCGTAAATGGCTTGGGCGATATAAACTTTTATGCCGGTTATCATGTTTTTCAGAAATACGAGAGTCGTTTTAAACAACAACTTATCGTAGGTGCCGGGGTGAAATTTGCCAGTGGAAGAAACGATTTAAAGAACAATGAAGGCATATTATACTCCAATTTAGTGCAGGCGGGAACAGGAAGCACGGATGGATATGTTTATGCAAACTACATGGTTGGTTTAGGTAAATTTGGTGCGAGTTTAAATGCATCTTACAAGGTAAATGGAACCAATAATCGTGATGAAAGTATTGCAAATAGTACATCGAATTACCTCAATGTGTTTTATAAACAAATGCTTGGTAAAAACTGGCAAGTAATCCCATCAGCTCAATTTTTCTACGAGTACACAGCCGGAGAAACCTACAAAGGGCAAAAAACAGGCGAACATGAAATGAATAATTTCATGGGTGGCTTAGGACTCGACATATTCTACAAAAATGTTGGTTTAAACACTGGAATCCAAAAAAATATCTGGGAAGGCAAAACGGATCATCCAATGAGTGCTGGAAAGATATTTGTCGGGGTATCGTATAATTTTTAATCCTATTGGCAGTTAACAGCTTCGACATTTTTAAATTATATTTACACACAAGAATTAAAACATGAAAAAAGTACACTCACTTTATGCCCTTGTATTTGTCGCATTATCGGCATTTACAGCCTGCAAAGAAGAAAGAAAATTACCCTATTACGGAGAATCACATGTAGCTTCTGTTAAAGATGCAGATGGTGTTGAGCACATGGATACTGTTTATAAACAAATACCTAATTGGTCATTTTTAAACCAAGATAGTACAGTAGTGACGAATGCATTTACCGATGGGAAAATTTATGTTGCAGACTTCTTTTTTACCTCTTGCACCACCATTTGCCCAACCATGCACCGTAATTTGTTGAGCATTTATAACGATTACAAGGATAATCCGGATGTGTTGTTTTTATCACATACCATCGATTTTAAATACGATAAGCCTTCGGTCTTAAAAAAATATGCAAAAAAACTAGGAGTATACCAACCGAAATCTCAATGGCAATTTTTGTATGGGTCAAAAGATAGTGTTTATGCCTTGGCCGAAAAACATTACTTAGTGGCTGTAGGCGAAGATAGTACGGCTACAGACGGTTATATTCATCAAGGCTATTTAGTACTAGTGGATAAGGATAAACATATTAGAGGAGCCTACGATGGAACAAAAACTGAACAAGTAGAGCAACTTAAAAAAGACATTCCTGTTTTATTAGCGGAATACAAAAAGTAAAAATCGTTTAGCATAAAAGAGCACAAGGGTTAAAATGTACAACTATTTGTGTTCTTTTGTGCTTTATATTAAACACCAACATGCGTAAAGTCTTTATTTCTACCGTATTTATTCTCGCAATTTTAGCCATTGTTATATCTTGTCAAAATCAACAACAAATTGATTTACAAAATTATATGACCAGCGGAAAGGATATATATCAGGCAAAATGTCAAAATTGCCATGGTCAGAATGGAGAAGGCTTTGGCGAATTGTATCCTTCCCTAACCGATAGTGTTTTTCTGAAAACCAATAAAACAAAATTGGCGTGTTTTATTAAGAATGGATCTAATGATACCTTAATCGTTAAAGGCAAGGCTTATACGGAAAAAATGCCCGGTTTTAGTACGATGCCAGACATAGAAATTGCTCAAGTAATGGTTTACATTACCAACTCATTTGGCAATAATCAAGGCTTTTATCACTATCAAAGTGTAACAGAAGATCTGAAGAATTGCAAATAGTCGAAAAAAAATACTTCGATATGCCCTAAAACCTGCATATTTGCACAAAAATGCAGGTTGTTCTATCGCTGTTTCGAGCAATCGAGAGAGAGGAAAGTCCGGGCAACGCAGGGCATCTCGCTTCCTAACAGGAAGGAATTGAGGTTTGAAAACCTGAATTATGGCTAGTGCAACAGAAAAAATACCGCCACAAGTAATTGAGGTAAGGGTGAAAACGTGTGGTAAGAGCGCACGACGGTTATAAGTGATTGTAACTGATTGTAAACCCCGAGAGTTGAAAGACCAAATAGGCTGACGCATGTAGGGCTGCTCGTCCGATGTTAGTGGGTAGGTCGTTAGAGATAAACGGTGACGTTTATAGTGGATAAATGATAGAAGTCTTAAGCAATTAAGAAACAGAACCCGGCTTATAGACCTGCATTTTTTAATTTCCCTAATTTTTATTAATACCATTTTTTCGAAAAATGTCGGCCGAATATATGATTCAGCAATTTTTTAAGTTTTTTAAAACTTTTCTGTGTTTTATAGGTTTATTGGCTGAGAAATAAAATGTATATTAAACTATACATTTAACAAAAAATAATATATTCGTATTTAATAAACCAAGTACTAAATGGCAAAACTGCTTATAATTGACGACGAGAGAGCAATACGAAGTACGCTCAGAGAAATTTTAGAGTATGAGAATTATGAGGTTGAGGATATCGATAACGGTATCGATGGCCTTGAAATGATAAAAATAGGCAATTTTGACCTTGTTCTTTGCGACATCAAGATGAATAAAATGGATGGTATAGAGGTGCTGGAGCAAGCGCAACTTATCAAACCAGATTTACCATTTATTATGATATCAGGACATGGAACGGTAGAGACAGCTATTGAGGCAAGTAAAAAAGGAGCCTTCGATTTTATCTCTAAACCACCTGATTTAAATCGCTTATTAATTACTGTACGTAATGGCTTAGATCGCGGTACATTAGTTACTGAAACCAAAGTTTTAAAACGTAGAGTAAGTAAAACACGTGAAATTTTAGGGGAATCTGATAGTATTTCTAAAATAAAGGAAACCATTGAACGCGTAGCTCCTACCGAAGCTCGTGTATTAATTAGTGGTGCAAATGGCAGTGGAAAAGAGCTGGTAGCCAGATGGTTACACGAGATGTCTAACCGGTCAGATAGCCCTTTAATAGAGGTGAATTGTGCCGCTATCCCTTCTGAATTGATTGAAAGTGAATTATTTGGTCACGAAAAAGGATCCTTTACTTCAGCTGTAAAACAACGCATCGGTAAGTTTGAATTGGCCAGTGGCGGTACGCTTTTCTTAGATGAGATTGGCGATATGAGTTTATCTGCTCAGGCAAAAGTACTTCGTGCATTACAAGAACATAAAATTACCCGCGTAGGTGGTGAAAAGGAAATTGAAGTGAACGTGCGTGTATTGGCGGCTACCAACAAAGATTTACTCAAAGAGATTGAAGATGGAAATTTCCGTATGGACTTGTACCACCGCTTAAATGTAATTAATATACACGTTCCACACTTAACCGAGCGGGTAGAAGATATTCCGATAATTGCACAAAGCTTTTTAGAAAGCATTTGCAAGGATTACGGGATGCCAGTAAAAAAAATAAATGATAATGCCATGGGCGCTTTGCAAAGGCTGCCATGGACTGGGAACGTGCGAGAATTGCATAACATGATTGAACGTTTAATTATTTTAAGTGATAAAATAATTACTGAAAATGATGTACATTCGTTTGCCAATCCAACAGGCGGAACCAACATCGGTGCGATACAAAAGCAAAGCAGCCCTGTTATGAGCGCAACCAGTAATCCTTCTGTTAATTACGACAGTTTTAACAATTTTCAAGACTATAAAGATCACGCAGAAAAGGAATTTATCAAGTTTAAACTTGAAAAAAATAATTGGAACGTATCAAAAACGGCTGATGAAATTGATATACAACGGAGCCATTTATACAGTAAGATTGAAAAATTTGGATTAAAAAGATCTGAATAAAAAACATAAATCAAGAGGCTGTCTCAAAAAGGCAGTCTCTTTTTGTTTTAAAAAAAGTTGATAAATTCTTGTTTAATAATTTTGTTTAATCATTTGAATTTCAGATATTTAAGTATAAATATTTAGAAATTTATGTCGTCAAAAACCCCTGTTTTCAAGCCTTATTACCAAGATCAGATGATGGCTTTTCCACCTACATTTGACGAATTAATAACTGCAGGGCACCCAGTTAGGATAGTTAACGATGTGATAAACAAAATCAATATCCAAAGCCTGCTAAATGCCTATCAAATCAAAGGCAGCTCGAGTTATCACCCTCAAATGCTCTTAAAGATTCTAGTTTATGGGTATGTAAGTAACGTTTATAGCAGCAGGAAACTAGAAACTGCTTGTCGGGAGAATATTAACTTTATGTGGCTTAGTGGAATGAGTTATCCAGATCACAATACCATTAATCGTTTTCGCGGGGTTCGTTTAAAAGAACACTTGCGCAAAATATTCGAAGAAGTTGTTTTGTTATTAGCCGAAGAAGGCTTATTGAGTATAGAAGAAGTTTATACCGATGGCACCAAAATAGAGGCAAATGCCAATAAATATACTTTTGTATGGAAAAAGGCTATTCAAACCAATAAAGAAAAGATGAAGTTGGCTTTAGCCGATATTTGGACTTATGCCCAAAGTATAACTAAAGCTGAAGATGAACTTCCTGATCCACCTGATTTTACCGAAATAAATAAAGAGAAAGTACAAGCAACGGTAGATAAGCTTAATGAAGTATTAGCTGATAATCCCGATGCAAATAAAAAGATTAAAAACAAGCTGAAATACATCAGTAAAGAATATCCAAAAAAGATAGCTGAATATGAGGTAAAAGAGGCTATTTTAGGTAATCGCAATAGCTACAGCAAAACCGATGAGGATGCCACATTTATGCGTATGAAAGAGGATCATATGCGTAATGGCCAGTTAAAAGCGGGTTATAATGTACAGATATCAACCTCAAACCAGTTTATTGTAAACTACACCATTCACCCAAACCCAACCGATACCACCACTTTAAAAGCCCACATCGAACAACACGAGACCAGCTTTGGCAAAAGTTTAAAAAGCATTACCGCAGATGCAGGATATGGTAGTGAAGAAAATTACGAACTATTGGAGCAGAAAGGAATTGAAGCTTATGTTAAATACAATATGTTCGACAAAGAGCAAAATGAACGATATACCAGTAAGAAAAGCTTTCAAGCCGACAAGTTATTTTACAACCAGGAACAAGATTGTTATATCTGCCCAATGGGCCAACAGATGCATTACATTGGCGATGCAAAACGAAAAACCAGTACCGGTTTCGAACAAACAAGTAAAAGATATCAAGCAAGAAATTGCAGCAATTGCCCATTAAATGGTGTTTGTCATAAATCGCAAGGAAACCGAATAATAGAAATTAACACTAATCTACTCAGCCATAAACAAACAGCTTATCAATTGCTAAACAGCGAGAAAGGAATTGAGAAGCGAAAGCAACGATGTTATGATGTTGAGCCAGTTTTCGGAAATATTAAACAGAACCAAGGGTTCCGCCGCTTTATGCTCCGTGGAAAAGAAAAAGTGGCAATAGAATGGGGATTATTGGCAATCGCACAAAATATAAGGAAAAAAGCAGCTTAAAAAGACTGTTTTTTCATGCTTTTTGAAAAATTGAACAGCTAAAACTGATTTTAGACCATACCATGTCCAAATGATACCAAATTGGAAATAAAATAAAAAAGAGGCCGTCTCGGTATTTTGGGACAGCCTCTTTTTTTACAATTTTGTTGTCTTGCTGAGGAACGAAGCATCTTTAACTGTGAAACAGCTGACTTTTTTATGCGCACAAAAAGCAATGGTCCTTATGAAATTTCATTATGAGGTGCTCAGTTAGCCCCCATTGCTTTAATTCATGTAATCGTTTTGTCGTTTCAACAAGGCTCTATATTTATTAAAAATGGAGGTTTTAGATACAAAACCTTTGTAGCGATTGTTTTGATCTATTACGGGTAAAATCCAAATATTATGACGCTCCATCTTTTCTAAAACCACTTTTAAATCGTCATTTTCATTCGCTGTGCCAGGTGCATCGTGAACCAAATAACTCGCAGTTATGGCTTCATTTTGCGGACCTTTCATCATTTCTTTGAAAAATTCTTCTACGTAGATTAATCCTTTAAAATCACCAACCTCATCGGTTACTGCACAAATATTTTTATGAGATTGAACGATATCATTTATCTTTAAGTACAAAACATCGTTTAAATTTAATTGAACGTAATTCTTTTCGATAAGATATTTCAATTTCATTTGATTAAGCACGGTAGTATCTTTATCCTCATGTGAGGATAATTCGCCTTTCTCAGCTAAAGCTTTAGTATAGATAGAGTGTTTTTGCGAACTCCGATTAATGGCATAAGAAATGGCCGAGCAAATCATCAATGGAACCATTAAAATATATCCGCCGATGGTAATTTCAGCAATCAAGAAAATTCCGGTTAATGGTGCGTGCATAATGGCACTGAGTGCAGCAGCCATTCCTGCCACGATAAAGTTTGAGACATTTAAATCGGCAATGCCCATGATCTTTAATGAATAAGCAAAGATGTATCCAATCAGTCCTCCCATGATTAGGCTGGGCGCGAATGTTCCTCCATTCCCTCCTGCGCCTAGGGTAACTAAAGTTGCAATTGATTTAAAAAAGATCGTGACTATGCTAAACAATATCACAAAGGCCGGAATGTTGTTATAATCAGAAAAAATACTGTTATTAATAACCGCAAGATAATCTCCTTTTAGTAAGCTTTTCAACGTAATGTATCCTTCTCCGTATAAGGTTGGAAACAGAAAAACCATCCCTCCTAGTAATAAACCACCGATTAATACTTTTATGTACGGATTTTTAATTTTGTAAAAAAAGCCTTTAACAACCGAATTTGCTTTGGTAAAATAGAGCGAAAATAAACCAATTACCACCGCTAGCAATACATAATATATCAAAGCCTCAATCTTCCATCCTTCTGTAACTAAAATAAACAGCTGTTGCGTGTAAAACAAACGAGCGACTACGGCTGCTGTTGCGGCTGATAGTAATAATGGAATAAATACAGGAATGGTAAACTCAGGCAATAAAATTTCAATGGCAAATACGATACCTGCAATGGGACTGTTAAAAGCTCCAGCGATCCCAGCCGCTGCACCGCAGGCAAATAAAAGCGTGATTTCGCGATAAGAAAGCCCTAAAAATCGGCCTAAATTAGAACCTATTGCGGATCCGCTGGTCACAATGGGGGCCTCTAAACCTGTTGATCCACCAAAACCAACAGTTAAGGCTGCTGTAAATATTTGCGAGTATATGTTGTGCACTTCAACTTTACTCGATTTTTTAGAAATTGCGTATAATAAGGGCGTTAAGCCCGTTTCAAATTTACCCTTACGGATAAAGTACTTGATATAGAGAACCGTTAATAAAATCCCAATTAGGGGAAAGAAAAGGTATAAATAATATTTGTATTTCCACTGCCAGTCGGATTGAAGGAATTCTTCAATGTGATGTGTTAAACTCTTTAATATTGAGGCGGCTACACCAGCTAAAATTCCAATAATTACGGCGAGGATGATTAGAAAGTTACGATTGGAAATTTTTGATTTTCTATAATAATTTATTTTATCAAGTAAATTTACGAAACGTATTTGCATTCTAATGTTTATTTTAATCGCGAACGAGAATGTGATGGAGTTATACCTATAACTCTTAAATAGTGTTTTTTATTGATTAAGCGTCAAATTTATCTAAAAGTTTTATTAAGGTGGCAAAATCCTTTGGATATGGAGCATCAATGATGATTTCTTTTTCATCTAAACCTTTAAACACCAAATGTTTTGCATGAAGCGCAAAACGCTTCATAATCGGTTGCTCTTCTTCCCCTTTTGATAATCTAAAACCACGTTTGATGGAAGATAAGAATACGGGTTTACCACGATACATATCATCGCCTACGATGGCAGCACGTTGCGTGGCTAAGTGAATACGAATTTGATGCATACGGCCAGTAATGGGCTTGCATTCAACCAAGGTATAATGTTTGTAATATTTTAAAGAATCGAAAATTGTTTCCGCACGTTTACCTTCCGCTCTGTCGATGGTTACATTTTTATTTCCATCATTTAAAATTGGTAAGTCGACTAATAGTTTATCAAAAATCACATGACCATCTACCACGGCGTGATAGGTCTTATTTACTTTTCGTTTTTCGAATTGAATGGATGCATTTCTATAAGCCATTGGGTTTTTAGCAATAATTAATGCGCCAGACGTCTCTTTATCTAAACGGTGACATACTTGTGCATCATGACTGTATTGCTTTGCTAGGCGCAAAATATTTATTTCCCCTGGGGCACTTCTTTCATCCAAAGAAGCTAAAAACGGAGGTTTATTTACAACGATGTAATCGTTATCTTCGAAAAGTATAAGGTCTTTAAAATTTGGAAACTTCAATTTGAAACGGTGTTAAGAGCACAAAAGTACGATTTATTTTTTTGAAAGGCTGGGATGTAAACAAAAAAGCCACGAATGATTATCCGTGGCTTGTAATTCTTTGTTGCTAGTCTATGAAAGTTCAAATTTATAACCTACACCTTTTACCGTTGATACATAATTTTCACCCAATTTTTCCCGCAATTTACGAATGTGAACATCGATGGTACGGTTTGTAACGACTACTGAATCTTCCCAGATATTCTTTAAAATTGCTTCGCGGGTATATACTTTACCTGGTTTTGAAGCTAAAAGATATAACAATTCAAATTCCTTTTTCGCTAACACTACTTTTTGATTATCCTGATAAACAAGATATGCTTCACGATCGATAACCAAATCGCCAATCTCAAGTTTATTTTCTGATGCTACTTCTTCAGTACCAGTACTTCTTCTTAATATTGCATTAATACGGCTAACCAGTGCACGCGGCTTAATTGGTTTAGCAATATAATCATCAGCGCCAACGTTAAATCCTGCTATTTCTGAGTACTCTTCACTTCTTGCAGTTAAGAACACCATGAATGTGTTTTTAAACTCAGGAATCGAACGCATTAATCTACAAGCTTCTATCCCATCCATTTTCGGCATCATGATATCTAGGATGATTAAATCGGGATGATGTTTCTTTGCAACTGTTATACCTTCTTGTCCGTTGGAAGCTAAGAAAACTTGATAACCTTCTTTTTTTAAATTGTATTCAATTAACTCCAGAATATCTGGTTCATCATCAACAATTAGAATTTTCTGACCGGGATTGCTCATACTTTAAATATTTGTTACGAAAATAGGTTCTGTAATAGAATATTTCGTTAACTGTGAGTTAAGAAATTGTTAACACGTAAAACAAACTTAACACAGGTTTGTTTTAATGTAACGTTTTGGCTAAGAACTGTTCTAACGCTTCACCACGAAGATTTTTGGCTACAATTTTTCCAGCAGGGTCAATGATAAATGATGAAGGAATAGCAGCTACCTGATAAGCTTTAACGGAAGCCCCATTAAAATCTCTCAACTCGCTTACTTGTGTCCAAGTCAAACCATCCGCTTTCACAGCGTTTAACCAAGCTTGTTTTTCGGTATCTAATGAAATACCTAAAATATCGAAATTTTTATTTTTATATGCTTGGTAGGCTTTTACCACATTCGGGTTTTCTTGACGGCATGGTTGACACCAAGATGCCCAAAAATCTAACATCACATATTTACCTTTATAATCCGATAGGCTTACCGGTTTTCCCTCTGCTGTATTAATGGTAAATGACGGTGCTGGCTGCCCTATTTGAACAGTTTTTAAAAGCGCCATCTGCTTAACAAAAGCATCTACAGTTGCATTTCCTTTAATTTTATCTTTAATATCATCGGCATATTTTACCATCTCACTTTCATATTCCTGTGGTGTTAAAATATTGATGGCGTAAAATCCAACAAGTGTACCCTTATTGTCTTCGGCAAACTTCAAAACGTTGTTGCTATATTCTTTAATATGTCCTTCGTATTTTGGACGCATTTGTTCTAAAATTGCGCTTCTATTAGCTGGCTGGATAGCTACTTTTTCATCAAACTCTTTTTGAATACTCTCAACATTCTTTGAAAATTGATAACGGATATCGTTTAGTTCAGAAAGTTTATCTACTTCGTTTGCTCCTGAAATTTTATACGTTAAATTTTTATCCGCTACGTCAGCCTCTAATTTTATTGCATCACCATTTTTAGCAATTAACATAAATTCATGTGTTCCTATCGAAACGCGGAAAAAGTCTACTTGAGGGGTTTTTCTTACGAAAGTAAATTCACCATTTTCAGACAATACTGTTGAATCAACAGCTACCAGTTCAGTGCCCACTAGGCTATACAAATAAACTTTTTTATCTGCACCTGGATTGATAAATTTACCATCAATTTCGAAACTATCTTTTGGTTTGCAGGCCATAAAAGTAGTCGTCATCAATGCGAGGTATCCTAATTGCTTTAATTTCATAGTATGTTTTTCTTTTTGGAAGCGTATGTATTATTTTAATTTTTCTAGAATTCGTTCGTTTAATTTTTTTGCATCGGCTTTTCCTTTAGCTAATTTCATCACATCGCCTACAAATAAACCCAAAACGCCTTTTTTACCCTTTTTAAAAGCCTCTACTTGCTGAGGATATTTTGTCAAAACTTCCTCAATAAACACATCCAATTCATCATTGTTTTCAGATATGAATAAACTTAAATTGGTAGCTACTTGAAATACATCTTGATTTTCCATTTTTTCAAGTGCAGGCAATAACTCTTGCAACGCAATAGGCTGGCTTAGCTTCTTATTATCCACCAAATTAATGATTTCAGCTAATTGCTCTGGCGTTATTTTTAAATCAAGAATAGAACCGTTGCGCTCATTTAAAATGGCTCTTACTGGTCCAATTAACCAATTGATTAAGGATTTTTTATTTTTAATTACGGGAAGACCTTTCGTTAAAAATGACAATAAATCTAAATCTTCTGCAAATAAAACCGCATCCGCTTTGCTGATACCAAAGTCGGTAATCAATTGCTTTGAAATTTCATTCGGTAATGCTGGCATAGATTGTTTAATCTCGTTTAACCAAGCATCTGAAATATGAATGGGTTGCAAATCGGGATCGGAAAAATAACGGTAATCATTTGCTTCCTCCTTGGTACGCATAGGCGATGTAGTACCTTTCTCAGCATCAAAATTTAAGGTACTTTGAATAATTTGTCCTCCATTGGATACCAATTCTGCTTGGCGCTCAAATTCAAATTCTACCGCTCTACGTACATTTCGCATAGAGTTTAAGTTTTTTACTTCACAGCGTGTGCCAAAGGTGGTTGCTCCTTTTGGACGAATAGAGATGTTTGCATCACAACGTAAACTTCCTTCTTCCATATTGCCATCGCTCACATTTAAATGGCGAACTAATTTGCGTATTTCTGTAAGTAATGCCGATGCTTCTTCCGCACTGCGGATATCCGGTTCGGTCACAATTTCTATTAAAGGCACACCGGCACGATTTAAATCGACCAAGGAAAAGTGATCGTTTTGATCATGGATACTTTTACCCGCATCTTCTTCTAAGTGAATCCGATTAATGCCAATTTTTTTGGTGCTGCCGTCTGAAAGCTCGACTTCCAAGAAACCATTTATGCAAATAGGCTGATTATCTTGTGTAATTTGATATCCCTTTGGTAAATCGGCATAAAAATAATTCTTACGATCGAAGTGATTTACTTGATTGATGGTACAATTTAATGCCAAACCGATGCGGACAGCTTTTGCAACTACTTCTTTATTTAATTTTGGTAAGGCTCCTGGCAAGGCCAACGAAACTGTTGATATATTTTGATTAGGCAAAGCACCGAAAGCAGCACTATCTGCTGAGAATATCTTAGTTTGGGTATTTAACTGGACGTGAATTTCTAATCCTGAAACGAGTTCAAAAGTATCGTATTGTTTAGTTTCTACTGACGACATTAAACGCTTATTAGATTTATTTATAAAGTATTTAGCAAATATAGTCAATATTTAATGTATCGCTAATAAAGCGAATACTGTAGTCGTAAAATAATTTGTGTATGTCGTGATGAAAAATAAAACTCGTTGTAACTGGCTGATTTAATGTTGATAAACGACAATCGTTCCATCAAGAAAAGGTTTTTATCTTGTTTTGGCACAGAATTTGGCATTTACCATGTACACACAAATAATCATTACTATGAAAAAGTTATTCGTTATTACAGCCCTGGTAGGTGCATTAGCGTCCTATTCAAATTCATCTAAAGCTCAAGTTAACATTAGTGTAAATATAGGCACACAACCTGCATGGGTTCCTGCTGGATATGCGAGTGTAAATTATTATTATTTACCAGAGGTAGAGGCCTACTATTATGTTCCTCAACGTCAGTTTGTGTATTTAAGCGGAAGTAGATGGGTTCGTTCAGGTTATTTACCAACGCGTTATAGAGGATACAATTTAAACAATTGTAGAAAAATTGTGATGCACGGTTCTTCTCCTTACAGAAATTATGCAAGTCATAGAACGATGTACACAAGGCAAGTAAATTATGTACATTCTTCTTACGGAGGTAATTATCGTCCACAAAGATATCCCTCTTACAACAATCGACCTCAACATCACAAGCATAATAAACACGATGACCATAGACGTCAGGAGCATCATGGAAAAGGTAGACATTAAGTAATGAAGAAGGTATATACTTAAAACTTCTCTTTGGAAACGAAAAACGGGTAATTTTCCTATCGAAAATTACCCGTTTTAGTATAATAACCTTTAATAAGGAACGCCACAATTTGTATTGATAATACCAGCAGAATAAGCTTCATTTAAATCAAAAGTTATTAGCGGAGTAGTGACTATTGGAGTGGGAGTGCCTATTAATTGAATTGGAGAATTAGGTATAGTTGTATTTAATACGCAAATATCCTGTGCTTTTTGTGTCAAATAAATTCCCCTTGCAAAAGAATTTCGTAAAGTACAGTTGATAACTTTTCCTCCATTAACATTAAAAAAAGCGACGCAATCATCTCCTGGAGAATCACAATATAAACTATCTATCACCATATTGCTAGAAGCAACGACATCTAATTGATTCATTTGCGGACCTCCTGAGGGAGTAGATAAACAAGGAACTTGGCCACCTATTGGAGCGTCACGCTCAATTCTACATCCTTTTATCAATACATTACTAAAACCATTTCTAACTAAGCCTCTGCTACTTCCAGTCCATTTAATATTTCTAAATACCAAATCATTGCCTCTTGAAAACCAATAAACATTGCCTTCGTGTTTTGATTTAATCCCTACTAACTCTCCTACTGCATAATTGTTTAGAACTGTATTTGGGTTGGCTAGATAAATTCTCCAAAGGTTTCCACTTCCTCCCGCTACAGAAACTGGCGCTATAGGGGCTCCTGCTC
The DNA here is from genome assembly GCF_052344095.1 of Pedobacter paludisoli. Taxonomy (GTDB): domain Bacteria; phylum Bacteroidota; class Bacteroidia; order Sphingobacteriales; family Sphingobacteriaceae; genus Pedobacter. Next base: position 1,145,069 of record NZ_CP179926.1, on the reverse strand, counting down.
TCCAACCCCAAGGAACCTGATCGTTGTTTGTTTGTATTACTTGTGGATCTATTAAGCTTGATGTATAGCGGCGTAAATATCTTCCTTGATCGGAAGTACTGCTATAAATTGATAAAGGAGTTGGAAATCCAGCATGTATATCTAAAACGATAGATCCGGCGGTTACAGATACAACTGTTCCTTGTGTAACAGTGTATCGGTCTCTTGCCATGTGCATATCTCTGAATTCTAATCTATTAATATTATACCCTCGTAACATATCCTGAGCTACTTCAGTAAAGATTAATTTGGTTGAATTCATACCTGCGCCAACAAAAATTAGTCTTCCATGTTCGCCCACATTTAGGTTGGAACCAAAATTTATCCCTGGGCCACCATTTCCACCAATGGTATACGAACCGGCCGCAATATGAATCATAATCGTATCATTGGGTAAAGTTGCAAAATGCTGTTTAGCTTTATTGATTACGCTAGCAAATCCAGCTTGATTTATTCCATATAACGAATCTAAGTCCCAATGAACAATTGTTAAAGAGGGTTCAATAGGAATAGTTAACCCACTAGAAGTAGTTTTTTCTTCAATTAGCTCCGTTGAAAGATTGTTTTCCTTAACACAGGCAATTAAATTACATAAAAGAAATAGGGCAAAACTTAAACCTACTACTTTTCTTAATGTGATTTTTACAGACTTTTTCATGATTAGGGTGATTTAATTTATTAGTAATAGATAAATAAATATACTCACATTGTTTGTATAAGTAAAAAGTAATTGTAATAATGTAAAACATGAAGTTTAATAATACATATGCTGATTGCGTCAATACCATATAAAACAAAAAAAAGAGGCTTTAAACCTCTTTTTTGCTAAGATAATTGTTTAGTAAGATACTATAATACTGTGTTTTAGGATTGATTAAAATTTAATATTTATAAAAAATATCATAAAAAAACCTCCTGAATCGAATAGAATCAGGAGGTTTTAAATTAATCTTTAAGAAGAATATCTTCTGAAGAATAAATCTTAGTTACTGAGCTAAGGCAAATTGCTCTGCTTTTTCAAGAACTTTGGTTAAGCCTGCTATATTTTTTCCTCCAGCCGTAGCATAAAATGGCTGTCCACCCCCACCGCCTTGAATTTCTTTGGCTAATTCGCGCACAATGTTTGAGGCGTTCATTCCTTTGTTCTTAACCAAATGGTCGGATAACATCACGGTTATACCTGGTTTTCCATCAATCTCTGTTGTAAATACTAAGAATAAGTTATCAATCATATCACGAAGCGAGAATGCAAGGTTTTTAATTGCATCGGCATTTGGTAAATCAATGTGTTTAGCAATTAAATTGATTCCATGAATGCCTCTTACGTGATGAACGATCTCATGCTTTAAATTATCCACTCTTTCTAAGGTAGATTTTTCAATTTCTTTTTTCAGCTTGGCATTTTCATCCAACAGGGCTTGAATAGCGGCTGATAAATCTTTGCTTCCATTTAATAACGTTTTTAACTGCGATAATTCTTGTCTTTGAGCTAAGAAATATTCTTCTGCTTTATCAGCTGTAATGGCTTCAATACGACGCACACCCGCTGCAACGGCGCTTTCTGATACAATTTTAAATGAACCAATTTGGCCAGTTGCCTTTACATGTGTACCACCACACAACTCTTTTGAATAATGATCATCAAAAGTAATAACACGTACAAAATCGCCATATTTTTCTCCAAACAAAGCTGTTACGCCACTCTCAATAGCGTCTTGATACGGTACATTTCGGTCTTCCTTTAACTTGATGTTTTGTCGTACTTTTTGATTTACAATTGATTCAATTTGAGCCAATTCGTCATCGGTAACTTTTGCAAAGTGCGAAAAGTCGAAACGTAAATAATCTGCGTTTACCAATGAACCTTTTTGATTTACATGTTGTCCCAGTACTTGTTTTAAGGCAGCATGTAACAAGTGCGTAGCGGAGTGATTATCTTCGGTTAAAATACGCTTATCTTCATCAACCACTGCCCAGAATTTCCCCTCTAAATCTTCTGGAAGGATATCTGTAAAATGAACCGTTAAGCCATTTTCCTTCTTGGTATCGGTAATGTGTATCCAAAATTGACGACTATGATCTTCTAAGCGACCGGTATCTCCTACCTGACCACCGCTTTCAGCATAAAAGGGTGTTTGGCTCAAAACTATTTGATATTGTTCCTTTCCTTTTGCTTTTACTTTGCGGTATTTTAAAATTTCGGTTTCTACCTCTAAATCATCGTATCCAACAAATTCGCTTTGCTCTCCCTGGTTAATAATTACCCAGTCACTGGTATCAATGGCAGTTGCAGCACGACTATCGTCTTTTTGTTTTTTAAGCGCTTGTTCATAGGCAGCAATGTCTACAGTCCAACCTTTTTCTCTTGCCATTAATTCTGTTAAATCGATAGGAAAACCAAAAGTATCAGATAATTCAAAAGCAAAACTACCTTCTACCGAATTATTTTCAGCTTGATATTTTTCAAAACGCTGAATACCAGTAGATAATGTTCTTAAGAATGATACTTCTTCTTCCAATACCACCTTTTGAACAAAATCTTGTTGTGATGATAATTCATCGAACACTCCTTTAAACTGCTTGGCAAGAAGCGGAACCAATTGATTTAAAAAAGGCTCTTTAAAATCTAAAAAGGTATAGGCATATCGTACGGCACGACGTAAAATTCGACGAATCACATACCCTGCTTTATTGTTCGAAGGAAGCTGTCCGTCGGCAATTACAAATGAAATGGCACGAATATGATCCGCCATTACACGCATGGCGATATCCGTTTTTTCTTCAGCGCCGTATTTGATACCACATTTAGAAGAAATAAATTGAATGAGCGGTTGGAAAACGTCAGTATCGTAATTAGAAGTCTTTTCTTGTAAAACGCGCACTAAACGCTCGAAGCCCATACCCGTGTCGACATGCTTTGCTGGAAGACTTTGCAAAGAACCATCTTTTAATCGGTTAAATTGCATAAAAACGTTGTTCCAAATTTCAATTACTTGCGGGTGATCGGCATTGATCAAGCTTGCGCCATCTACTGCTGCTTTTTCTTCGTCGGTACGGCAATCCACATGAATTTCAGAGCAAGGACCACAAGGACCAGTATCGCCCATTTCCCAGAAGTTATCTTTCTTATTTCCAGGTAAAATATGGCTTTCATCTACATATTGTTTCCAAAGATCGTATGCTTCTTGGTCTTTTGCTAAACCTTCTTTTTCATCTCCTTCAAAATACGTTACATATAGTTTATCTTTTGGAATTTTATATACTTCGGTTAGTAATTCCCAACTCCAGGCAATGGCTTCTTTTTTGAAATAATCGCCAAAGCTCCAATTCCCTAGCATTTCAAACATGGTATGGTGATAGGTATCAATACCTACTTCCTCTAAATCGTTGTGTTTACCAGAAACGCGTAAACAACGTTGTGTATCTGCAACGCGGGAATACTTAATGGCGGCTTCTCCTAAAAACAAATCTTTAAATTGGTTCATGCCGGCATTGGTAAACATTAAGGTCGGGTCATTTTTCACGACAATAGGTGCCGATGCGACAATGTGATGTTGCTTTTGTTTAAAAAACTCTAAGAATGCTTGTCTAATCTCTTGTGCTGTCATTAAGTATAAAATTGAAGAAACAAAATTAAAATTTTATTGCGTTATTAAGGAAAAATCCTATTACATTTGAGTACTTTAATTAACCGATGTAAAACCCTCATAATCAGTGATAAGCTATGCCGTATAAAGAAAGAGACATTAATAAAATGTATTATACAATGGGCGAAGTGACGGAAATGTTTAAAGTAAATGCTTCTCAAATCCGATTTTACGAAAAAGAATTTGAGATTCTTCAACCCAAAAAGAATAAAAAAGGTAATCGCCTTTTTACCCCCGATGACATCGAAAATCTCAAAATTATTTTTAATCTGGTAGATGAAAAAGGCTTCACCCTAAAAGGAGCTAAAGATTATTTAAAACATAATAAATCAGATGTGAAAGAGAATCAAAAGATTATTGATTCGTTAGAGAATTTAAAGACTTTCTTGATGAATTTAGCACAAGAATTATAAGCGAATACGCTCCACACAATTCAAACTCTTTCCCGAAGAAAATACAGCTTTCTTTTAAATTTAAATAAGGTCACACTATTTTTTTTGAATAAATAAGTCAAATACGTATATTTACAATTACAATCACCCTATTGATTTAAATTGTTATATACTATTTATGAAAATTTGGTGTTTGTTTACATTAATTTATTTCCCGACTTTTTTATTTGCCCAAAATTCATTAGGTCCCAGGTTAATGGCTATGGCAGAGAATGGTGCAGCCGTACAAGATGCATGGTCTATCCAAGCAAATCCTTCGGGTATTACAAATCTTTCTACTACAACCCTTTCCTTAGCTTACACAAAGCACTTGTTTAGTAATGAAGTAAGTACCCAAGCTTTTGTAGCTGTATTTCCTATAAAAAATAATTTTCCTGCTTTAAGTGCACAACGCTATGGTTTTTCGGCATATAGCGAGAATAAAATAGGTTTTGGGTATGCTAAAAAATTTGGAAGCAGGCTATCCTTAGGACTTAATTTTAATTATCACCAATTAAAGATTGCACAATACGGATCTACCAACAGTTTTTCTGTAGATGTAGGCGCTATGTATCAATTCAATACGAAATTCTTACTTGGAATTTATACCAGTAATCCTTCCAAACAAAACTACACGAATACTTCTTTGGCGGCAAACATTCCTACTTCCTATACTATTGGCGCTAGTTTTTTAGCATCTGATAAAGTGCTGCTTGCAACGACGGTTGCAAAAATTATAAACCAAGTTCTAGATGTTAGACTAGGAATCGATTATAAAATAATTCATGCGCTCAGTTTGCGTGCTGGTTTAAGTGCCAAGCCATTTAAACAATATTTTGGCTTTGGCTTAAACTATCGAAAATTCAAGATGGATATGGCAAGTGCTTATAACGCGAATCTAGGGTACTCTCCTCAAATTTCAATTGGCTATGCATTTTAGACTTTTTACATTACTACTTGTTCTGCTGGGGTTCTGCTCAACAGTATTGGCCCAAAATCCTGATGAGGAAGTAAATATACGCGATATTGTAGAAAGCGTTTCGGAAGTATTACCCGATGATTACGATATGATTGAATTAGTGGATGCATTAACAAGGTTACGCAAGCACCCCATTGATTTAAATACTGCTACCGCCGACGATTTGAAAAGAATTATCTTTTTGTCGCCCCTACAGATTAGCAATTTCATTACGTATAGAAAAGATAATGGACGCGTAGAAAATATACTTGAATTACAAGTGATTGATGGATTTGATACTAATCTGGTACAGAATTTACTCCCCTTTGTTACGGTAAATACTGCTAATGAATACGAAAAGTTAACCTTCAAAAATGCTCTTAAGAATAGTGATAATGATTTAATTATGCGTTATGCCAGTCTTTTGGAGCAACAAAAAGGTTTTACAGATTTACCTCAAAACCGGTATTTGGGTTCCCCATCCAGATTTCTAGGCCGCTATCGTTATTATTTTGGTAATATTCTATCTGCTGCTTTAACCGTAGAAAAAGATGCGGGTGAAAAATTCTTTGGAAAACCAACCGATTTCATTTCTGGAAATATTACGCTCGCTAAACTTGGAAAAATAAGTAAACTGATTGTAGGAGATTACAGTTTACAATTTGGGCAAGGTTTAACCATGTGGGCTGGTTTTTCATTTGGCAAGGGGCCTGACGTTACCAGTGTCGTAAAAAAAGACATGGGTTTGCGCCCTTACACTTCTGCCAATGAGTATTCTTTTTTACGCGGAACTGCAGCAACTGTATTACTCTCAACCCATTTGAAAGTTACTCCTTTTGTTTCCTTTCGGAAGTTAGATGCAAATCAATTAGTGGATGCAAACGGCGAACTTGTTCAATCAACCATTAATCAATCTGGTTTACACCGAACGCCTTCTGAAATCAAAAACAAAGCTACCTTAGGGCAACAAGTTTATGGCGCTGTGCTTGAATACACAAAGCAAGAACTTGCGATAGGTTTTATAGGTTTTCAAACCAAATTTTCCAATAAATTTATCACTAAAGATGCCGTATATGACCAATTTTCATTTACAGGAAAATCACTCATTAATACCGGTGTTTATTCAAATTACACGTATCGAAATGTCTATTTGTACGGCGAAGCTGGATATAGTTTAAATGGTTCTCTAGCTTATACAGGCGGTGCATTAATAAGCTTGAGCCCCATTGTTTCCATGGCAGTTGCCTATCGTAATTATCCAAAAAATTATACCAATTTCTTTAATCAGGCTATGGCCGAATCAAGTGAGGCAACCAATGAAAAAGGTCTTTATACAGGATTGAATATAATACCAAACAAACGATGGGCTTTTTCGTTCTATGGTGATTATTTTAAATTTCCTTGGCTAAAATACCGTGTTGATGCCCCTTCAGGAGGATACGAACTTTTTGCGCAAGCAATTTTCTCCCCCAAGAAAACGCTTAAATTTATTGCCCGATTCAAGAGCGAGAGCAAACAACAGAATACAGATGAACCGGTGTTAATCAACTATTTAGATGATGTTAAAAAAGAAGGTTACCGATTTGATGTTAACTGGCAGTTGAACAAGCGCTTCAGCTTTCAAAATAGATTAGAATGCTCGCAATACCGTAAAGGAAACAATAACAGCGAATTCGGTTATTTAATTTATCAAGACGCTAGCTACTCGCCCATGTTTTCGAAAATCACGGGAAACATTCGGTTGGCTTACTTCAATACGCCAAGCTATAACAGCCGTATTTATGCTTATGAAGACGATGTTCTGTACAGTTTTGCTTTTGGTATGTATAATGGAAAAGGCCTACGTAGCTACTTGAATATTAAGTATAAACTAGCTAAAAAATTATCCATTTGGTTGCGATACGCATTGTTCTCCTATCAGGATGTACAAACAGTTGGTAATTACCTCGATGAGATTCAAGGGAACAAAAAATCGGAAATTAAAACACTTATACGCTATCAGTTCTAGATTATGTTTAAAGAAGAATTCGTTTTTGTTCGTGTGCTTCTTCCCTTAATTCTGGGGATTATGAGCGTTTATTTTACGCCAAGAATGTCTCTTCTTTTAATATCTGGCATGTCAGCATTGATTGTACTTGTTTCTTTGTTCCTGTTACATTTTTTCTATGCTAAAGGCAGGTTCCATCGGCACAAAGGAATTATTGGTGCCCTCTTTTATTCATTCTTTTTTTTGCTGGGTGCTACTATTTGTTTATTGCATAACGATAAAATATTCGCAAGTTATTTTGGTGCGAAAAATTATCGTTATTTAAAAGTTAGAATTTGTGACGAAGCTCAAAAAAAGAACGACATCATTCGGTTTAAAGCCGACGTATTATCAGGGTTTGAGAATCAAAAAGAACAACGTCTAACTGGGAAAATACTGCTAGCATTGAAAACAGACAGTTTACAGCCTATCTCTTTGGCCTATGGAGATGAATTGCTCGTAGTGTCAAGTTATACGGAGGTAGAGCCGCCCTACAATCCTGCCGAGTTCGATTTTAAGGCTTGGCTGGCAGCACAAAATATTTATCATCAGGCATTTGTTAAGCAAGATAATCTTTTAAAGACGGGCAACAATAAGGGAAATACGTTCGTAAGCGCTGCATTGCGGGTCCGTAATCAACAACTGGCAACCTATCGAAAACTAATTAAAGATGATGAAGCATATGCGGTAGCTTCCACCTTGATTTTAGGTTATCGATCTAATTTAGACAAAGATTTATTGTCTGCTTATTCAAAAACAGGAACCATTCATGCTTTATCCGTATCAGGTGCCCACGTAGCTATCATCTACACAATTTTAAGTTTTCTATTCATATTTTTAGATAAAAAGCAATCCTTAAAGATTATTAAACTTGTTTGCATCTGCACGCTAATTTGGGGCTATGCTTTGCTTACGGGGATGTCTCCAGCGGTGGTTAGGTCTGCTATTATGATTAGCATTTTTATTACCGCAAAAACATTTACAAAAAATAGAAGCGGTTACAATATCTTAGCCTTTTCAGCATTTTGTGCTTTAATCTATGATCCATTCATGATTTGGGATGTCGGCTTTCAGCTTTCCTATGTTGCCGTTTTTGGCTTGATATACCTCCAACCGAAATTCAACAGCTTGTGTCACTTTAAAAACCAATGGGTATCAAAATTGCAAAATTTTGTCGCTTTATCCTTATCTGCGCAATTGGTTACCTTTCCCCTTAGCATCTATTATTTTCATCAATTTCCTATTTATTTTTTATTTGCCAATCTTGCGATAACAATACCGTTAATTTTAATGCTTTACTTGGGAATTTTGGTTTTAATCCCTGGTTTCGGATTTTTGGCACCTATTTTAAAGTGGATAATTGTATTCACCAATCATTTACTTCGTGGGATTGCGAATTTACCTTACTCAACTGTTAATTCTTTATGGATCAATCTGATACAATTTATTTGTCTGAGCCTTGCTCTCGGATGCCTTATTTATGCTTTTGATCAACGAATAAAGAAATTTCTTTTTGCAGCCCTTTCTATTTTTATACTGTACGAGTTATTGATTGTATACGACGATTATCGCTACAGCAGACAAGAAAAAATCATTTTTTTCTCCTTAAAAAAGAATTACGCCACCGCTTTTATCCAAGGAAATGAAGCAGTACTTGTAAGTGACTTGAAAGAGAATGATAAAAATTTTATCTATTTTATCAAACCCGCGTTGGATCAAGTAAACGTGCGAAAAATAGATTTTGTACCATTCAATGAAGAAAGTGTCAGGTCGTATTTTGTTCAAAAGAATTATCAAATAATTTTCAATGATTATAAAATTCTGCTCATTGATAAAAGCTTGAACAACAAAAATTTTAAGGTTACGGGAGATTTTTCGAGTGTATGGTTTCATAATAATTCCAAATTTGAACTAGATAGTCTCACAACTAAAATAAAGTATACCGATTTAATAATAGATGGTACCAATTCTGATTATCGGGCACGGGAATTGTATGTTACTTCAAAAAATATTGGAATAAGGCCTCATATATTAAAAAAAAATAAAGCATATTTGATAGAGTTGAAGTCAATACGATAAGTATGGTATTATACGAAGTAAGCAACAGGATCGCAACCTTAACATTAAACCGCCCCGAAAAGCGTAATGCACTTAATCCGGCATTAATATCGGAACTAACAGAGGCATTTTTACGAGCTTCTGAAGATGATAGTGTAAAAGTTATTGTACTGAAAGCCAATGGACCTGCATTTTGTGCAGGTGCTGATTTGGAATATTTTCAAGAAATGCTACATTTTAGTTACGAAGAAAATGTGCAAGACTCCAATAATCTAAAGAACCTTTTTACAACTATTTATTATTTACCTAAGATTGTTATTGCACAAATTGAAGGAGCTGCAATTGCTGGTGGTTGTGGTTTAGCTACCATTTGTGATATTGTTTTTGCCACACCAGAAAGTAAATTTGGTTATTCAGAAGTTAAAATTGGCTTTGTGCCTGCTATTGTTTCTTGTTTCTTAATGCAAAAGGTAAATGAAGCAAATGCAAAGGAAATACTCTTGTCGGGTAATATATTTGATGCAGAAAAGGCACTAAAATATAAATTGATAAATTTTGTAACAAGTTCGGTCGAGATTAATCAAAAAGTTAACGAATTTGCATTAAATTTGTGTAATGATGCCTCTGGTTATTCTTTAATGATTACCAAACAGTTAATTACGCAAACTACAAATCCGAATTTGCTTAAAAGTTTAGATATAGCGGTTCAAATTAATGCAAGAGTAAGAGAAACAGATGACTTTAAAAGGGGAATTGCATCATTCCTAACAAAAGAAAAAATTAATTGGTAAATAAATTAACTAAATAAAATCATGTTCAAATCTATCAAAACCAGCGTAGTTGCGCTTATTTTAGTGAGCACAGCAATTATTGCTCATGCGCAAAAGAAAATCACTGAAGGCACCATTACCTACACATTATCTTATAATTTAACTGCCGAGCAAAAACCGTATGAAGCTGCACTTCCATCTGAAATGAAGTTAAAATTCAACAATGGTTTAACTAAAATAGAAATGGAGCACTGGCAATGATTAGTGTTATTTCTGATCACAATGCAAAAACCGGTTTAATTTTAGTGGATGTTCCAGTTGCTCAAAAGCAATATGCTGTAAAACAGTCTAAAGAAGACATGGAAAAATTTTTAGAAGAAGCAGGAAAAGCTTCAGATTTTAAAGCAACGGGAGAAAAACAAACAATTGCAGGCTATAGTGCAGAGAAATATACCTACAAAGATGCTGCAGGTTTGGCTAAAGAATTATGGGCTACAAAAGATATTGAATTGCCAAACGTTGGCACAAAAGATCTTTTTCCAGGCTTAAATGCAGTTCCTGTAAAATATACTAGTAAACAGCGTGGAATTGAAACCATTAGTATCATTAAATCAATTAATGAAGGTAAAGTTGGTGAAATCTCAACTGCTGTACCTGCAGGTTACGAAGAAACAACTATGCAAGCACTTATGTCAATGGGTGGCGGCGAATAAATTTTATTCGTAGCAAAATACAGGCTTTTTTTACTTTCAGCTTTTATATAAATTTGCCGGAAGTGAAAAAAGCCTTTTTTATGAAGCAAATTCTATATCCAAACCTAACATTAATGAAAAAAAAACTCTATTATCTATTTCTTTCCATTGCCTTATTAACTAGTATAGGCAAAGTACAAGCACAAAATATTAATTGGACAAAAGACGGTAACTCGTTTTATCAAGTTTCCGAGGGATCAATTGTCTCCATTACACCCCCAAAAATGGAGAAGAAAGTAATTATTAATCAAAATGATTTAAAGTCAGCTAATGGAACTCTTATTCCTATTCGAAGTTTTCAATTTTCAAACGACGGTACGAAAGCACTAATTTATACCAATAGTAAGAAAGTTTGGCGCTATGATACACGCGGAGATTATTGGGTATATGATATAAACTCAAAAAAGTTAAATCAGATAGGAAAAGACAAAACTCCTTCGTCCTTAATGTTTGCAAAATTATCACCTAATGGAGATAAAGTTGCTTATGTAAGTAAACACAATCTATATGTTGAAAATATTGATGGGAGCAATTCAAAAGCTTTAACAAACGACGGTACCGAAAGACTTATTAATGGAACATTTGATTGGGCTTATGAAGAAGAATTTGATTGTAGAGATGGTTTTAGATGGAGTCCTGACGGAAAATCAATAGCTTATTGGCAAATTGATGCTACTAAAATCAAGAACTTCTTGATGATTAACAATACGGATTCTATTTACGCTTATACCATCCCTGTTGAATATCCAAAGGTAGGTCAAGATCCATCAGCTTGCAAAGTAGGTGTTGTGGATATTGCCTCTGCAAAAACGAATTGGTTAAACATTCCTGGTGATAATATTCAGCATTATGTTCCTCGTATGGAATGGATTCCTAATAGCAATGAAATTTTACTTCAACAGTTAAATCGCCAGCAAAATGAAAGCATTTTATTTGTTTGCAATGCTTCTACAGGCTCCGCAAAAGCAATCTACACAGAAACCAATACGACTTGGGTAGATGCCTATGAAAATTGGGTTTGGTTAAATGGAAATAAAGAATTCAGTCTAATTACTGAAAAGGATGGTTGGAAACATTTATATAGAATTTCGCGAGATGGCAAAAAGCAAACACTGGTTACCAAAGGGGATTATGATTTAATTGATTTAAAACTGATTGATGAAAAAGGTAATCACGCTTATTTTTTAGCCTCTCCTACCAATGCAACGCAGAAATATTTATACAAAACGAAGTTAGATGGTAAGGGAAAATTAGAATTGGTTACCCCTTCTATCCTACCTGGAACACACAATTACGATATTTCACCGAACGCAGCTTTTGCTTTCCACTCTTATATGAGCTCAACTGTGTTTCCGGTTAGCGAATGGCTTAACTTTTCAACCGGAAATCCTTTTACAATGGATGGAAGTATTACCAATCAATTAGCCAAGCAACCCGCGCAAAAAAACAAAGTAGAATTCTTTAAAGTTACTACAGAAGATGGAGTTGTAATGGATGGGTGGATGAAGAAACCTGACAACTTTGACCCTACTAAAAAATATCCAGTATTATTTTACGTATATGGTGAGCCGGCCTCACAAACAGCAGCAGATTTGCCAAGTGCGGGAAGAAATCGTTTGTATGCTGGAGACATGGCTAAGGATGGATATATCTATATTTCGATGGATAATCGCGGAGCACCCGTGCCAAAGGGAGCAACATGGCGTAAAAGCATTTATAAAAACATTGGTGTTTTAAATGTTCGCGATCAAGCCATGGCTACTAAGAAATTATTAGCTACGAATGCATTTATGGATAAAGACCGTGTCGCTGTTTGGGGATGGAGCGGTGGTGGATCTTCTACCTTAAACTTGTTATTTCAATATCCTGAAATTTATAAAACAGGAATAGCTATTGCAGCCGTTGGGAATCAATTAACGTACGATAATATTTACCAAGAACGCTATATGGGCACACCTTTTCCTAGTAAAGATGCTTATGTAAAGGGTTCACCTATAACGTATGCAAAAAATTTGAAAGGTAATTTATTATACATTCACGGTACTGGAGATGATAATGTGCATTATCAAAATGCGGAAATGTTGATTAATGAATTAGTTAAAAACAAAAAGGTGTTTCAATTGATGAGTTATCCAAATCGGACACACAGCATTAGTGAAGGCGAAGGAACCAGTGAACATTTGGCGTTAACCTTCACCAAATTTTTAAAAGAAAATTGTCCTCCTGGAGCAAGATAAACAGTACAAAAAAAGGTTGCCATAAAAAAGCAACCTTTTTTATGCAATTAAATATTGAGAAAAAAGTGCCGTTGCAATGGCTATTCCAAAACTTAATAAGGTTCCAATTAATACATATTCGGTTAACTTAATATCATGTGCATCTTTTAAATCGCCAAAGCGAAATATGGATTTAGCTGCTAATAGAAATCCCACCGCTTCAAAATGATTTGTTAAAATAAACAGGAAAATAAGCAACCGTTCTAAAACACCAATATATTTACCTGCATTTTGCAAGGATGTTCTTCCTGTTGCTTGTTCTGTTGGTAGCCATTTTGCTATGATTACTTTCATAATAATAGCAGTTGGAACACTTAGAAAAGCAGTGCCTGTTAATAAGATCCAAAAATTAATATTATTTAAAAATGTGATTTTCACATTGATATCAGTAAACAATAACCAAATGCCCACGATTACTAAAAAATGTAGTCCTTGATCGATAAAAAATAGCATTCTCGCATTTTTAGATGTTTGGAAAATACTTTTACAGGCATCAATTAGCAAATGGAAAAATCCAATCAGAAGTGCCATTTTCCAAACTTGAAAGTTAAAAAACAGCACAAATATTAAAATTACGTGTACTAGCACATGTAAATACAATTTGCTTGACTTAAGCTTCTTTTCAGTTTTATCCTTAACCCAAGAGTTAGGTTGTAAAAAAAAGTCTCCGATTAGGTGGGCGATGATTAGCTTAATTAAAACAATATCCATTAAGTAGTGATTATCTGATTTATTTTTTTGCGATACAAAGCATCCATTTCCATTAACTCATTAAAACGTGCTCGTTTTAATGCTTCACTAACCGAAGATTGTTTGCGGCCTGAAAACTCGGCTAAATCGCTTTGTACTAAATTTTCGTTTTCAATAGCAAGTTTTACCATCTCTGCAGCAACTACGCCCCAACTATCCATTGTGACAAGAGCAAGCTTGAAAATTAAATTCATTTCTTCATCAAATACAGTATAGTCACTTTTAATGGCTAAATTAACCTTTAATTCTTTCAAACTTTCAAACGCATGTCCTGAATACACAAAAGCGTCGCCATTGGCTTCGGTAAGTTTTGCACGTTGTGTTTTAATATTTCCCAACCCAATTCCCATCCGTACATCTGCCAGTTTATGTGTTTTAATGCAAGCTTTCAAATATATTGCAGTTTTTAGTGCTTCTTGTGGAGCTACCTCTACTTGAAAACTATCTCCACGGTAGATTTCCCATTTACGGCTATTGGCAGAAACCTGCTTTAAACCTGCTTTTAAACTGTCCAGCCAAGCTACTTGTAGCTTTCTAGAGTCGATAATATCGCCTGTGATGATGCAAACCATAGTACAATATCGGTATTTTTATTAAAATGCAAAGAAATTATCGGGTATTTAGCCGATATTTCTAATTATCGGGTGTTTAGCCGATATTCTTAATTATCGGGTATTTAGCCGATATTCTTAATTATCGGGTATTTAGCCGATATTCTTAATTATCGGGTATTTAGCCGATAATTTTACATGTTACTTCTTTTCAGCTAAAAGTAGTTCTTTTGTTTTTTGTAATTTGCTTTGTTCGTCCGCGCTTAAAACAGGAAATTCCAGTTTTAGTTCTTTAAGCTTAGCTACAATGATCTCACTAATAGCTAAACGCGTAAACCATTTTTTATCAGCAGGGATAATATGCCATGGAGCATCGGTTGTACTGGTTTCATTTATAGCCTCTTCGTATGCCTTCATATAGTCATCCCACAAAGCTCTTTCTTTAATATCACCTGATGAAAATTTCCAGTTTTTTGAAGAATCATTAATCCGATCTAAGAAACGAGCTTTTTGCTCATCTTTACTTACGTGCAAAAAGAATTTAAGGATAACGGTACCATTGTTTACCAAATGCTCTTCAAAGTTACGTATACTTTTATAACGTTGTTCCCAAAATGCTTTGTTGATGCGTTTAACACGATCTATTCCAGGTATTTTTTCCGATAGGATATACTCAGGATGTACTTTACACACCAATACATTTTCATAATGCGAACGATTATGAATACCTATCCTACCGCGTTCCGGTAAAGCTTTATAATGTCGCCATAAAAAATCATGTTCGTATTCTTCAGTTGTGGGTGTTTTAAAACTATAGACTTGGCAGCCTTGTGGATTTATACCACTCATAACGTGCTCAATTGCTCCATCTTTTCCAGCTGCATCCATTGCTTGGAAGAGAATAAGTACCGAATGAGAATTAGCAGCATACAGGGTTTCTTGTAATATATCCATCTCATCTTTCACATTCTTTAAAAGCTCTTGAGCATTTTCCTTCTCCAAATCACCAGTATAACCCGTTTCAAAATCTTTTAGCAATATTTTTTTTTCTCCCCGTACAATTAATCGTTTAAATTCGTTTTTCATAGTAAAAATTAGTGTTTAGCAAGTACTTAAATATAGTATTAAAAATAAGTATTATAAATACACTCAATTGTAGTTAGAGATTATTTATATTTAACACCTTACTAAATAAGGTTACATCATTCTTGGTAAATATGTTTAAAGAAATAAAAAACAAGTACTTACGTTATATATCCATTTTCATATTTTTTATAATAATTTTCTTTTCAGCCTTACAAATTAACTTTTTATGGCTTTTCGGCTATTCGCCAAACTATCGTGACATAAAAGCGCCAACCTTAAGAGTAGGGTCTGAATTATACACTTCTGATGGAAAATTGATTGGTCGCTATTTTAAAGAAAACCGCACGCCAGTAAATTACAACGAAATAGCGCCAAGTGCATTAAATGCTTTAATTGCAACAGAAGATGTTCGTTTTTATAAACATTGGGGGATTGATGCGCAAGCAGTTTTACGTGCTGTAATAGGCTTAGGTAAAGACGGCGGAGCAAGCACGATAACGCAGCAATTAGCTAAAAATTTATATCGTACCCGCTATAATAAATCATCGGGTGTATTATCAAAAATACCGGTAGTAAGAACGTTAATCTCGAAATTAAAAGAATGGATGACAGCCGTGAAATTGGAATCGAATTATTCTAAAAACGACATCATTACCATGTATTTGAATACTGTTTCGTTCGGGAACAATGCATATGGAATAAAAACCGCTAGTCGAATTTATTTTGATAAAGAATCCAAAGAATTATCCATTCCTGAATCAGCACTATTAGTT
Source organism: Pedobacter paludisoli (assembly GCF_052344095.1). Lineage (GTDB taxonomy): Bacteria > Bacteroidota > Bacteroidia > Sphingobacteriales > Sphingobacteriaceae > Pedobacter. The sequence continues at coordinate 1,128,952 of NZ_CP179926.1, read as the reverse complement.
GGTATGTTAAAAGGAACATCGCTGTACAATCCGACGAAGAACCCTGAAAAAGCATTAGAGCGTAGAAATACTGTTTTAGGACAGATGAATAAATACAAATATTTAAGCGCCGATAGTTTAAAAACTTTATCTGCACAACCTATTAAGCTAAAAGAAGGAAAAGTGGAAGATGAAAGTAATGGCGATTCGTATTTACGTTCAGCAGTTGATAAATATTTAGAAAAATGGTGCACGGATAACAATTACGATTTGTATGAAGATGGCTTAAAAATTTATACCACTATCGATTCCAAACTTCAACAGTATGCTGAAGAAGCCGTTCAAGATCAAATGAAAACCCTTCAACGTCGCTTCTATAATGTGTGGGGAAACGAAGATCCGTGGTACGATTCAGAAGGGAAAAAGGTTGATTATCCGGATAGAGCAATGAAAAACTTAACTATTTATGCGCTTCTACAAAAGAAATTTCCAAATCAACCCGATTCAGTTGTAGCTTATTTTAACAAAAAGAAAAAGATGCAAATTTTCACCTATAAAGGTGATCGGGATACACTTTTCTCAACAATGGATTCCATTCGTTACTATGGAAAAATACTAAATACTGGTATGATGACCATGGAACCTGCTTCAGGTAAAATAAAAGTTTGGGTTGGTGGAATTGATCATAAATTCTTCAAATACGATCATGTTAACCAAGCAAAACGCCAAGCAGGATCAACATTTAAACCTTTCGCCTATTTAACGGCTTTGGAGCAAGGAGCAAATCCTTGTGATACCTATACGGATAAACCGGTAAGCATTCCTTATCAAGAAGATGGACAAACCAAATATTGGGAGCCTAAAAATGCCGATTATAGTGTTTCTTACCGCGAAATGAGTTTACGTTGGGCAATGGCTAAATCGGTTAATACCATAACTGCACAGGTTACAGAAAAAGTTGGATGGGATAATGTTGTAAAAAATGCACATTTATGTGGAATTGATAGCCATTTGGAGTCCGTTCCCTCGGTAAGTTTAGGCTCTAATGATGTTACGGTTTATGAAATGGTTAAAGCTTACAGTACCTTTTTAAATAAAGGTGTAAAAACAGACCCTATTCTCGTAGAAAAAATTACAGATCAAGACGATAACATTCTAGAAGAATTTAAGCCAAAAACCAAAAGTGTCCTTTCTGAAGAAATTGCTTGGTTAATGTTATACATGTTCCGTGGAGGAATGGAAGAACCAGGCGGTACTTCTCAAGCCCTGTGGGAATGGCCTAATTTATTCAAAAAGAATAATCAAATAGGTGGGAAAACCGGAACATCGTCTGATTATGTTGATGCCTGGTACATGGGAATCACAAAAGATTTAGTTACAGGGGTTTGGGTAGGTTGCGATGAACGCACGGCACACTTTAAGAACGGCGAACAAGGAGAAGGTTCAAGAACCGCGCTACCTATTTTCGCCAAGTTTATGGAAAAGGTGTATTTAGATCCCTCAACAGGATATACCTACGGCCCTTTTCCTAAAGCAACTGTTCCAATTACACGAAAAATAAATTGCCCAAGTCCTCGAATTTCGGTTGATACCACTACAACAGATAGTTTAATAGTTGATTCAACAGAGTACGTTATACCTGAGGATCCTGCGACGAACGAGCAAGTACCAGCTGCTGAACCTGAAATTAAGAAAGAAGAGAAGAAAGTGGAGACCCCTCCTATCCAAGCAGCAACCGAACCACTTTCGCCAAAAGAAGAACGTGAATTGAGAAGAAAACAACGGAAGGAAGAAAAAGAAAAGAAAAAAAATGAAGAAAATTAATTGATAACATATTTTATAAAGCACAAGTTCTTAAATCGTTCTTGTGCTTTTTTTCTGAGAATAATTCAAAAAAATGTTAAAATTCTCTCAGAAATTTAAACTATTGTTATTTTTATTCCATTATAATGCATTTTACTCCTACTTTATAAAACCAGATTTATGAAAATAAGCGCTACTTTTTTAAAACGTTATGTCCCTATTTTAAGTCTTCTTTTCTTTTCATTCTCGCTTCAAGCACAATATTTTGGACAAAACAAAGTGCGTTACAAAAAAATGGATTTTAAAGTTCTTCAAACACCCCATTTCGAACTTTATTACTACATTAAAAATCCAAACTTAGTAAAACGATTCTCGGAAGATGCTGAGACATGGTACAAAATGCATCAAGAGGTTTTCAGAGATACTTTTTTTAAAAAGAACCCAATTATTCTTTACAATAATCATCCAGACTTTCAACAAACAACGGTGTTAGATGGCGAGGTTGGAATTGGTACGGGCGGGGTAACCGAGGCGTTAAAAAACCGTGTGGTAATGCCTGTGATGGAGCTGAATAGTCAAACGCGCCACGTTTTAGGACACGAATTGGTGCATGCTTTTCAATACCATATCTTGTTAGAAAAAGATTCCATAAGCCTTGAAAACGTAGGTGAAACGCCTTTATGGATGGTGGAAGGAATGGCAGAATATTTATCCATTGGTAAAAAAGATGCCTTTACTTCTATGTGGATGCGCGATGCCATGTTGAACCGTGATATTCCTTCTTTAAAAGATTTAACGCAATCTAATCGGTACTTTCCATATCGTTACGGACAAGCTTTTTGGACGTATATTGGTTCACAATACGGAGACACGACCATTGTTCCTTTGTTTAAGAATACGGCAAAATACGGTTATGAAAACGCCATTCGGTATATGTTTGGCTACGATGATAAAACATTGTCGGGATTATGGAAAAATGCAATTGACGAACATTATAAGCCGATGTTAAAAGCGGATAGTTCGCAAATTAGAATTACTGGTACAAAAATTATCGATAATAAAAATGCCGGGAATATGAACGTAGCGCCTGCTATTAGTCCGGATGGAAAATATTTAGCCTTTATGTCTGAAAAAGACTTATTTGGAATCGACTTATTTTTAGCAGATGCAAAGACAGGTAAAGTACTACGAAAACTAAGCAGCCAATTATCAAATGGCCATATTGATGACTTTAACTTTATTGAATCGGCGGGAGCTTGGTCGCCAGATAGCAAACAATTTGCCTTTAGTATATTTAGTAAAGGTAAAAATCAGCTGATGATTATTGATGTTTCCAATGGGGCACAAGTGGCAAAAATAGCTATGGATAGTGTGGGGCAATTTGGGAATTTAACATGGTCGCCAAATGGAAAAGACATTGCATTTTCTGGAATGGTTGAAGGGCAAAGCGATATATTTTCATACAATTTAAATACAAAAGCAGTAACGCAATTAACGAATGATATTTATTCAGACTATGCTCCGAGTTACTCCCCTGATGGCAAGAGCATTGTTTTTTCAAGTGACCGAGCGGCTATTGATAATAAAAATATTACAGCTGTTAATCCGATCAATCTCTCGGTGTATGATATTGCTACTAAGACTGTTCGAAATTTAGCTGTATTTCCTGGAGCGAACAATTTAAATGCGCAGTTCTCGTCGGATAGCCAAAATATTTATTTCTTGTCAAACCGCGATGGTTTTAGAAATTTGTATAAATATAGTCTTCAAGATAACGTAGTTGATCAATTAACCGATTACTTTACTGGGATTAGTGGAATTACAGAGTACTCTCCCGCTATTTCTGTTTCACAAACGGATGAAATCGTATACAGTTATTACCGTTATCAGCGTTATACTTTGTACAATGCAAAACTGTCAAGTTTTAAAGCTAAACGCGTTGGCATTACGGAAGAGAATTTTGATGCTGCTATTCTTCCACCGATGGAAAATTTAGGTGTAAACATTGTCAATTCAAATTTGAACAATTATCACCGGTTCGAGAAAATAGTAGCCGATTCGTTGAAAACTGTTCCTTATCGCGCAAAATTTGGCTTAGACTATTTGGCAAACAGCGGTGTTGGTGTATCTACCAGTAGATTCGGAACGGGTGTGAGTGGTGGTATTTTAGGTGTCTTTAGCGATATTTTGGGTACCAATAAAATTGTTGCGAATTTGTCGGTTAATGGACAGATTTACGATTTTGGTGGTTTAGTGGGATATATTAATCAAAAAAGTAGAATCAATTGGGGTGGTGCAATTTCACATATTCCGTATTTAAATGGTTATACTACCTATGCCGAAGAATCCTTACCTACTAGCGATCCTGCTAATCCAACAATTAAAGCAGTAACACAACGTCAGGATATTATACGAACTTTTGAAGATCAAGTACAAATGTTTGCCTCTCTCCCATTTAACAAGAGTCATCGTTTTGAAATGGGGACCGCTTTCTCGCGTTATAGCTACCGTATTGATCGATACAGCACCTATTATAGTCAGGATTATGGCTATTACATCGGTTCGGATCATTCTAAAATTGACAATCAAACGGCTTCAGAAGAATTGGGAATTCCTTTTAATTCCTTTACACTTTACCAGTTAAACGCTGCTTTCATTGGTGATAATTCTGTTTTTGGAATTGCAGCCCCTTTAGATGGTTTTAGATACCGCATAGGCGTTGAGAAATATTTTGGCACATATCAATTCGCAGCAATTACTGCTGATTTGCGTAAATACTGGCGTGCAAAGCCTATTACGATTGCTACAAGATGGTACAATAACTTACGTGTAGGTAGTGGCGCTGATCAATTGTATCCGAATTATATTGGTTATTCGTACCTCATTAGAGGATATGAAGCAAATTCAATTTATAAGAATACCACTTCTGACATAGAAAATTCATTTGATATTGACCAACTAAGTGGCAGTAAAGTTTCAGTTTTCAATTTTGAAATTCGCTTGCCTTTTACTGGGCCAAAAAAATTAACAGCCGTTCCATCGAAATTTTTATTTACAGATTTGAATCTTTTCTTTGATGCTGGAATTGCATGGCGCAACGGTGATAAATTAAAATTTAGTGGTGACCCAAATTATACGGTTACTCCCGTTACGCGTCCTGATGGTTCAACAGTTATATTAAGAACAACTAACGAACGTGTTCCAATTATGAGTGCGGGTATTTCGTTGCGTGTGAACATGTTTGGTTATTTTATTTTGGAGCCCTATTATGCTTTCCCTTTTCAACGTAAGGATATTAAGGCAGGTGTATTTGGTTTAACATTTGCCCCAGGTTGGTAAGCCGAATAAAATTAAACTATGCTGTTCATCGTAATAAAAAAGTGACTTAATAAAATGATTTATTTTATTTTTTTAAAAACAATTAATTCAGCCAAACGTTATACCATTACTTCATAAATAGTTTGTTTGGTTTATTAAAGGGGACTTATGGATGTAGGTCCCTTTTTACTTTTATAAATTTTGCATTTAGCACAAGCCAAACATCTTTAAGCCCGATGGAAACGGCAGCCCCAATTTTATTGGGCTACAGTGTACAGCGGGACTGTTTAGCGCCACTAGCAGAGGCTTTCACTTTCAAATACTGCTCTGCTTTCTTTTAGATTTTTCCCAGGCCGCACTTTGATTTTTACGATAATATCGCATAATACCTGCTAAAACGGCATAATTCATCACGCAAAAATAATAGGGTATAAAAAACACTTTTATTTTAATGTTCCGTGATGCGAAAAATAGTCCGAATAAACTAAATAGATAAAATAGTACCTGCGCGGCGAATAGTATTTTATACAACATACAATCGTATTGATACGCGATGATGGCATTTAAGATGAATGCGAGAATTAACAAAAATGGTGTAATCGTCCAGCGTAAAACCCTATGTGAGAGATACTGAAAGGTGAAAATAGCATTATGAAAGGGATTAGCTGCTTTTTTAAGTCTTGAAATAGACTGTATACCACCTGCGGCGATTCTGATTTTACGTTTTAATTCTTCTTTGACATTGGCGGATGAGCTTTCCATAGCATATGCATTGGGCTCATAGGCGATGATGTACCCTTTTTCTGCAATGCGCATGGCAATCATGTGGTCGTCGATAATGGTATCACTTTCAATGGGTTCATATAATTTTGTGCGAATGCTAAAAAGTTCACCTGCTGCTCCAACATTTGAATATAATTCGTAATCCCATTTTTTTAGAAAGGATTCGTATTTCCAATAAAAGCCTTCGCCTGCTGAACTTGCGTCGGCTAATTCGTCTACTAAAATTCGTTTCTCTCCAGCCACTGCACCAACTTTCTCGTTTTGATAATGCTTGACAAGCTCTAGTATTGCATCTGGATTTAGAAAAGTATTGGCATCGGTAAAAACTAAAATTTGGTTTTTTACATATGGAATGGCTCGCTTAATGGCTGCCATTTTACCTTCTCTCTGATCATTATGCAGCAATAGAATTTCGTCGTAAGCTTTAATTAAAGATGGGCTATTATCTGTTGAGCCATCCGTAATGAAAATAATTTGAAATTTCTCTTTTGGGTAATTGAGCTTTAAGCTGTTTTTAATTTTATCGACAATCGTATCTTCTTCATTCCATGCGGCGATTAAGAGACTTACGGTAGGCAGTTCGAAATTGGATGATAATAGTTTTTTCTTCGTAAACAAACGCTTTATTTTGACTAAAATGTATAAAATTACACCATAGCCCACGAAGGTATAAACGATTAAAATAAGCGAAATCCAAAATGTAATGATCATAAAAACTATACGTTATATCCTAAATTTTTACTGGTTGTGCTATGTGTAAAATTCCAAAAAAGGCCTTTATAAATCCATTTAATAAGGTCTTTTCGGCCTTTTCTACTATATTTTAGACTATCTCTGGTACAAACTACAAGGATAAAATACAGCGTAAATAAGCAAGTGTTTATTAAACTTGTGTTTCTACGGATAAAAAGTAATCGGTTTCTGGCAAAGAAATAGGTTTTTATACTGCTTTCTTTTCCTACACTAATCGATTCTTTGTGATAGACAAGCGTTTTACCGCTAAACCATACTTTTTTTCCTGCTCTTTTAAACTTTTCGCACCAATCCAATTCTTCATAGTACAAGAAGTATTGTTCGGGCATTAGCCCCACAGTTTGAAGATCACTTTTCCTACACATCATGGCTGCTCCGTGGCAATATGCGGTTTCTCTGCTGTCAGTATTAAATTGACCAATGTTTTTTTCAAAACTTCCAATACCTTCGTTACGAGCTGTTAAATAATTCATTGGCGTAAAGCCGGCATATTGAATGATATCGGGTTGATCGAAATAACAAATTAATGGCGATATGATACCAATTGCAGGGTTGTTTTCCATCTCTTCTACTAAGGTATCAAAAAGATTTTCAGTTATTTCTGTATCATTGTTAAGGAACAATAAATATTCACCTTTTGCGGCCTTTATGCCAATATTATTACCACCAGCAAAGCCTAAATTCTTTTCTGAGCGAATATAATTGATAGTTGGATAGCACGCTCTATAGGTCTCTTCGTACTCCACTTTACTTCCATTGTCTACGAAAATAACTTCTATAAAATGTTTTGTTTGAACGCGTTTTATTGAAGCTAAAAAATCTAGATTTACTTGATGCTGATTAAAATTGACGGTAATTATTGAGATGCTTGCCATGTTTTAATAAAAGTAAATAATCTATTAGAATATTGTGCATTTTTAAACATTAATCTAGTATTTTTAGGCGTTGAAGGTTGTTAAACATATACCTATCCCTTTTATGAAAAGAAATTTACAACTCGATTTTTTAAGATTCTTGGCTATATTTCTTGTCCTTTTGCATCATTTACCTCTACTGTCTAATTCTGTTTTTGGAAGATCTATTGCATTTTTAAATATCGGTGGGTGGATTGGTGTCGATTTATTTTTTGTTTTAAGTGGTTATTTGGTAACCAGTTTAATTATTACCGAAGAGCAAAAGACGGGAAGTTTTGATGCTAAAAGATTTTTAATACGACGCGGTTTTAAAATCTATCCGGTTTATTATCTTTTTATCGCGTATCAATTTATATTTAGTGCTGTTTTAACGCACTATCCACAAAGTACTTCGGGACTTCTTCATGAATCAATATTTACAGCTAATTATCTCAGTTCAAACAATACGCATTTGTGGTCAATTAGTTTAGAAGAGCATTTTTATATCTTACTTTCTCTCCTTTTCCTGTTTTTAATTAGGCTCAAAAAAGTAAATCTGCGTGGCGTGTTCTTTATTTACCTAGTGCTTTTTTTGATTGGCTTAGGATTCAGAACTTTCAATTATTTCCATTATACGGATTATAATTTTGAAAGAGATTTTACGCAAAGTCATTATCGGTTCGATTCACTTTTCTTTGGTAGTTTAATTGCGTATGTATCCATTCACAAATTGGAAATACTTGTTTCGATTCGTAAGAGCCCATGGAGATACGTAAATATTGTGGTTTGTTTACTTTTATTGAGTACAAATTTCATATTCAAAAGAGAGGAACATCGGATAATGGCAATTACCAATCTTGCTTTTAACCCAATATGTTTTGGTTACTTGCTCGTTCTCCTCGTTGATTATAAAAATGAGACATTCTTAAAAACAATAAAGCCATTGGCCTACATTGGCATGTACTCCTATTCTATTTATCTTTTTCACATCCATTTTTTAAATCTTTGCGATAAATTTTTATCCAAAGGAAGCTTTTTGTATTACGCAGGTTACTTAACCCTGGCGGTGATAGGCGGTATCGTAATTAGCAAAGGTATTGAATATCCAATCTTGCGATTGAGAGAGAAATATTATCCAAGTAAATCGAAGGCATTAAATCCCCAATAGTTGCGCATCAATTTGATCTAGAATTTCGGAATCAACCTCCTGGTCAAATTTTCGTGCGAAAAGTTTATCAGAAGTAGCCAAAGATTTAAAATCTTCCTTTAAAAAAATCTTGGGGTTAGCACCTCCCGCCGACCAATCGGTTTGACGCAAATTATTATTTACAATAGTGTTCGCAAAAATAGAACTCAATAGCACAGTAGGGATTAGAAACTCATCGGAACCCCAGGTATAACGCATGAATCGTTGTAATTTGGTGTTCTTTTCCACAAATTGAACGAGATATTTTGCGCAATCTGACGTGATGGCCCACCAAGATGAATCATTTTTTCCGTATAGCTTAACGTTTAAAGGAAAGGTACGTTTCGGTAAAATAGCATTGGCCAGCCACTGAACGAAGTAACGCCCTTTGTAAGAAAAATCTATAAAATGATAATCTTCTACTCGGTTTTTAGCATGTTCCCACCAACTTTCCTCTGTTGCACTTTGATAGGTTAAAAATGATTTTTCAGTGTTCTGCTTAAAAAAATCATCAATCTCATTCACATTTTTGATTGGGTAATCTTGGCCACTTAACATATTAATGTGACTAAATGGTTGCCCGCTTTCTAAAACCTCTTTTGTAGCACTTAACATAGCCTCCACAAATGAATAACCTGCCCAGTTACAGGAAATTCTCTTTTTAATGAAGTGTACACGCGGCAAAGTACCTATAAACTCGAAGTCTTGTATCGAAACCTTCTTGTCGAGATGAATGAAAAAATAAAAATTCGGATGATTTAAGGACTCAATTAATCTTTTAATTTGCTCAGGATTTTTATGAGCCATTATAATATGCGCAATCTTCATGGGATTTTTCTATAAATATGGGGGATTTGTGTTAATATTTATCAATAAAATTTTTAAATTTTAATAGTAAAAGCTCTATGGATAACTTACCTTTAATACAATAAAAGAAAAGCTTTTTCTATATTTGAATAATCCTAAACCTTCTACATGAAAATACTTTCAGTTCCTGGTAAAGCACCATTTGTTTTATTTTTTTCTCTTTTTGTAATCTTCTTGCTTTTTCGCATTTGGATATTAGGGACCTCTACTTTTGATATTGGTGGTATTGAGCAAAATGTTATTTATAGCATTCAAACGTATTTAAATAGTGGAAAATTATATAATGATCCTGCTACGGCTCCTTTTTCTATAACGCAATACACTCCTTTGTTTTATTATTTATGTGCTATTACTGCAAAAGTAATTAGTAGTTCTGCTAGCGACAATTATCACCTTTTATACACCATAGCGCGTTCATGGAATATTATTTTCAATATCCTTACAGCTTATATTCTTTTCAGGATTGCCAGAATTTATTTTAAAATTGAGCTTAATAAAGCATACTTTTTGTTTTTATTATCTTTCACATTGAACTCTCTTTTAAATTATGCCGCAAGACCAGATTCGCTTTGCGACTTTTTGATGTTGTTGAGTATCTACTATTTCTTTATGTATTTGAAAGGTAAAAAGGATGAAAAAAAATCCCTATCCTTGCTTTTTATAGTGGTATTTTTAAGTGCAGCAGCTGTTTTTGCGAAGCAAAGTGGAGTTCAACTCATTATTATACTTGGTGGTTTTTGTTTTCTTAACCGCGATTGGAGATCTTTTATTTACCTCATTGTATTTAGTATAATCTGTTACGGTGCCTTTCTTTTCTTATTTATTTCTAATTATCCTTCGTTTTTAGCAAATACCGTCGGAGGTATTAGCAATGGCATTGATTTACATTGGTTTACTTCTTTTATTTTAACGCGACCAATTTTTATTGTTTCCTATTTACCCATTATTTTGGTATCACTTTTCTTTTTAGTAAATAATCGATTTTATGTGAATGGAACGATGCCTGAAAAGTTCTTGGCCCTATGTCTATTAGGTATGGTCATTTTTGCGACTGGTACTGGTTTAAAAATGGGTTCAGGAGTAAATTATTACATGCTTTACATCAACATAGCACTGTTGCTGATTCTGTATAATACAAATCGTGTATATGGACCTATGGTGTTTATGATGAATTTGTTTTTGTTCTTTTTGTTCACCTTAAATTTTTTATACGCAGGTTATCACTTTTGGGTTATCAATAAATTAAATACGAAACCTGAATACATTGCTCAACGAGAAGCAACTATAAAAGTTGCAGAATTCCTAAGAAACGATGGATTGGAAAAAAGTGGAAAATATGTATTTGCTAATTTAACTACCAATGCAGTAATTCCATCCCGACAAGGATTAAACAACATGCTTTATAAGTATTGTTTAGTTCCCAATATGGATGTTTTGGAGGTTTCAACTGGTCCTTCTAAGGTTATTGGCTATGAAAACTTAGAAAATATGCTAAACAATGGTCAAGTGGAATATTTAATTGAATCAAATCCAGAAACACCATTTTTAACTATTTTGCAAAATCTAAAAGCCATTCGGACAGCAAAATTTGAAAAAATCAAAGAGATTGATGGCTACATTATTTATAAATATAAAACGCTTTAAATACAATGGAAAAGGTTGTAATCTTAACCCCCTGCTTTAACGAAAACGTTACCGTTATTGCATTTTTAAAGAGTATTGAAGAAGTAGTTAAAAACTTACCTCAAGCGTTTGAAGTGGTCGTAATTGACGATTGTTCCTCTGATAATACCCGAGTTTTACTATCGCAATTTAGCTTTGATGCAAGCAATGTAACATTAACCGTTTTAGCATTAAAATTTAATGTGGGGCATCAAACGGCAATATATCAGGGGCTTTTGTATGGCCAAAGAGTAAACGCTAACAAGTTCATCATCATGGATTCGGATGGAGAGGATGATCCTGCGGCAATTGCTGATTTGGTGCAATTTAATGATGTCGACATTGTGAATGTTGCGAGGGGAAGCAGAAAAGAAAAACTCAGTTTTCAAATTTCATATTACACATATCGATTTATTTTTAAAATCATTACCGGAAAGGTTTTGAATTTTGGCAATTTCTGTATGATTTCAAAAAGAGTGTTGGAAAATTGTTGTCAAACGTCGTTTATTCATTTTGCGGCGCATCTGTCAAAACAAAAAGTGAGTTCTACTTCTATCACCTATAATCGTTTAAAGCGAATTGATGGGAAATCAAAAATGAACCTAACGAGTTTGGTTCATCATGCCTTTAAATCTTTTGTGGAATATGCCGAAGATTTGCTCATGGTTTTCTTAAAAATATTCTTGTTTATCATGATTCTTTTTGCAGCGGTTACTGGAATAGTTTTATACAAGAAATTTTTTACGCAGGATGCCATATTAGGTTGGGCCAGTACCATGATGATGGGATTATTCACTATCGCACTCATTTGCCTTGGTTTCTTTGTAATTGGTATTCTCTTACTGAACATGATTTCACGTAGAACCCAGAGCAAACAAGAGCTTTTTTAACTTAGAGATTGAAAATATTTTTAAGCTTATTGTAGATTTTGCGAATGTAACGGCGATTTCCACTAATGAGCTTAAAATTTTTCCATGGTGTTTGATCCAGATATTTAAAGAATTCCTTTTTAAAGCTTTCTTGGGAATTGTATGTTGTAAAAATAGGCTTGATGTCTAGAAAATGAATAATTGCAGGATTTTCGTTTTCTGCAAAAGCAAACCAGTTCCATTTTGGATCTAAAGGTAGCCATCGGTTAGCCAATGTAACATTCAATCCATATTGATCCGGTAGAATGACAAACTCTTTGTATTTGTAAAGTGATTCAATTACATTTTCCGAAATATTTTCTGCTCTCCATTTCACTAGATTCATCATTAAAACCCCCGAATTGAAATACCAAGTATCTTTTGAAAGACCTAATTGAGCGTAATTTGGAATGCCTCCCCATTTGCAATCAACGGTTTTACCCACATCTTGTACAGCTGCTGCCAAATACTCGGATATATCCGTATTCCAAAGTTCAGAAATATCCGCTTGAACCAAGGTATCTACATCTAAATAAATGAGTTTCTCAGCATTGGAATCTACTAAGTAAGGTGCGAAAATGCGCAAATAAACGGTATGCGGATATGCTGAATTATCTGTAGGAATAACGATATGCTTTGGAATAACCGTTTTACTAGGACACCATTTGATGGTAATTCGAGCAGGGTCGGCTACTACATTTAATTTCTCTTTCGTTTTCTCGTGAATTCCATCATCAATAATATAAAAATCGATGTGCTCTTCTGTTTTATGATTTTGTTCTATAGACTTTAATAGAGCAGCAATTAATACAGCATAATGATTGTCACTAGCAACTACGATGGAGATATTTTGTTTTTCGGCCATAAGGAAGAGAATAAAAGCTACAAGATACTAAAAATATAAATTGCTTGTTATTATTCAGCGGAAGGATTAAAAAAGTTTTTATAAAATTTCTTTATTAAAGCTACTAGCTCACGATATCCAACGCGATAAACATCCATAAAACTAAATTTTGAATACCGATTTAAAGGCACGTACGTTATCGCTATAGCGGCTATAAGCGGTAGAATGTTAGCAACCGCTATCCCATAAATAGACTTAAAGATAATAATCCCCATAAAATCGCCTATCAAATTTAACGCTAACATAATCAATATCTTATAAAAATTAATTTTGGGCAAATTAATTACATCTACTGTTAAGGCAAAGAAACGATCTGCCGGATACAAAATAGCTATCGACATTAAAATGCGTAACAAATTCGGCGCAGCCGAATGTACGGCATTCTCCCCTCCCAAAATCATAATAATGGGTTCTGCAAAAAGTATACAGAACATCGCAAGGCCACAAAATAGAATAGATAATGCGCCTACCATTTTTTTCATCACCAACATCATCTCCGGCTTTTGATTGTTATTGTAATACGTGGAAAGGCTCGGCATACCTGAAGCGGCAAAACTTAAAAGTGGCATCTCGACTAACTGTAGTAATCTACTCGCTAAATTATATATTGCCACAGCAGCATCTCCTAAAAAATGTTGTAAAAAGAATACATCGGTAACTTTAAATAAATTAGAACTCACGCCTGTTGCCATACTGAACTTACCGAAGTGGAACAAATCCCAAAAAGTAGCTTTTTTAGCTTTGAACAACGTATCTAGTTTAGTCCAACCTAAAACGAAGCAACTTAAACTGGTGATTAAATTTGATCCCACATAGGCTAAAACAACATTGTTCAAGGTTGATTTGCTTGTGAAAATTAGCACCAGCAAGGTTCCTGTAAATAGAATTTGATTAATAAGGCGAATCCATAATAAACGATCAAATCTTTTATCGCCTTGAACGGCTAAATTAGCCATAAAAAATGGCAGCGTTGAAATGGATATAATGGAGAAGTACTTCAAAAACAAACCAAAACCTGCGTTGTTGATGTATTTGGCTAGAAAGAAACTCGGTATATTCAACAAAACTGAAACCGCCGTAATGGCTAATGCCAATGCCCAGGCCGAACCAGCTACCTCCTTACCGCGTTCTTGCTCTGTTCCTGAATAAAACTTAATAAAGGCAGTAGTTAAAAAGCCAGAACGGAGTGTATCTATTAGTCCTAAAATGGTTAAAAAAAAGGTGTAAATACCAATGTCGGAAAGCGATAAAGACCGATACAATACGGCTGTTGTAAACATCCCGAAACCAGCCATTACGCCGTTCCCCATGAGCGATTGGAAATGGATATTTTTTACTAAAGCAATAGCTTTTTTCATAAAAGATTAAAGACACAAAAAATAAAAAAACAGCATAAAACTCATTTAAATGAGTTTTATATTATTGGAAAACAAATTAGTGTTTTTAATTTCAAAATGCCTGATTTTTTGTTTTTATTTTGAAATAATTGAGTCTTTTATTCCTAAATGAAATAATTAATATCGAAATTAAAATTGAATTCTTTTAAACGTAGATTTTCATTTATATTTATAGACCAGCGTTTATAAATGAGACCTATTTTAATTCATAAAAACATTTCGAAATACAACCAAGATTCAGCATCGCTTCAAGAAAAGCTACCTGATTTAATGGAAAAATTTAGAAAGTTAAATAAGGGAAATCCCGATGTTTCCATTGTAATCCCTGCCTATAATGAAGAAGCAAATATTCTTAAAACATTATACAGCCTATCGGATGCCCAGACTTCGCTTTCAGTGGAGGTAATTGTTGTCAATAATAATTCAACCGATAAAACAGAAGAATTTATAACTCGTGCAGGTGTTATTTGTGTAAACGAAACGAAACAAGGGATAACGAACGCTAGAAATGCAGGTTTAGCTACAGCCAAAGGTACCTACATTTTAAATGCTGATGCTGATACCATTTACCCTGCCGGTTGGATTGATGCCATGATACAACCGCTCATCCAGCATAGCGATGTAGCGATTACCTATGGTCGATTTTCTTTTATTCCTACAGAAAAAACACCCAGACTTTTATATTTTTTCTATGAATACATCTCTGATTTTAATCGTCTTGTATTAAAGAAGTTTAAAGAAGAGGCACTGAACGTGTATGGATTTAATTCAGGTTGCAGACGAATTCAATGCCTGAATGTAGATGGGTTTAATCATCCTCCTGGGACTAATGAAGATGGCTGGTTGGCCATTAAACTTCGAGAAGCTGGTTATGGGAAGTTACATTGGGTAACAGACATCAATTCTATTGTTTGGACAGGCGACAGACGTATTATTGCCGATGGAGGCATCTATAAATCTACCTTTGATCGATTTTTCAAGTACTTCAATTTCAATCATGTAAAGAAATAAGTGAACGAATACTATGGCTTATTGGAAAGAAATTCTTGATAGATTTTCTCAATTTTTTTTGTCATCAAAGACAAGTTAAACTGTTCTTTTACAGTATGTTCAGAGTTTTCAGCTAATCTATTTCTTAGTTCTTTGTCTGCGATTAATCTTTTTAAAGCATCGCGCAACGCATCAACCTTATTGGGTGGTACCAAAAGACCATTTTTTCCGCTCGATATTAAATCAGTAATACCATCAATTTGCGAGGCGATAATTGCTTTTTTCATTGACATGGCTTCCAGAAGTGCAATGGGCAATCCTTCCCACAAAGAAGGCAAACAAAAAATATCAATAGCATTTAAGATGGCCGGGATATCACTCCTAAAATCAAGAAAAGTAATGTACTTCTGTAGATGTAATTCATCGCTTAAGGCGAGCATTTGCCCTTTCAAATCACCATCGCCAACAATTAAAAAATGAACATTGCTTTTGTCGGGTAGCGCATGAATTGCCTTTAAAAATAAGAGCGGTGATTTCTGATGCGTAATGCGTGCGATATATCCAACCAAAATCACTTCTTGATTAATACCAAGTTCTTCCCTTACATCAGGGTATTTCAAAGCCGGATTGAACCTCTCTTGATTAATACCGTTAGCAATTACCTCTGCCTGTTTCATCGGAAATTTTCTCTTGCCTTCGTCAAGATTACTTTGGGATACGCAAATCGTTTTATCCGCAAGGCTAACCAACAAACGTTCACTCAAAGTCCGTATCGTTTTAACTATTTTGTTTTGGTCGGGATGAAAAGACCAACCATGTACCGTATATATGAGTGGAATATGCAATTGCTTGGCGGCATAAAATGTGTTTGAACTTGCGCGTGTCCCGTGAGCATGAATTAAATCAATTCGTTCATCTGCCACTAATGCTTTTACCTGCTTCCACACCGAGAAATCGAAAGGTTTTTCGGTGAATATGACGTATGTTGTAAACCCTTGCGCTCGAAGTTTATCCACCATTGGACCTTCTGTAAAAGATAAGATAACCGACTCAAATTTTTCTTTATCAAGCGTATTAACCAAATCGAGTACGTGGGTCTCACCTCCCCCCACTTTTCCCTGCCGAATGGCATGCAATATTTTAATTCGAGATGTTCTTATCATGATAAAGTATTATAGCTCATCGATTTTACTGTTATGATATTGCGTAGTTACTTTCGATAATTCATTCGCTTTACGCGCTTTAAAAAGTGCAAGAACTTGTAAAAAGATAAATTTTGGAGCCTGAATTAATGCTTTGTAAATACTTTTTGGTGCGTTGAAATGTCTCAATGCAGAGAAAAAAACAAGCAAAAAGGCCACAAATGTAAAAAACCAAAACCACAGTAACTGCGATGCAAAAAACAAATCGAGCACTAAGAAAAGTAAAGTAAACCCAGCAATTATAAATAGAGGTGGACGAGCAAATAAAATTCCAGCTAAAATTTGGTTCTTATTTCCATTCTTTAATCCGGTAAATACAAGCAGAAATCCTTCACTGGCATACTTAAACCAGGTATTTATCCAGCGCGCACGTTGTTTTACCAATTGGTCTGATTTTGAAATTTTCTCATCATACACAATTGCCTTTTCGGCAAAAGCAATGGTTAGCTTTCGCTTTAAAATTTCCATGTGTAACACTTTGTCAAATCCGGCTCCCTCAATAGTTAAATCCTCCAAACAAGTTTTATACAAGGCTGTTGTAAACGCCATTCCTGAACCAGCAAGCGATGCTGAGGATCCCGAGTCGAACAATAATTTACGATCCGTATAACGATAAAAGATATCACCTGCCTCATCTAAACAGGCATAAACGGTATTGAGGTTTTTGGCCGAGCGCATACCTTGAACCGCAAAATACCCTTTATTAAAACATAAATTAAGTATGCTTAAATAATTAGTATCCAATAGATTATCGCTATCGATAATCGTGATATAAGCATGATCTCTTTTAAAACGATTAATGGCATAAAAATGCGATTTAATATTGCTCCCTAACTCCTCTTCTGGACGCAAAACATTGATGCGTGGGTCGGAGAAATTTAAATTAGTAATATCACATTGATCGGCAACAATGTATACGAGATAGTTTTGATGCTTTAATTTCAAAATTGAATCGACCACTGCTGGCAAGAGCATTGTTTGTTGATAGGCAGTGACAATAATTGCATAATCGTAGCTTTCGTCTTCCAATAAATCGAATGTTTTCTTGCTTTTAAGGGAAGCAAAAAGCATTAAAAAAAATGGGAAAAAGAGATTAAATCCAATAAAAAACTGAAGAGCAAAAAAAAGTAGTAAGATGAATCCGTTCATTCTATTTCCCCAATTTATGAATAGCCTTATAAATCTCGTTTACGCTATTTTCCCACGTGTGGGTTAACGCGAATTCCCTTCTTTTTTCCTGTAAAACAACACTATCCTCTTCCAATGCTGTTTTTATGTACTGCGCATATTCATCTTTATTCTCTGAGAGATAAACAAATGCCGAAAAAGCTTCCATTGCTTTCGTCTTTGTGGCTACCACTGGTTTGCCTAGCGCTAAATATTCGTCAATTTTTCGTGGGTAATTCCCAATCGTTACTTGATTGACCAACTGAGGATTAATGCACACATCGAAAGCATTAATGAAAATCGATAAATCATACACTGGCTTTGGCCCCGTAAAAATAATGTTTTGATAGCGGTGTAGACCACTTGATTTAAATACATCATCCTCTGGACCAACCAATACGATACTCCAATCTGGATTCGCTTGAGCCAGGTGTTCGATAATTTCAATATCAAGACGAATGCTTTGCAAAGCACCTACATAACCAATAATTGGCCTTTTTATATTTTCTAAATCGTTTGGAAAAGGTGTATTTAGTTTCAAGATATCAAAATCACATCCTTGACCAACATAATATGAATTTGGATTGTATTGTTGACAATATTCGGCTAAATACATTGAGTTTGCAACGCATATATCGCTTTTTGCGATTAGTTTCGGCTCTAAATTTTCCCCGTGTTTTTTCCAATAATCTACGGCCAGCATGTAATCTCTCGAATAATAAATACTTATGCTAGGCTTTAAAAAGTTATCTAAATAATAGGCTTTGAGCATTTCGCTGTCGTTAAATAAGATGATATCTTTAAAAGATAACATCTTAATAGCCTCTTTAATTGATTTTGATAATTTTCTATTATTAAACCAATTAACTATTGAAAAAATAAAGGTATTAGGAACCCAATTAATCGATTCAACTAGGCAATTGGGATATAAGTTCCAAAGGTTAGGCTGAATTTCAATTAAGCCTGGCTCCTTGTTTTCAATAATTTGAATACGCTTTTGAATGGGGGGATCATTTTTATCTCTATCGCGGTATAGCGTTGCGCGATCAAGCGGAGAATTCACATACAATACACGGTTGTTTTTACTAAACTCGACGGCAATATTTTTGCAGTTACTGCCTATTTCAGTATCCCAAGGCTGCTGACCTACAATAATGATATCCCGACCGATTAGCGTGTTACTCATTTTTGAGTTAAATTTCGTAAATACAAACTAGTATAGCAATTCCAATACCGATATAAGGTTCGAATATGTTTGACGAAAAAATTAGTACTGTTCCGCCATTTATTACGCGTCATGGTACTTGGCTCAGAACTTGAATTTACTTGTTCTAAAACAGATTTATGTTCATCAAAAAAGAAGGACTTTCCTCCTTGCTTCAATACCGACATCATCATGGCGAATTCGGTTTTATCACCCGATGTTCCTTCTAGATAAGGACCAAATCGTTCTACAAAATTTGCTCTTCTCAAATGAGGGTGATCACTATAAAATGCAAATTTGTCTAATCCCGGATACCACCATTTAAAAAGCATTTCAGAGAAACCATTTTTGATCCCTTTCAAGTAGGGATATTTATTATAGGCATAGAAACGAACCATGTCAAAATCTGAATATTCTTCTAATAAATTCAGTCCATCTTGAATGTGTTTGTTAAAATTATCTAGTGGGATAAAATCTTCCTGAATATACAACGTATAAGGTGTTTTGACAGCTGCTTGCCCTTTATTAATGTTATTTCCTAAGCCCCGATTTACAGGTGTTTCAATTATTCGAAACGAATAATCTCGCTGCAGTTCTTTTAAATAATCAAGGTGTTCTCTTTTACTTCCATCATCTGAGACAACCACATCCCCAAACTGGCATTTTGCTTTTTGTAATTCAGCCAATAACCGTTCTAAAGATTTGCTACGGTTGTAATGCGTTACAAGCAAGGATATCGTTGGAAAATGAATGATTTCGTTCATACTTAATTAAATTTTCTCCCAAGCCTGATTGGTTTCATTGTATATTTTAATAACCTTTGCGGGGTTTCCTACGGCAACACTATAGCTTGGAATCGACTTCGTTACAACGCTACCCGCACCAATTACACAATGTTTTCCTAAGGTAACACCAGCGGTAATCACACTGTTTGCACCTACCCACACGTTATCTTCTATTATAATTTGTTTACACTTAACAGGTTGTTTAGAAGGCGGCGTATTAATTGCTTCGTATCCATGATTTAAACCCGAAATTACAATATTCTGTGCAAGCATTACATGGTTTCCAATCTGAACAGGCCCTATAACCACATTCCCCATTCCAACAATCGTTTCCGCGCCAATTTCCACATTTCCTACTCCGTTGTTAATGGTGCAGAAATCTTCGATGATTGATTTAGAACCTAGGTTAAACCCATTGAACGGAAAAACATCCAGTCGAACTCGGTTGCGTATTTTAGCTCCCTTCCCTCTGTTATGTTTAAATGGATTTAAAAACCATTTGACCCATAAACGAGGTTTATTATCGTTCTTCGGGATAAGTAAATATAGCACAAAGTGCTTAAGTTTAGGATTAGATTTAATTTTTGAAACAATAGACATACGCTATAAATTCAACTTTTTTTTCTTTTAAAAGCGTTATTTGCATTAATAAATCCGACCACAAAAAAAATAGCTGCCGGTAAAACGAATATTTCCCAAGGCATAATTTAAGTTTTTAATTTGGCATTTTCTGCAAGTTCTTCATCTAATTTAGGAATCATGTATACCAATGCAATTGAGGCATATACAATGATGGTGGATGGCATGGTATTGATAACTTCGTTACCATAGCTACAAAATAAAATACCCGCATATCCCGAAGTTAGCGCAATGGCTTTATTCTTTAAGTCGGGATCGCGTATACGCCACGTAATGCCACAACATTTCCCTAAGATATAGGTCATCATGGAAATCCAAATCACGAAACCAACAATTCCGTACATTACCCAAACTTTTACCCAATAACTATCTGGCTGTACTTTCGATAAAAATTTATCCTGATTGTATTGCATACCATTGGCGCCCGTTACGCCCAAGCCACCCCCAAAAGGAAGATTGCTCATGTATTCCTTTAAGATACGTTGCGAGTTCATACGTACTTTTAAAGAGGGATCATTTACGTTTAATGCAGAGCGCAAGCGATAAATTTCATAATTGCTGTTTCCGATAAAAGTAAATTTCAAGAACCCTAAAAACAGCAAGCCAATAATTCCACCCACGAGTAAAACTTTGAGTTTCTTACTCAATAAAATAGCAAAGAATGCTCCGGGCACTAACGCAAATAAAGCTCCACGCGTACCGGAAATTAACATACCGTAAAACATTAAAGCTGAACAGCCCCACAGAATATACTTTATTTTTTTACTTACTTTTCCGAAGGATAAAATAAGGGCAACTAAGCAAATATGTGCCATTGAAGCGCCAAATTGAGCGGCTTCAGTATAAAAAGAAAATACCCGTAAACGCCCCCAAAGTACGTGTGTATTGGCACCTCCTGAAGCTAAAAAAATACTATCTCCTCTTGAAAGTCCGATATGCAATTGTTTTATACCATCCAGTGCAGCTATTGTAGATAATAAAACAACAATGAATAAGAAGTTATCCAAATCTTTTTTTGTGTTGAACAATAAAAAAGTCAACATCAATATCAGAAGTGGATATTCAGCAGCGGCTCTAATTTCCTTGAGCCAACCAATTACATTTGCTCCTGCCGGATTGACAACTTCGAGTAAACTGAGGATAAACCAAAATAGAAAGAGATAAAAGACATCTGTTTTTAAATTGGCCCAATTTTGTTTAGGAACCGTAATTATTGCGATGAAAAAAGTTAATCCCAACAGAACTTCTATTAGAATTCCTATTGGAAAATTTATATTCAATTCCCTTGCTATCAGCCAATATACAAAGCAATAAACAAGCGTAATATATAAAAGGATTTTAGCCATTGAATTGGTCCTACTATTCTTCCTTTACGGTTTTATTTAACACCCAACCCAAAAATCCTGGGACAGTTTTTAAATAATTCAAATGCATTTTTTGAGACTCTTTTAAGCGATCGCTGTATTCAAAAACGGCGATATTTGCTTCTGTAAGAATAAGCCATTCTTTAGAAATATTAAAGTTCCCTAAATCATCTATATCAATAACAATATAATCAAATTCATCCTTAAGTACCTCAAAACCAGCTTTTAAATTCTGGAAAGTTTGCGATTCAAGTAGCGATTCACGATCGGCATCTTTTCGCATGACGGTTACAATTCCTTGTCGATTGATCTCTCTTTTAACGATGAAATTATTAAAATTTGTTCCCGAACTTAATTCCAAACCTTTTACATTTTCCATTTGGCCTTCATCAGTTATTAAAAGTACTTTCTTGGCTGTTAAAGCTAATGAATAAGCTAAGCTGCTGGCTATAAATGTTTTACCAACCTTAGGATTAATGCTGGTTACACCCAATATCTTGGCATTTAAAGCATTCATTTGTCGGCTTACTTCAAACCTTAGTGAACGTAATTCTTCTTTAAATTCTTCGTATTCTTTGTTTGTCTTTGCCTTATTCCAAATGGAAACAATGGTTGGATTTTCTTCGCTTAGTTTATTTAAAGAGGCTAAGCCAGGCTCTTTTGTTATTCTTTGTAACTGAGACAAATCCTTTATACGTGTATCTAATAAAACAATTAATAAAAGAATTCCTAACGTTAAAATAAAACTTCCTAACCCAGCTGAAGCTAAATACAATAAACGTTTTGATGGAAGCGGATTACCCGGGAATCCAGGCTCTTCTATTGTTAGTTTAAGCCCCATGGTTTTATTGCCCGCTCTATTTTGATTGTATTGATCTAGCGCAGTCATGTATTCCTTCGTTGCTAAATCCGCATCACGTTGATAATTCTGAATATTCGCATCATACGGAACCATGCTGTTGTATTTATCGCGTAGTATCGTCAATTCTTTATCAATTGCCTTAATACTGCTTTGCGCTTGCTTCAATCCTACTTCTAGGTTTAATTTCTGGCCTACTAACGATTGTCTTGAACTCGTTGGATCAATCACATTATCATCGCTATTTTGAATTGTTTTTAAATTCACCAAACGTGTTAAAGAATCTACCTTTCGTTGATCTGCTAATTTAAAGCCTCCATCTACAAACTGTTCGTTTGCCTGTTGTAGCTCTCTTTTTAACTGTACCAATTGTCGGTTATCTACATTCAAACTTCCTTTTAAATAAGGATCAGAGCCTTCCAATTTAGAGAGTACAACCGACAATGCCCCTTGATTGGATTGAATTTGTTGTAAAAAATTTGCTCTTTTGGTCTCATAATCCGTGATCTGCGCATAAACTGTTGCAGATTGCTCATTTAAATTTAAAACTCCTTTATTTTGCTTAAAAGAAGCCAAAGCCGCGTTTTTTGTATTCATTTCGAATTCTTTCTTTTTTAACAAAGAATCTAATAAAACAAGCGAGCTATTTTGATTACTGCTTACTTCACTGCTGTAAATAGAGATAAAATCGGCAGCCAATGTATTCACTAAATACACAGATAAGTTTGGGTTTTCGGAAGTGAAACTTAAATCAATAAAATCACTATTTTCAGCATGATTTACCTCTATTTGTTTCTTTAGTGTTCCTTCTCCATAGCCCATTCCTTCAACTATATCAAATAAAGGATATTTGGCTTTATTATCTTGCACTGTTAAAATTGAGCGCGTGGCTAATTTCTCTTTAAATAAAGAAATTAATTCAGATTTTTCTTCTGGTGTTAAAGAATCAATTTTTAATGAATAAGGTCTAAAACGCCCTTTAGGATTTTCTAAATCATGTAGAATTAAGTTGTATGAAAGAATATTGATAATCTTCTTCATTTTAAACTTCTGCATGATGTTGTTAAACTGCTGCGAAACAGTAAAAAAATCGATGTTCTCATTGGTAAGAACTTTCTTCGATGGATCTAAAAGACCTGTTGAAATTTGTACACTGGAGGTATACTGGCTCGGTAAATTTTTGATAGAAAAATATGTAACCGTTACAGCAACAATGGGTACTATAACAAGTACCCATTTATATTTATTCAGTAATTTTAGTAAATTTTGAATATCCATAGTTTTTCAGCTATTCTATTTGACGTCAACAAGTTTCGAACCAATAAATTCTTCTAAGGTTTCTTTTGCCTTAAGATAAACAATTTCTGCTTGAATTCTATTTTGATAAGAAGAATATTGTATTAATCTAGCTTGATTATAGGTATCAAGTGTTACTTGTCCTTTTTCAAAACGCGAACGTAATGTTTCGGTAACACTTTTATTATCGGTAGCCATTTGGTTATTTATCTTCAATAGATTAAGCGCTTGAATATATTCAAGATAGTATTTTTTTACTTCCAATCTTAATAGAATCTCATATTCTTTTGATTCTGCAAGCGCTGCTTTGTACTCTGCCCTGGCTCTACGCGCGCGGTAAGGTTTTTCTAAATAATCACCTAAGTTAAAATTAATGCCAAATTGAAAACCATTAATTACGTAAGGATTGGTCGGATCAACGGTTACTTTATTTTGCGGTCGATAATAATAATCAAAATTGAAAATATCAAAGTAACTGGCTCGAACTTGTGATATCTCTTCTTTGAAAACCTGTGAACGCTGCTCGTACATCTCTCTTCTTGGATAGTTTTTCAACGCCAAAGCAACGTATTTATCTAAATCATCGTATTTAACCTCGCCAAGAATCGATTCTTGTGCAAACAAATTTCCTGTGTAAACCGTACACAAAAAAAATAGTACTGTAAGTGTTTTTTTCAATTTAAGAATAGTGTGGTCAGCAATTTATTTATAGTCGTTTATCAAATATACAATTAAGTAAACTTTCTTGTTAGTATTAATTGAATATCTCTTTAATTATTTATATACAAATATCATATTTACAAATAAAAATACGTATCAAAAGCTCTAAAAACACTATTTTAACTCATTTTTAAAGGTTTACAATAGTTTTCAAGCATTAAACAACATAACAAAAATAGAAAAAAAGCAAACTTAATCATACAAAATCACTCAAAATAATAAACAATTTCTTTTGAATGATATACTATTCTACAAAAATCAACAAAAAACCCATGGAACCAATTAAAAATCGTACAACCATGGGGTTTAAAATAAATTTATAGTGATGATCCCTAATCTAAATCTTGTTTATTTATGCTATACCATAAAGGAGGTGGCAACTTAGCTTTCCATGCAATGTATGCTTTTGTTAGGGCTTTGTATACATCCTTTTGTTCCTTTGCTAAATTGTCTTTTTCTTCCACATCTTTTTTAAGGTTAAACAAAAGTGGTTCTTGGTCCTCTTGAAACACCAATTTCCAATCTCCTTGTCTAACGGCGCCTTTTTCATTTCCCAAGTACCAGAAGTTCAACCGATCCTTTAATTTTGAATATCGGGTTTTGCTTACAGGTAATAAAGTACTGCCGTCTAAATTTGCTGGTAAGGATGTGTTTCCTGCAGCGGTTAAAAAGGTAGGGATTAAATCTAAAGTCGTTACCACTTCATTGATTGTAATTCCTTTTTCTATGTGATTATTCCACATCATAGACATAGGCACACGAATTCCGCCTTCCCAAATATCTCCTTTCTTACCACGTAACGGATAGTTGTCCGCGAAGCTTTGCACGGTTTGGCCTCCGTTATCATTAGAGAACACAATTAATGTATTATCTAGTAAATTTAATTCTTTCAATTTTGCAATAATCCGTCCCACATTTTCATCTAATGAATACGTCATTGCTGCGTTAAGTGCTCTACCTTCTGATGTGAATTTACCTTTAAATTTGGCTAATACTTCGGGTTTTGCTTGCATTGGCGTGTGTGGTGCATTAAACGATACATACGCAAAGAAAGGTTGATTCTTATTTTGTTCGATGAATTGTAATGTTTTATCACCAATCGCATCGGTCATATAGGTTATTTCTGATGAAGGAACCATTTTTCCATTTTCAAGAACCTGCATTGCTTTGCTAGGGAAATAATTGCTTGATCCCCACAGAAAGCCCCAAAAATAATCGAATCCTCTATTTTGAGGTTGAAATTTATCCGCAAATCCTTCATGCCATTTACCTATTATCCCTGTTTTATATCCCAATGGATGTAAATAATCGCCAACCAATTTTTGCGTAAGCGGAATCCCAAATTCTTCTTTTGGGATATTGTATTTTACGCCTTGAATATAATTGTAAACATGACCAAATTTTGCTTGATTTACGCCTGTTAATATCCCCGCTCTTGACGGGCAGCAAACAGCTGCTGTAACATAAGCATTGTTGTATTTTACACCATTATTAGCTATGTAATCAATGTTTGGCGTTGCAATGAGCCTATTGGACATAAAACTAAAATCAGCATATCCAGCATCGTCTGATAGGATAAATACGATATTTGGTTTTTTCTCTATTTTTTGTGCATGAGCTACAAAAGTACCTATTAAAAGAATCTTGCATAAGATTAGAAATGTCGATTTCTTGTTCATGATTTTATTTAGACTTTTCTTTATTTAGTAAGCTTTCAAGTTCGTTTTTTATTTCAGGGAATTTATCAATTACATTGTTTTTTTCACCTACATCATCTTTCAAATTATAAAGCTGAGCTGGCACTTTCCTATAAGGTTCAATGTATTTCCAATCATTGTGTACGATGGCTAAATTGCTGTACCCTTCCTCTACCATGGTTGTTCTCCCCGCTTGACTGCTACCTACAAAAACCGGCCATAGATTTTGGCTATCCTTTGCTTCTCCTGCCGGGGTTGATTGATTGAAAAACGCAGAAAAAGATGCCACGAAGTCCATTTGATTTACTAATGCGTTCGATGTTCCAGCTTTAATTTTTGCCGGCCAAGAAATAATGAATGGAATGCGTGTACCACCTTCATAGATATCGGTTTTCCATCCGCGATATGGACCTGCTGGTTTATGCGTGCCATTTAATACCTCCGCATCGTCGGCATAACCATCGTCTAAAACAGGACCATTATCACTACTAAAGATAATCATCGTGTTTTTGGTCAAGCCTAATCGATCCAATTGCTTTGTGATTTCACCGACCATCCAATCCATTTCTAAAATAGCATCTCCTCTATACCCTAATGCACTTTTGCCTTTAAACATACTGGCAGGCATGCGTGGAACATGAATGTCGTTTAAAGCGAAATACAGGAAAAATGGTTTCTTCTGGTTATTTTCAATAAAGTTCTGTGCTTTTGATAAGAATGTTGGAGCTAACTCTTCATCGGTCCATCTCGTTTTTTTACCTCCTTGCATAAAGCCAATACGACCAATTCCATTCACGATGGTTTGGTTATGCCCAACTGATGCATTGAGTTTAAGCAATTCTGGATTCTCTTTTCCGGTGGGCTCTGTACCGATTTTCTTTTTGTAATCAACAAAAATTGAATCTTTCGGATCCAAACCAATCACGCGGTGATTTTCCATAAAAACTGTAGGAACGCGGTCGGCTGTTGCAGGAAATATGAACGAATAATCAAACCCTACTTCATTTGGCCCGGGTTTAATATCGGCATTCCAATCTTTGGTAACTTGATCACTGAGTCCTAAATGCCATTTACCCACTATACCTGTTTCATATCCAGCCTTTTTAAATACTTTAGGTAGAGTAAGTTTGGTAGTTGATACAATTAATGCCGCATCGCCTGGAAGAATATTATGTCCTTTATCGCGCCAAGGATATTCGCCTGACATAAGTGCATAACGCGACGGTGTACAGGTAGCCGAGGTACAATGACCGTTCGTAAATTTAAGTCCGTTTTTGGCTAATTTATCGGTATTGGGTGTTGCAATTTTCGTTGCACCGTAGCAACTTAAATCGCCATAACCCAAATCATCGATATAAATTAAAATTACATTTGGTTTGGCTGTAGATTTGTTTTTTTGTGCAGCGCTAAAAAAAACAAAAAAAAGCATAAAAAAAGCAAAGCTGCTTGCAGTTTTCATCATGATATAAGGAATTTGATTTCTAATATTCCAAATATATATAAATATCCAATAACGAAGTGTTCTTCATGAAAAGATAGCGCGTTGAGAATCCCTCGTATCAATAAAAAAAAGCGTTCAACTTGTGAACGCTTGAATTATTTTTAAGCTATATTAAGTTCTTTCTTTTTTTTAAAAATTTTATCGATTCGTTCTAAAACATCGTAAATATCAAAAGGTTTGCTAATGTAATCATCAGCAAATGCAGCAATAGCTTTTTGTTCACTGTTGTTTTGTGCCGACATCACAATAATTGGAATGTGCTTGGTAAAAATATCTGTTTTTAAATCTTCGCAAATTTCTGCACCATTTCCATCGGGTAACATCACATCCAAAATAAATAAATCAGGCATCGCATCTTGAATATTTCTTTTTAAATCTGCAAAAGATGAAGATAATTGTAATTCGTACCCTTCTTCTTTCAATAAAATTTCAATCACATTTCTAATCTCTTGATCATCTTCTAAAATGTGTATTCTTTTCTTTTCCATATTTGATTACAGTTATTGTTTGATTAAACTAGATAATAAATTCTAGACTATAGTAACTGTAACACCTAAACTCTCTAAATGTTTTACAATTTGTTCAGAAATTCCTTTATCGGTAATAATATGATCAATTTCATCAAAACCACATATTTTTCCGAAACCTCTTTTTCCAAATTTAGATGAATCGGCTAAAACGATGGTTTTTTGGGAAACACTAATCATTTTTCTATTCAAATGGGCTTCCATAGCGTTTGTAGTGGTTAAACCAAAGTCTAAATCAATGCCATCTACCCCTAAAAACAATTTATTAAAATAAAAATCTTCTAAAATTTGCTCTGCATATCGCCCCATTACAGAAGAAGAACTTTTTCTAAGCGAACCGCCTAACTGTATTACCTCTAAACCAGGTTCACGGGCAAGTTCTAATGCTACATTCAAAGCCGATGTTACAACGGTTAGGTGATTGGTTGGGACAATGTTTTTAGCGAAATACAAAACCGTTGTACCCGATGAAATTACAATTGAATCATTATCATTTAATAACGATGCAGCTGCTATTCCAATTCTATTTTTTTCGGTCGATTGAATTTTCTCTTTCTCATTTACGGGTCTGTCAATTGTATACGGATTATTAACGGTTGCACCTCCGTGCGTACGGAACAATAAACTCTTATCTTCAAGGAGTTTTAAATCCTTTCTAATGGTTACAGATGACACTTTCAATTCCTTGCACAAATCAACCACATTAATGTATTGATCTCGGTTTAAACGGCTTAAAATAAACTGGTGTCGCTCAGCTAAATTCATCATAAATCAATTCCTAATTGACTGCAAAATAGCAAATAAAACAATTATCTAAATGAATTTTTATTTTTTCATTTTTTTGCCTTTGCTACTTCGAAATGCTAAACGCTTTCTTTATTATTACATATTGTTTCATTTTATTGCGATAATACCCCATGATTAAACGCTCCTTTACTCATTCATCAACTGAAACCGAGTATGATATCATCATTATTGGTGGCGGAGCTACAGGTTTGGGCATTGCTGTGGATGCTGCTAGTAGGAATTTAAAGGTTTTATTAGTAGAACAATCCGATTTTGCAAAGGGCACTTCCAGTCGAAGTACAAAATTAGTGCACGGTGGTGTAAGGTATTTGGCGCAGGGCGATATTAAATTAGTTAAACATGCGCTTAAAGAACGTGGCCTACTTTTTCAAAATGCACCTCATTTAGTTGAAAAGGAAGCTTTTATCATTCCGTGTTATTCTTGGTTTTCCGTGATCAAGTATTTTATCGGTTTAACTATTTACGATTGGCTCTCAGGAATATATTCCTTTGGAAAATCTAGTTATTTAGGAAGAGATGAGCTGATAACTTTACTACCGAATGTAAAGACAAAAAGTTTAAAGGGAGCAATTCGATATTTTGATGGAAAATTTGATGATGCTCGTTTAGCCATTAACCTCGCACAAACGGCTGTTGAAAATGGTGCCCAGGTTTATAATTACACCAAAGTAATCGGTTTTTTAAAAGATAAGGATAGGATTATCGGTATTGAAACGGAAGATGCGCTTACTGGAGAGAAGGCGAAATTTTTCGGCAAACTAGTTGTGAATGCTACTGGCGTGTTTGTAGATGATGTTTTGAAATTGAATAATCCGAATGAAAAACCATTGGTACGGCCAAGTCAAGGAGTACATATCGTTTTAGCGAAGCATTTTTTAAAAAGCAGCTCCGCCATCATGATTCCGAAAACCTCTGATGGACGTGTGTTGTTTGCAGTGCCTTGGCACGATCATGTATTGGTAGGTACCACTGACACACCACTAAATGAACATAGTTTAGAACCAGTTGCCTTACAAACAGAGGTAGACTTTATTTTAAAAAACACTTCAGAATACTTGATTGAACAACCAAGTCATGCAGATATATTAAGTGTTTTCTCAGGATTAAGACCTTTGGCTGCAACCAACAATAAAAGTGCAAGTACGAAAGAGATTAGTCGCGATCATAAACTACTTGTTTCTGCAAATCGATTAATTACGATAACGGGAGGAAAATGGACCACATATCGCCTCATGGCTGAAGATACCGTTGATTTAGCCATCCATTTAGCTGGATTAACTGCGGGTCCCTGCACAACCCCTACTTTAAAGATTCACGGTTATTCTACCCGAAAAAATGCCAACCCCTTCTTGTACTATGGTAGCGATGAAGCTAAAATAGATGCACTAATTATGGAAACGCCAGCTTTGGGGGAGAAAATTTTGCCCGAACAACTCTATTTAAAAGCACATGTTATTTGGGCCATCCGATATGAAATGGCTGAAACGATTGAAGATATTCTAAGCCGCCGATTACGCATATTGTTTCTGGATGCTGCGTGTGCTATTAAAATGGCTCCCATCGTCGCTAGTATTTTTGCTACTGAAATTGGTGCTGACAAGCTTTGGGAGAATAAACAAGTAGCCGATTTTATGAAAGTGGCTAAACCTTATTTACCATCACAATAGTTCATTTGCCAAATTAGCAAGCTCACTTCGCTCACCTTTATGCAGTGTAATGTGCGCATACAGCGGATGATTTTTTGCATTTTCAATTAAATACGAAAGACCATTACTTTCTGAATCTAAATACGGTGTATCGATTTGATAAATATCACCTGTAAAAATCACTTTGGTGTGCTCACCAGCTCTGGATATGATGGTTTTTACTTCATGAGGTGTTAGATTTTGTGCTTCATCAATGATGAAAAAAATCTTGGTTAATGTTCGTCCTCTGATGAAGGCTAAAGGAGCAATAGCAATTTTTTCTGTAGCAATCAATTCATCAATTTTTTCTATCATTTTATCATCCCCGATAAATTGTTCGCGTATAAAACGCAAATTATCCCAAATTGGCGCCATAAATGGATCTGTTTTCGATTTTGCGTCGCCAGGCAAAAAACCGATATCTTTATTACTCAATGATACAATGGGGCGGGTAATGTAAATCTGTCTGAAATTTTTGCGTTGTTCTAGCGCCGTTGCTAAAGCCAAAAGCGTTTTACCTGTACCGGCATTACCTTGAATACTTACTAATTTTATATTTGGATCGAGTAAGGCGTGCATGGCGAATGCCTGTTCGATGTTACGCGGTTTTATGTTGAACACCGCATCCATAGAAACAGTAGATACCATTTTATCTAAATGTCGATAAAAAACATTCACCGATTTCCGTTTATTTTTAAGGACGAAGAAATGATTTCCATTTGCAGGCAGGTCAATTCTATTGGATTCGAGCGATTTTTTCTTCTTTATTTCCTCAATGAGTTCTTCCGAAAATTGGTTTATTTCTGTTTTACCAGCATACAGTTCATCTACATTTTTTATTTTGCCTGTTTCATAATCTTCGGCATATAAATCTAAAGCCTTTGCTTTTAGGCGCAAACAGATATCTTTTGAAACGAGCACCACTTTTTTATCTGGATTTTCCTCCTTCAAACACAAGGCCGCATTTAATATCTTGTGATCGTTTTTTCCGACACCAAATACCTCTTCCGCATTTACAAGTAAAGGTTGTTCTTTTAAAACGACTTTAAATTTTCCGTTATTGGATGATTTAAGTGAAATCCAATCGCTAATAAGCTGCTGTTGAGAAGTTTGATCAATGAGTCGTATAAAGCTTCTTGCTTCGAAGTTGCGGGTATCGTTTCCACTTTTGAATTTGTCAAGTTCCTCTAAAACTTGCACAGGAATAGCCACGTCATGCTCTTGAAAATTATTTACTGCATCGTGATCGTATAATATAACAGAGGTATCTAAAACGAAAATCTTTTTTGTAGCATTTTCAACTAACTTACTTTTTTTGGCCATAAGTAAATTTACTATTTCTGCATCAAAATAGAGGTTGTTTTAAACTATTTTTAATTAGGCATCTTCGCCATTCCAAATATCATCATCTGCCTTTGTTAGCGGCGTATGCTTCGAAGAAAAAGACATTACTTCTGTATGATGATAGTTGCGATCAGGATTTTCAGGAAGCAAATCTTCTTCAGAAGGTTCCTTTTTTTTTGGCGTGTGCACTACTTTTTTGCTTTCTGGTAAATCATCGTGAATTACCGAAGGTTTAAGAATTACCTTTTCGGGATTATGTTCATTTTCCATACTTAAAAATAAGAAAAAAATGGTTAAGAAAATAATAAGTTCATTTAAATGGGGGCAAAAAAAAAGGCTTGCAATTGCTGCAAGCCTTTCCAATACGTTTAATTTTTTGGTGTTACCCTACCGGATTTTTTATCTTCTCCTCTACCGATTAAGTATCCAGTACCTGCACCTACCACACCGCCAATTACGGCTCCTCTTCCTTTTTTCTTATCGATGAGTGCACCACCCACGGCACCTGCTGCTCCACCAATTACGGCCCCTTTAGCAGCATCGCTCCAACCTTGTTTTTTAGCAGTTGGCTGAGTTCCGCCGTAAGAGCTTTGTGATTGGGCATACGTGGTATACCTTCTAGCTGATTGACGGTTACTTTGCTCTTGCTTAATTTTTTCTTGTTTAGCCAATTCTGCGCGTTGAAAACTATCTAAGCGCAAACTGTCTTTTACTTTTTTAACAACAAGCGCTTTTTCAGCTTCTTTTTGTTTAAGCTCTGCTTCTTGTTTTGCTTTGTTGTTACAAGCAAACAAAACAGAACTAATGGCGAATATTAGGATGATCTTTTTCATGGGAATATTTTTTTTGTACTCATCTAGTAAAGAAAAAATAGTGCCAAAAAGTTTTAATTATTGAATATTAATTAACTAAATCCATATAAAAAAATCCTATTTCCCCCGGCTTACACACGGTATTATTGGGTTCGTTTTCGGTACTTTCAGGAGCAGAATAGGTTCTAAAAACCTTCTCACCTAATTCAAAATCAATGCTTTCCTTGAAAATAGGCCCTTCAAATGCGAAGGTATGAAATTCACCATTTTCGCCACAAGGATCTATATTTTCTGGAAGTGCAGAAATTAATTCTTTCGTTATTACTTTTCCGCAAAAAGTATCCAGATTTTGCTGCACACAAACAATAATCGTTTTATATCCGATTGAAATAAATTCGTCAATCAATGTTGTGGTGTCCTTTTTCCATATCGGAAAAATAGCTTCTAAACCCACTTCCTTTAATTTATTTTCACGATATGTACGCAAATCTTCCAAAAATATATCCCCAAAAATGGAATGTGTTATCCCCTCTTCTTTAAACTTAGTCAAATGTTTATGCATTTCCTTGTCGTAAGTTTCCATGTCGGGCATTGCAGGCAAACGAATTTGGTAAAGGGGAATGCCGATACTTTCTGCCTGCTTAATCAGCAGACTTTCGCGTACGCCGTGCATCGAAACACGATTGTATTGTTCATTGACCGATGTCACTAAATACTTAATTTCAAGTTCTGGATCTTGAAGGGCATAATGAAGCGCCAACGTACTATCCTTGCCACCGCTCCAATTAAAAATACATTTCTTTTTATTTATCATGTAGTAAAATCTCTTTAAGCTGCGCCATACCATTTATGGCATTCTGCACGATTGGAACAATATTTTGATAACGTTTAACATCCGGTGTATGTGGATCAATGATGTACTTTTTTGCCTGCTTTGGTACAAAATCCATTAATCCGGCAGCGGGATAAACAGCCAAGGATGTTCCTATTAATACAAAAACATCAGCAGTAGCACATATTTCAGCTGCCGTCTCAATCATTGGCACCGCTTCGCCAAACCATACCACGTGGGGTCGTAACTGCGAACCATACGGACATAATTCGCCCATTTTCAATTCAGCTCCTTTAATTGGATATGTTTTTCTAGCATTCATACTCGATTGCGATTTGGTAATAATCCCGTGTAGGTGCGTAATGTTGCGGGAACCAGCTCTTTCATGTAAATCGTCGATGTTCTGTGTAATTATTTCGACCTCAAAATGGTTCTCCAATTCCTTTAAGATATGATGGGCATTATTAGGCTCAGCAGCTAAAACTTGTTTTCTACGTTCATTATAAAACGCTTGAACCAGCTCGGGATTACGCAACCATGCTTCGGGAGTCGCTACATCATATACATTGTATCCTTCCCACAATCCATCGGAATCGCGAAAGGTTTTCAATCCACTTTCGGCACTTATACCTGCACCGGTTAATACAACTAGTTTCATTTTGGTTTAAGGGAGAATTACTTCGGCGGCAATGGTTTCGTACTTCATAAATTTTGCTTGAATTTCTGCAGATGGGGTAAATAATTCAGGGTGTAACATACATGCTAAGGCTTCAATACCTTGTACCAGGGTACCAATACTTGGTTGAGTAAACATATCAAAGTCTGCTAGATATACCTGATTATTTTGCACTGCCTGTAAATCGCACCAACCTTCTTTCTCTTTAAGCAGATGCATTTCTTCTCTCGTCCTGGAGATATCAAAACCACAAGGAGCAATTACCAATACTTCTGGATTGTATTTTAGTATTTTATCCCAAGGGGTGACAATGGAATCGCCTGCTGGATTAGACAACATATCAACACCTCCGGCAGCTGCTATTTGATACGGAATCCAATGTCCGCAGTTATAAATGGGTTCTATCCATTCCATTAACATGATACGCTTTAATGGCGCCTTATTGGCTCTTAAAACATCTAAAACCGCATCTGTCCTTTCATTTAATTTTGATAAATAGCGGTGAGCGACTTCTTCCATACCTAACGCTTTAGCTATGTCAATAGCACAATTTTGGACATCTTGTAAATTGTTTGGAGAGAGCGGAACCAAAATGGGTGCTTTGCTCAGTTTCATTACGGCTGTTTCGGTGCAAACCGTATCGATGTTGCACACTTCGCATAAATCTTGTGTAAAAACAATATCTGGCGCAACACTTTCTAGCACTTCCTGATCTACCCAATATAATTCTTTCCCTTCCTTTTTGAATGCTGAAAACAAAGTATCGATTTCCTGACTGGTATAATTTTTCCCTTCCAAAACGCAACGAACAATTTTTGGCAAATCTGTTGCTTCTTTAGGGCACTCGAAGGTTACTCCATGCAAGTATTCATGCAAGCCCATGTCGTATAACATCTTGGTTGCGGCAGGTAAAAAGGAAACAGCTTTCATATATTTAGTATTATAAGTTTAAGATTTTCATCAAAAGACGAATTTACGAAAAAACCCCTTCTGACGTTGTCAAAAGGGGCTCAATATGTTTTTTAAACTAAAACTACGCTTCTTGAAGTTGCAGTTTTAGCTCTGGGTACTTTGATTTTAAAATTTCGAATGCTCCAAATAGCAAGGTTCCGTATAATAAAGTACCATCCAAGAATCGAATTTCGAAAGGAATGGCATTCACTAAACACCTCCAATATCCAGCTAAATCTTGTGTGTATAACGGATTATGATACCATGAGCCGATGTCTGATACAATCCAGTGAATCAACACAATCACAAAAGATGATGCTAAAAATGAAAATACATTCACTTTCTTCATCAGTACTCTGCCCACTACAACCATTAATGCAATTGCCAAATAAGTCCAGGTTTCTTGTACCAATAAAATATCTGCATATTGCTTATAAATAGTAGTATACAAAACCAAGTCACTTATAAACAAACTCATCAACGGAAAAAGTAATGCTTTACGATAATCTTTGAAATAAGCTCCTCCAAATAATGCTACTGCACCTAATGAAGAAAAATTAGCAAATTCTAAGGCTTCAGAATTAAATGTTACTACTAATCGTAAAATCGTTACTGCTAGTATCATGGATAATAAAACAATATTACGAGGGTTGATCCTTACTTTAGACATCTTTCTAGATTTTAATAAAAGTACAATAATTTACACGTTACTGTAGCTAAATAAATAATATACAAAGGTAAAGTTTTTAATGAATATTAAAACTTACACCAGCATTAAAATTAAATCCAAGGCTATTATAACCAATTATTTCATTGTATTTTTCGTTTAAAATATTTTTTGCATCAAAAAATACTTTGAATTGTTTCTTTGCAAATGCATATTCAGCATACGCGTTTAGTAGCTGATAATGAGGAAGTGATTCTACGGTGTAAGTATTAAAATCACCATCTTTTCGGTTACCGAAGTAACGGAAGTTAACAGAAGCATATAAATTTTTAGTTGCCTGTGCGCCTGCCGTTAAACCGAAAGTATTTTGTGGTCTACGAAACAGGAAATCCTCAACTGTGTTGGACACATTATTGTATTCATTTCCTTCTACATATGCATAGTAACCTGTAAAATCGAAAATGTTAAGTTTCACTTTTGGCTCAATTTCAAAACCTTTAACTTTCTGTTTCGCTTGATTAATATAACCTAATCCGAAGTCGTAAATAATAGCATCTGTTAAATCGCGACTAAAGCCGGAAGCTCTTAACGAGAACTTATCATCCGCAAAGCTGAAGTTTACACCCGCTTCATAATTTTGAGATTTTTCAGGTTTTAAATTTAAGTTAGCTCCATACTGACCGAAAAGCATCGTTAATGTAGGCACTTTAAATCCGGTTGATACGGTTCCGAAAAGTTTAATTTGCTTGATGATGTTAATACTTGGTGTGATGTTATACGTATAATTCTCTCCATATTGTTCGTGATTGTTGTATCGGCCACCAATTTCTAAGTTAAATACACTTAAATCGTGTAAAAACAACGATCCGTAAGCTGCAAAAATATTGGTTTGAGGTTTATTTACACCTGAAGAAAGCTTCATATCACGGTTATCAATACCCACTAATAAATCTAATTTACTAGCTAGTTTTTGATCGTAAAATAAATCTATCTGATTAATTGAACCCATTCCTTGGCTGCTATACGGGAAGCCTCCGAAACTGCTTTCCGTTTCATTGGAATTTCTTTGATAGCTATAGTTCAGATTAATTTTTCCAGTAGAAAATTCATACTTCGCGTTTAATCCAGTAGAGAAGTTTTTAAGCTGCGCTTGATTCGCTGCTAAACCATCCGAAAAGGCACCTTCATCAATTTTATAATTACCATAAAAATAACGTACAAAAGGACTTACTGAAAAATGTTTATCCAATTGCAATCCGAAATTTGCATTTACTCCGTCAGTTTTGAAGCCATCTTCATCAAATGCAGTTGTGTTACCAACTGGGTTTGATGCTTCTGAAATACCATCTGTTTTGTTGTGTGTGTAGTTGATGTTGTAGGTAAAATCTTCTACTTTACCGTTTAATCCAATTGTTCCTTTATACGATTCGTAACTACCTGAACTTGCAACGCCAAAAACAGTTAATCCATTTGCTCCTGCTTTCTTGGTAATGATGTTTACAACACCGGCAATAGCATCTGAACCGTAAATAGTTGATTGACCACCACGAATAACTTCGATATGGTCGATTTGGTCAATTGAAAACAAACGTAAATCGAATGCTCCTCCGTTACCAGAAGGATCATTTTGTACAATACCATCAATTAAAACCACTGCATATGCGCTACCTGCACCACGCATGAATAAACTTTTATTCATACCAGGATTACTTCCTGCACCGGTTACAATTACTCCTGCTTGCTCGCTTAAAAGGTCTGGTAATGATTTACCATGACTCCGGTCAAGCACATCTCTACCAATAATACTAACTACTTTACCTGTTTGTGATTGCTTTTGGTCATTTTTTGTGGCGCTGATAACCACATCTTTAAGTTGCAAACTATCTACTGTTTGCGCCTTTGTTACTTGGCTCATTGTTAATTGAGCAAACCCTAGGCCTGCAGCAATTAAAATTCTTTTTTTGTTCATTTGATTGTGAGTTTTGCCCACAGCCAACAGAATGGAAAGGAAATGAAAATACGTAATCGATGTTGTACCTCTTCTCCTAGCTTCAATCCCCGAAAGCTATGAAATAATATGCTTAAGGCAGGTCTTCTGACTTACTCCCGGTATTCGGCCTTCCCATCTACATATTTAGAAAGTGGCAATAGATTGAATAACGTTTTTGGAGCTTACAGCTGCGGGACAGTTGCAGAATCTCACTGCATTCCCTTTTAATTCTGAGGCTAGGCCCAGAAACCAAAAGCAGTGCAAATGTATTAATTATTGATAGAAACGCAAATTCTAAATCTTCCGTCGTTTTTCATTGTCAAATTGCTGTTTTTAAAACGCAAATTCTCTTTATATATTTAGGCTATAATCCCACAAAATGAAAATACTTTTTGCTATTGCCTTTTCTATGCTAAGTTTATCTCTTATGGCACAAAAAACTGATACCATTTTTCTTCAAAAGTTGATGGAATCGAAACCGGAATGGTTTCAATCCGTATTAAACCATCCCGATAAAAATCAAATTCAGATTTTGTATACGCAGGTAAATCGCGACAGAAAAAATCATCCAAGCTTTAAAACTTTTAGCTACAACCTCAATCCAACCCATTATTTCTACCCGGCTAGCACGGTAAAATTAGCCGCTGTAATTATTGCATTGGAAAAAGTAAATCGCTTAAAAAGTACCGGGATAACGGTTAATAGCACGATGATTACAGATAGTGCTTTTCGGGCACAAACGAAAGTAACGCAAGATGTAAGTGCTAAAAATGGCCTTCCAAGCGTTGCGCAATACGTTAAAAAGATTTTGCTTACCAGTGATAACGATGCCTTTAATCGATTATATGAATTCATCGGCCGTGCAGAGATCAATGAGAAGCTAAAACTTCATCGGTTGAACAACAGCCGCATTTTAAATCGTTTAGCCATTGGCGATGCAGGGGAAACCTCAAAACACACCAATCCTATTCGCTTTTACAACGGGGAGCACTTGGTTTATAGCCAACCCGCACAATACGACCCAAAGGATTATGATTTGCCCTTGAGTAATTTGGTTATGGGAAAGGGATATTTAGACAGCAGTGATAACTTGGTTAACAAACCTTTTGATTTATCGGGCAAGAATGCATTTGCGTTAAACGACCAGCAAAGATTGATGCAAAAGCTGATTACACCAGAAGCTTTTCCTGCTGCAGAGCGATTTCATTTAACAGCAGAGGATTATGCGCTAATTTACACCTATATGAGCATGTATCCAACTGAAAGTACGTATCCTGAGTATGATCCAAATGAGTTTTGGCCAACCTATGCCAAAATGTTGTATTATGGGCGTGAGAAAGATATAAAAATAGATTCTGCTATCCGAATTTTTAATAAGTACGGAGATAGTTATGGTTTTATCATCGACAATTCTTATTTCGTAGATTTTAAAAATGGTATAGAATATTTCCTGACAGCTGTGGTACAAAGCAATGAGGATGGTATTTTTAATGATAACCAATACGAATATGAAAGCGTTTGTTATCCCTTTATGAAACATTTAGGTAGAACGATTTATGAATATGAATTGCAAAGAGTTAAAAAACATCAACCTGATTTAACGCGGATGAAGATGAATTACGGCAACTAATTATTGTTTCTGTTTCAGAAGTAATTTTTTCTTCTCCCTTTTCGAGCGGCTGCTTTGGTGTCAATTAATTCCTATTTTTGCAAAAACATTTTACTTTGGAAAAGAATAAATACAGCATTTTTGAGAGCGAATTACGTGTTCGTCCGGATGATATAGACATGTTTAATCATGTGCATAACAGTAAATATTTAGATTACGTTTTAGCGGCTCGATATGAGCAGATGGATAAATTCTACAAAATGCCATGGGAAGAGTTTACTAAATTAGGATTTGGCTGGGTTGTGAGCCATGTTGATATTAGCTTTAAACGCCCTTTATTAATGAACGATCTCATGCTCATTAAAACCGGTATTTTAAGCATGAATGAAAAAGGTTGTGCTGTTCAATTTGAAATCGTAAATAAAAGAACAGGAAAAGTTGCTTCTGATGGCGTATTCGATTATGTTTTAATAGATTTAAGCACCGGGCGTGGCTGCAAAGTTTCGGAAGAAATGATTAAAGCTTACAGCATCTAATTGAGTCACAAATCCTGATTACTAATATGAGTAAAGAGTTACGTCAACATTTTGAGAAGATTACACCATTAACTGACCCAGAATTTGACTATATTCTTTCGCATTTTACTACCAAAAAGCTCCGAAAACACCAATACTTAATTCAAGAG
This sequence comes from Pedobacter paludisoli, assembly GCF_052344095.1. GTDB lineage: Bacteria > Bacteroidota > Bacteroidia > Sphingobacteriales > Sphingobacteriaceae > Pedobacter. The sequence goes on along the minus strand of NZ_CP179926.1, from coordinate 1,088,490 downwards.
GACGAAATCGTAACAAACGATTATTTTGTAATTAAAGGACTTTTAAAAGCATCGCATTTTGATAGTGATGGCAAAGAACATATTTTGCAATTTGCATTGGAAGATTGGTGGATTACTGATTATCAGGCGTATTTTAACCAAACAAATGCAACACTGAGCATCGATTGTATTGAAAATGCTGAAGTTCTTTGTTTAAGTCTCCATAACAGGGATAAAATTTGTGCTGAATTACATAAAATAGAACACTTTTTTAGGCGAAAATCCAACTTTGGGTATATTGCTTTACAACGCCGAATTTTGTCGTTTTTAAACAGTAACGCAAAAGAACGTTACGAACAATTACTTATCCAATATCCTTCATTGGTTCAACGTGTACCCAAAAGCTTATTAGCTTCTTACTTAGGTGTATCCAGAGAAACGTTAAGCCGTCTTTCTTCTTAATGTGACAAAGGTCACTTGAAAATAGTGATGTACTTCCTGTAAGATTACGTGAATTCCGAGGAATTTTGTCATGGAAATTTTAAACAATTCGAAAATGAAAAGGTTAATTAAGAATGTCACAGCAGGATGTATGGTTTTAGCAAGCTTGGCCATTTCACTGCAAAGTAATCAAGCCATTGCACAATCTAAAAAAGTAAATAAAATGAAAAAAGTACTATTTGTGGTAACAAGTCACGATAAAAAAGGCAGTACAGGAGAACCAACAGGTTTTTACTTAGGTGAAGTTTCGCATCCATGGGAAGTTTTACATCATGCTGGTTATGAAATTGATTTTGTAAGCCCTAAAGGGGGAAAAGCACCCGTTGATGGTTTTAATTTAGAGGATGCCACCAACAAAGAATTTTGGGAAAACACAAAATACCACGCAAAAATTGAGCATACGATGAAACCATCTGATGTAAAGCCAGAAGAATATTCGGCAATATATTACGCAGGTGGACATGGTGCTATGTGGGATTTTGCAGATAACGCAGAATTAGCCTCCATAGCACAAAAGATTTATGAAAACAATGGCATTGTGAGTGCGGTTTGCCACGGCCCTGCGGGTTTGGTAAACATTAAGTTAAACAATGGAAAATTTTTAATCGATGGTAAAAAAATCAATGCTTTTACCAATGAAGAAGAAAATGCAGTTGGACTTGAAAAAGTTGTTCCATTTTTGTTAGAAAGCAAACTGATAGAACGTGGTGCTATTTTTGAAAAATCAGGCTTATGGCAAAACCATGTTGTTACTGACCAAAGGGTGGTAACTGGGCAAAATCCGCAATCAGCTAAAAGCGTGGGAGAATCTATTTTAGTGGAGCTGAAAAAATTGAATTAGATTTTTCTGCTGTAAAATTATTTAAGAGTAAGCTTACTTTAATGTAATCTTACTTTTTGTATTTTTGATGAATGTGGCAGAATACTTTAAAGTCAAAAAGCAAACTTTCATCTTTTTTCGAATTACTTGTACAGTCTTTAAAAGGACATGAAGTAGATTTAACTTCCGTAAGCATAAAAAGAGCCATTATTTTATTAGCCATTCCTATGATGTTAGAAATGGCAATGGAATCGGTTTTTGCGTTAGTTGATTTATATTTTGTAGGCCATTTAGAAAACAGCAGTAGTGCCATTCAAGCTGTGGGTTTAACCGAATCGGTATTAACTATTATTTATTCTTTAGCCATTGGTTTAAGTATGGCTGCAACGGCGGTAGTGGCAAGAAGGATTGGCGAAAAAAATCCCGAAGCTGCATCTAAAGCAGGTATGCAAACACTTCTAATTGCTGTTAGTGTTAATGTACTAATAAGTATTGCTGGTTTAATTTATGCGCGCGATATTTTAGTGCTCATGGGTGCTACATTAGAAACCGCCACTTATGGAACCACCTTTGTTCGCATTATGATGGGCGGAAGTATCATTATCGTGCTCTTGTTTTTAATAAACGGCATTTTTCGTGGTGCAGGCAATGCTGCCATTGCCATGCGAAGTTTATGGCTGGCGAATATTGCCAATATTATTTTATGCCCAGTGTTTATTAATGGGTTCGGTCCTATTCCTGCTTTTGGTTTAACTGGCGCAGCCATTGCCACCACTATTGGACGCAGTATGGGTGTGAGCTATCAAGTTTATCATTTATTTAATGGTAAAAATGCCCTTAAAGTTAAAATATCCTATTTTATCCCCGATTGGGAGCAGATAAAAGCAATTGTAAAAATTGCTGCCCCTGCTATTTTACAATTCGTTATTGCCAGCTGTAGTTGGGTGTTTTTAGCGGAGGTAGTGGCTACAACCGGGGGCGATAAAGGTTCTGCTGGCTACCAAACTGCATTGCGTTTAATGATGTTTTTTATGCTTCCGGCCTGGGGAATGAGTAATGCTGCTGCAACATTAGTCGGACAAAATTTAGGTGCCAAGCAAATTAAACGGGCAGAAGAATCGGTTTTTCAAACACTAAAATATATTGTGGTGTTTATGGCGATTGTAAGTGTATTGTTTTTAACCTGCGGACATCTATTTGCTGCATTCTTTACTTCGGACGAAGAAGTGATTGCTACTGCAGGTAAAGCGTTAAGAATTTTAAGCTTTGGCTTTGTTATTTATGGAGCTGCAATGGTCTTTAGCAGTGCTTTTAATGGTGCCGGCGATACTTGGACGCCAACCAAAATTAATGTTTTTGCCTTTTGGCTTTTTCAAATTCCTTTTGCTTATTTCTTAGCCAAGTATTTAGAGCTGGGCCCTACAGGTGTTTTTATTGCTATTCCGACTGCTGAGGCCGGTATTGCCATAGCTGCTTTTATGCTATTTAAAAAGGGAAAATGGAAGAAAACCGTTGTGTAAGTTCGTTCTTTTTTGAGACGCTTACTCGGAAAAAAGCATCAAAAGGACCACCGCAAGTACATACCTAAACTTGATTGAAACGGCATACCCCAATTTCGAATTGGGGATACAGTGGAAAGCAAGACTGAAGCAGCCGAAACGATTGAATTTTGCTTTTCGAATAATCAAGATGGGGCCTGTATTTATTCGCTAAAATTTACATTAAAAAGCATATCTTTGCGCAAAGATGAAGCATATACGTAATTTTTGCATTATTGCACACATTGACCATGGCAAAAGTACCCTGGCCGATAGATTATTAGAATATACCGCAACAATTTCGCAGCGTGAGGCGCAGGCACAATTGCTGGATAATATGGATTTGGAGCGTGAGCGTGGTATTACCATCAAAAGTCACGCTATTCAAATGAACTATAAAGTTGGGGGCGAAGAATATATATTTAACTTAATTGACACTCCTGGACACGTTGACTTTTCTTATGAAGTGTCGCGTTCGATTGCTGCTTGCGAGGGCGCTTTACTTATTGTAGATGCATCGCAAGGTATTCAGGCGCAAACCATATCGAATTTATATTTGGCTTTAGAGCACGATTTAGAGATTATTCCCATTTTAAATAAAATGGATTTACCTGGAGCGATGCCTGAGGAAGTAAAAGACCAAATTATCGATTTAATTGGTTGTGAACGCGATGATATTATTCCTGCTTCGGGTAAAACCGGGATGGGTATTCCAGAAATTTTGCAAGCCATTGTAGACCGTGTGCCAGCACCTGTAGGAAATCCAGATGGTGAGCTGCAAGCACTTATTTTTGACTCGGTTTTTAACTCGTTTAGAGGGATTATTGCTTATTTTAAAGTAGTAAACGGTGAGATTAAAAAAGGTGATAAGGTTAAGTTTATCAATACCGGCAAACAATACCTGGCTGATGAAGTAGGTATTTTGAAATTGGACATGTCGCCGCGTACAGTTGTTAAAACGGGTGATGTAGGGTATATTATTTCGGGTATTAAAGAAGCACGAGAAGTAAAGGTGGGTGATACCATTACTACGGTTGATAGACCTGCACCTGAAGCTATTCAAGGTTTTGAAGAAGTGAAACCGATGGTTTTTGCAGGTATTTATCCGGTTGATACAGATGAGTTTGAAGAACTGCGTGAAGCGATGCATAAATTACAATTGAACGATGCTTCGATTGTTTTTGAACCTGAAAGTTCTGCAGCTTTGGGCTTTGGTTTCCGTTGCGGTTTCTTAGGGATGCTCCACATGGAGATTATTCAAGAACGATTGGAACGCGAATTTGATATGACGGTAATTACTACTGTTCCCAACGTATCGTATGTTGCACACACGACAAAAGGCGTTGAAATTACTGTAAATAATCCATCTGATTTACCAGACCCGAGTAAGCTCGACTCTGTAGAAGAGCCATTTATTAAAGCAAACATTATTACAAAAGCCGAATTTGTTGGTCCTGTAATGAGTTTGTGTATTCAAAAACGTGGAATTATTGTAAATCAGTCGTATTTAACATCGGATAGGGTTGAATTAGTTTTTGAAATGCCTATGGGTGAAATTGTATTTGATTTCTATGATAAATTGAAAACAATTTCAAAAGGCTATGCATCTTTCGATTATCACCAAGTGGGCTACCGTAAATCGGATTTGGTTCGTTTAGATATGCTAATAAACGAAGAGCCTGTTGATGCCTTGTCGTCGTTGATTCACAGAAGTAATGCCTACGATTTTGGTAAAAAAATCTGCGAAAAATTAAAAGAATTAATACCTCGTCAACAATTCGAGATAAAAATACAAGCGTCTATTGGGGCTAAAGTTATTGCCCGTGAGACGTTAAGTGCTTTGCGTAAAGATGTAACTGCTAAGTGTTACGGTGGTGATATTTCGCGTAAACGTAAGTTATTAGAGAAACAGAAAAAAGGGAAAAAACGTATGCGCCAGGTAGGTAATGTGGAAATTCCGCAAACTGCTTTTATGGCCGTGTTAAAATTAGATTAAGCCATTAATGGTTATTATTAATAGTCAAAATGCTCAATTAGCGAATCGGTTATGGGGTTTTTCAACCTTTATAGCCAACAGCATTGAACATAACTATTCATTAAAAAACCTAGGCTTTCATAAATACAAACTGTATTTCGAGGCTACCAGCCAAAATAATTTTGGAGAATACCCAATTCGTGTTTCACGAACGGGTATCTCCTATCTTGATTATTTTTACAGCAATCTTTTTAAAAATTGGTCGTCTTTTACCTTTAAAAAATTTGGTAAAACCCCTACTCTTTACACGTTTTACAGAACCAATTTCGATGAAGATAAAAGAGGTGTTGCTTTTAATTTGAATAGAGCAGATTTTGTTGCAGCTGCCAAAACTGAAAAGGTGTTGGTTCAAGGTTGGATGTTTCGTGATCCTGAGAACATTCGGAAACATCGAAGCAAAATAATTCAATTCTTTAAACCCGTAGAACCTTATTTTACAGCAGTTAAGAACGAAATTGTAGAAGCCAAAAAACTTGCCGATGTTTTAATTGGCGTACACATTCGTCGTGGCGATTATGCCACTTTTGTTGGTGGAAAATGGTTTTATGCGGATGAAGATTATGCGCGTATGATGCGCGAGTTGGTAGCGCTCTACAAAGCCGAAAATAAGACTGTAGCTTTTTTGGTTTGCTCAAATGAAGATATCGATTTGAGTAAGTATGAGGGATTACATATTTTAAGCAAACCACGACATTTTATAGTCGATTTGTATTCGCTAGCTGAATGTGATGCTATTTTTGGCCCTCCTAGTACCTTTAGCCAATGGGCTGCTTATTATGGTAACAAACCTCTAACCATGGTTTTAAGTAAAAACCAAAAGATGGAATACCCAAAATTCAATCCTGATTTTGTTTCAGAATTGAATTTTCCGGAAAAGGAACTTTATCGGTTTTAATATCCGAAAAAATACAATTATAATAATATATTTGACCCACAATATTAATAATAGAGCAAATTATGCAACTTTTAGACGGGAAATACGTATCGGAGAAAGTTAAATTGCAAATTGCAGATGAAGCTGCAGCATTTTTAACGCAAAGTGGTAGAAAACCACATTTAGTAGCTATTTTAGTTGGTAACGACGGAGGAAGTGAGACCTACGTTGCGAGCAAAATGAAAAATTGCGAAAAAGTGGGCTTCAAATCATCTCTTTATAGATACGATAATACAGTTACGGAAGCTGAATTGTTAGCGAAGATTGAAGAAATTAATCAAGATGCGGATGTAGATGGGTTAATTGTTCAGTTACCTTTACCTAAGCATATTGACCCTGAAAAAGTTACCGAAAAAATTGATTACCGTAAAGACGTTGATGGTTTTCATCCGGTAAATTTAGGCCGTATGATGCGCAATTTACCATGCTTTATCCCAGCCACACCATATGGTATTTTGTTAATGTTGCAAGAATACAATATTGATACCACAGCAATGCATTGCGTAGTTGTTGGTCGCAGTAATATTGTGGGTAGCCCAATGAGTATTTTAATGGCTCGTAATGCCAATCCTGGTAATTGCACCGTTACGTTAACACACTCGCGCACAAAGGATCTAAAAGAGCAAGTTTTACAAGCCGATATTATTATTGCTGCTATAGGCAAGAAAAACTTTATTACTGCTGATATGGTTAAACCGGGAGCAATTATTATTGATGTGGGTATTAATCGTGAAAATTCTACAGAAACAAAATCGGGCTTTAAATTATATGGCGATGTTGATTTTGAAAACGTTGCTCCAAAAGCGTCGTTTATTACTCCAGTACCTGGTGGCGTAGGTTTAATGACCATTGTTGGTTTATTAAAAAACACCTTAGCATCGGCAAGAAAAGAGATTTATTCTTAAAAATTAAATTATAAATTACTATTTAAAAAGCAGCTCTAATTAGGGTTGCTTTTTTTTTACGTATAAAAAATTTTTCAAACACGTATAAAAATTATATCTTTGTTGTAATAAAAAACGGGGGTAAAACAATGGACACCAAATTAACCTTAAGTTTCAATCAAGAAGTAGTTAACAAAGCAAAAAAATACGCTGCAGATAACAACATCAGCTTGTCGCGTTTAATAGAGCATTTATTAACGCAAATTACATCAGGTGAGTATAAATCCATTGAAGCCTATCCCGTTGCTGATTGGGTAAATATGCTTGCAGAGGGCGATGCCGAGTACAAAAAAAGCCCAGCAAAAAGTCGCAAAGAATCAAAAGATGAATTTTTCGCTTCAAAGAAATAATGGATGAGGATATTTTTAGATGCGAATGTTCTGGTTTCTGTTTTAAATAAAGAGTATCCCGTTTTTACGTATTCTTCGCGAATTTTAAGTTTAGCGAACAACCCTAAATTTGAATTTTACACCTCTCCCCTTTGTTTGGCCATTGCTTTCTATTTTGCGGAGAAAAAGCAAAATGCGCAAGTAGCTAAGCAGAAGATAGATTTACTTTGTCAGTATATAAAAATTACAGCAAACACAGCTAATGGCGTAATGAAAGCTCTGTCTAACAAAGCAATTCATGATTTTGAGGATGGACTTGAATATTACGCAGCCGAAGGTGCTGATTGCAAATACATTTTAACCGAAGATATTTCTGATTTCTATTTTTCGGACATTGAGGTTTTAAATTGCCATTCGTTTTTTCAAAGGCATTTGCTTAATTAGCTTAATACGCACTATCAAAATCCTCCTATTCATTTAATCACATCCCAATAGTTTAACACACTTTAATAGACATCTTAAATCCATTAGAGTGTTTCATTTTTTAACTATTTTTTATGGATGATTTAAATAAATTTTTACTCGAAGACATTATTAAGGCTGGAAAGATAAGAATATCCGGATGGGATTTAATCTTTATTGTGTTGGTATTTTTCCTCACAAAACTGCTCTTACTTTTTATTAAGCGATGGATTTTAAAATATAACTTAAGAAAAAATCATCATTCATGGGATGGAAATACGAATGCTATTTTTCAATTGCTCAAGTACTTAATATGGATTATATCGATCTCTATTTCACTTAAGATAGCGAACATAAATTTATCTTTTTTAATGGCTGGATCGGCTGCCTTACTCGTTGGTGTTGGTTTTGGTTTACAACAAATCTTCCAAGATATAATTTCGGGAATTTTCATTTTAATTGAAAGAAATGTAAAGCTAGACGATGTAATGGAGGTGGATCAATTTATTGGCAGAATTAGCGAAATAGGCATGAGAACATCTACCATCATTACCCGAGATGGAAATAAAATCATTGTTCCAAATCATAAATTCATTAATGAAAACGTACTAAATTGGAGCAATATGGACGCATTAATGCGTTTTAAAATATCTGTGGGTGTGGCGTATGGAAGCGATGTGAATTTAGTTACGAAGTTACTCTTAGAAGCAGCGATAGATCACCCTGATATTATAGAGGACATGGAGCATAAACACATTGTACGATTGGTTGAATTTGGAGACAGTTCTTTAAATTTCGATTTACTTTTTTGGACGTCGAAAAAGTTTTTAGTTGAAAATGTAAAAAGTGAACTTCGATATGCTGTGTTGTCAAAATTGAATGAGAACAATATCAGCATACCTTTTCCGCAACGCGATTTAAACTTTAAGGGGGATATTGGAAATATGCTAAGTGATAAATCAAAGGGGGCAATGGATTAACCCCATAATCTAGACCACCAACTTTCTTTAAAACCGATGTAAAGTCCATCTTCGCGTACCTCAACGGGATACAGATTGATATAATCACCTTGTCCTTCCCTGCCTCTGCCTGTTTCTAAATTATATTCGTACCGATGAATGGGGCATACAAGATGACCGTTTTTACACCAACCACCATCAAAATGACCACCTGCATGCGGGCAATAAGCCTGACTCGCAAAGATTTTTCCAGCCGTATTGATGATGCAAATTTGTTTGCCATCCACCTTAACGGTCTTCATGCTATCTGCTGCTGGAATTTGTACTTTATTTAAAATTTTGAACCATTGCATAGTGTAAAAATACATCAAATAAATATCAGTGTTATTTCATCTTTCTATTAATTTTAGGTAGCTAGGCTATATAGTGCTTTTTTTTTAAGATATTTGCATCCTCAAAAATGAAACAACATATTCCAGAAGATGGCACCTTACTTCCTTTAATGGAAGAGTTTTATACAATTCAAGGCGAAGGATTTAATACCGGAAAAGCGGCTTATTTTATTCGCTTAGGTGGGTGTGATGTGGGTTGCCACTGGTGCGATGTTAAAGAGAGTTGGGACGCAGAAATGCATCCGCTTACCCTTTCGGATGTTATTGTTGAAAATGCAGATCAATATCCAGGTAAAGCAGTAGTGATTACTGGAGGAGAACCTTTAATTTATAACCTCGATTACTTGACTAATAAGTTAAAAGAGCGCGGCATTTTAACCTTCATCGAAACTTCTGGAGCCTATCCCCTTTCTGGAAATTGGGATTGGATTTGTTTATCACCAAAAAAATTCAAAGCGCCAAGACCGGATATTACTCCTTTTGCGAATGAATTAAAAGTAATCGTTTTTAATAAAAGTGATTTCAAATGGGCAGAGGAATATGCGGCAATGGTTTCTCCAACGTGTAAATTATACCTCCAGCCTGAATGGTCAAAATCAAAGGAAATTACACCTATGATTATTGATTATGTAATGGCTAATCCAAAATGGGAGATTTCTCTTCAAACGCATAAATTTTTAAATATTCCATAAATACTTTACTTTAGCTAAAGTGATATTATTGATGAGAACTTCAAGCTGCTTACGTTTGAAGTGTTCAATAGCGATTTATGCCCTTACTTTATGAAATTTAGCCTGCTCTTCTGTTTTTGTTTTGTCAATATCTTTTGCTTTGCTCAAGGTTCATCAAACAAGAAAGCCCAAGCTTTTTACGAAAAAGCCAATCCGTTTATTCAAAATCAAAAATATACAGAGGCCATCCCACTTTTAGAAAGTGCAGTACAAGCAGATCCGCAGTTTTTAAGTGCTTTTGTTACGCTTGGCGATCTTTACAAAACACAAAAGAAATACACCGAAGCACAGAGTAATTACCAAAAAGCATTGTCTATTAGTGTAGAGATAAGTCCTGTAGTTTTTTACAAGTTAGCGGAAACCCAATTTGCGCTTAGCGATTATGCAAAGGCAAAACAAAATTTCGGCAAATACACATCACTTGAACGCGACCCTAAAAATTTAGCTAAGGCAAGAAAATACATAGCAGATTGCGATTTTGCCGCAGAAGCGATTAAAAAGCCTGTAACCTATAATCCAACAAATTTAGGGACGGGTGTAAATACTGATCAACCTGAATATTTCCCGGCTATTACGGGTGATGGGGAAACCTTAATTTTTACGCGACAAATTAATGGAAATGAGGATTTTTGGACTGCACAGTTTAAAAACAATTCTTGGAACTTAGCCAAGCCCCTTTCCAGTAAAATAAACACGAGTTATAACGAAGGAGCACAATCTATTTCTCCGGATGGAAAATATCTTTTTTTTACCGGTTGTAACCGTTCAGACGGTTTAGGTCGCTGTGATATTTATGTTTCGCACCGCGAAGGTCAAGATTGGGGCGTTCCATATAACATTGGTGAACCTGTTAATTCTGAATATTGGGAATCGCAACCTGCTATTAGTCCAGATGGAAAAACCTTATATTTTATTAGTAATAGACCCGGCGGATCAGGTGGATACGATATTTGGAGCAGTACGATTACCGATGATTTAAAATGGGGCCCTGCAATAAATCTAGGACCAAACATCAATACTGCTTTTGACGAAAATACGCCCTTTCTTCATGCCGATGGTAGAACGCTTTATTTTTCATCAGATGGTTGGCTTGGATTTGGAAACAAAGATATTTTCTTCAGCAGAATGGATACACAAGGTGCATGGTTAAAGCCTACTAACATGGGTTACCCGATAAATTCGTTTGAAGATGAAAATGGACTTACAGTAAGCGCAGATGGAAATTTCGGACTGTTTTCATCCAATTTAAAGGGTGGTTTTGGAAAACAAGATATTTATAGTTTTGGCATTCCTGAACTAGCTAAACCAGCAAAAGTAAGTTATGTAAAAGGAATCGTGCGCGATAAAGACACCAAAAGAACCATCGAAAGTAATATTCAGGTAGTTGATTTAAAAAGCAATAAAACTGTTTTTGAAGATTACACAGATCCAGAAACAGGCGAATTCTTAGCCATCATGCCTGTTGGAACCGATTATCTTTTTAATGTAAATGCCGAAGGATATTTGTTTTATTCAGAAAATTTCGATTTAAAAGAAGCCACTAGGAATAAACCATTTATAATTGAAGTGAGTATCGAGAAAATAAAAATGGGTGCAAACGTTACTTTAAAAAATATTTTCTTTGACACAAATAAGTACAATCTATTACCTGCGTCTCTCAAGGAGTTGGAAGTTTTAATTGGTTTTTTAACCGATAATTCTACAGTTCATATTGAAATTCAAGGATATACCGATAACATTGGTGATGATGCTTTAAATGAAAAATTATCATTTAACCGTGCAAATGCCGTATACGAATATTTGGTAAAATATGGTATCAGTGCTAGTCGATTAACGTTCAAGGGGTATGGAGCGCGTAATCCGATTGCGGATAACAAGACAGAAATGGGTCGTAAAAATAATAGGAGAACTTCTTTTGTTATCACCAAAGTTTAACAAACAGTTTGAAGCATATAGATGTTATACCTGAAAAATTTGTAAGCATGAAAGAATTCGAGGTTGCCACTTTTGGTGGTGGTTGTTTTTGGTGTGTTGAAGCCGTAATTCAACGTTTAAAGGGAGTAGAAAAAGTAGTATCAGGTTATGCGGGCGGAAGCTTAAAGCAACCTACTTACCGCGAAATTTGTACAGGCACAACCGGACACGCGGAGGTGATACAGGTAACATTTAATCCGGATGAAATCTCTTATCAAGATTTACTTCAGGTTTTTATGACAACCCACGATCCTACTACGCTGAACCGTCAAGGTGCTGATAGAGGTACACAATATCGTTCAACGATCATGTATACCAATGAATCACAGAAGGAAACTGCATTGAAAATTATTGCTGATTTGAAGGAATATTTTGATGACCCTATTGTAACGGAAGTGGTTCCATTACCTGAATTTTATCCTGCCGAGGCCTATCATCAAGATTATTATAACCAAAACGGTGAGCAAGGATATTGTGTAGTGGTTATTAATCCAAAAATCAAAAAGCTAAGAGAACTTTATAAAGACCGATTAAAACCGGAAACCTACTAATTTTATCATGAAACATCTATTCAAGGTTGCAGCAAAATGGTCTAAAGAAAATAAAAATCTGTACGCTACAATTTCGAAAAAGTATACCAAAACGCATGAGATTCACATCCAAGGTAAAGAGTTACTCCAAATATCGGCGGCAAAATTGTTTAAAGGAGATCCAAACTTATTAAACCCCGAGGATTTATTATTAAGCAGTCTTGTTTCTTGTCACCTTATGTCTTACCTATATGTTTGTGCACAAAATGGCATTGAATTAATTAGTTATGAAGACTGCGCAGAGGGTGACTTAGAGCTAAATAGTTTCGGAGGAGGAAAGTTTACCGAAGTTCGATTGCACCCAAAAGTTGAGGTCGCAAGTCCTGAAATGGTTACCAAGGCTTTGGCTTTACATCAAGAAGCTAATCAACTATGTTTTATTTCAAATTCTTGTAATTTCCCTGTTAAGCACTTCCCTAGATGTGAAAGTATATAAATAGCTTACTTATTAAGCACTTAAAAAAGTAAGCTATCTCTGATTTTACAAAATTGCTTGTCTGATTCGAATTAACTTCGTTAAAGTTTCCTCTAATAAATCTAAATGAAGCATATTGGCTCCATCCGATTTAGCATTTGCCGGATCAGGATGTGTTTCAATAAATAAACCATCCGCACCTACAGCGATTGCTGCTTTTGCAATTGTTTCAATTAATGCTGGCTTCCCTCCTGTTACGCCCGACGATTGATTTGGTTGTTGCAACGAGTGTGTACAATCCATTACAACAGGTACTCCGAAAGATTGCATTTCAGGCAATCCACGGTAATCAACAATTAAATCTTGATATCCAAAAGTGTTCCCACGGTCTGTCAAAATTACCTTATCATTTCCGGCTTCTTTAATTTTTTCTACAGCAAATTTCATCGATCCTGCAGAAAGAAACTGGCCTTTCTTTACATTGACAACTTTACCTGTTTGTGCAGCTGCTACTAATAAATCAGTTTGACGACAAAGAAAAGCAGGAATTTGAAGCACGTCTACGTAAGCTGCCGCCATTGCTGCTTCGTCGCTTTCGTGTATGTCAGTAACGGTTGGAACACCAAATTCTCGCGCAACTTTTTCCAAAATCTTCAAGGCTTTTTCATCGCCAATTCCTGTAAATGAGCTGCCTTTACTTCTATTTGCCTTACGATATGATCCTTTAAAAATATAGGGTATGCTTAGTTTATCCGTTATTTTTACAATTTTCTCTGCAATTCTAAGTGCTATTTCTTCACCCTCAATTGCACAAGGACCAGCCATTAAAAAAAAATTGCCTGAGTTGGTATTCTTTAAGTTATCTAAATAATTTATCATTTCTACTTGCTCTTAAATAAAAAGAGATTAAAGAATTCTACAAAAAAAAAAATTCTTTAATCTCAGATATGGACAAATGTAAAATTAGTTTCCTAATTCCGACATAAATTTTATTCGCATTAATTGGATTTCCTCTCGGGTATAATCGCTTTCACCAAGTTCGCTTAATGCTTCATCAATCGAGTCACTTTCAGCGGCTCTGAAGTAATCAAATACCTCATCTTGACGATCATCATCAATCACTTCATCAATAAAATAATTCAAGTTTAATTTGGTGCCAGAATTTACAATCGATTCTACTTCTTTTAAAATCTCTTCGTAAGTAATTCCTTTTGAATCTGCAATGTCTTCTAAACCTATCTGTCGGTCGATATTCTGAATAATCGAGACCTTCATTTGTGATTTATTTGCTTGTGTTTTAATGATTAAATCAATCGGACGTTCGATATCATTATCCTCTACATACTTTTTAATCAGTTCGATGAAAGGTGTACCAAACTTCATTGCTTTACCAGAACCAACACCCGAAATTTGGCGCAGTTCTTCCGTCGTGATGGGATAATGTGTACACATTTCTTCCAACGATGGATCTTGAAAAACAACAAAAGGCGGAACATTTTTCTGCTTGGCTATTTTCTTGCGCAAATCTTTAAGTAACTGCAATAAATGCGTATCCAACGCACCACTGCCTTGTTTTACATCATCTATTTCATCTTCTACCCCTGAATCAATTGGCTCATTTAAAATAAACTTAATACTGAACGGACTTTGAATAAATTCCCGTCCTTGCTTCGTCAATTTTAATAGGCCGTAATTATCAATATCTTTAAACAAGAAATTATTTAATACTGCTTGACGCAAAATTGATTTCCACATCAGTTCCCCTTCTTGCTTGCCGATACCAAACTCTGGAAATTTACTGTGCTCGTATGCAATTGTTTGTGCCGTTTCTAAACCTAAAAACACGTTTAACAAATGGGCATCATCAAATTTCTCTTCCGTTTTTTCGATAAACTTCAGTAAGATGCTCAGTTGCTCTTCACTATCAAATTGTTTCTTCGGTTTTTTGCAATTATCACACATGCAATTACAACCCGTCTCATTAAAGTTTTCGCCAAAATAATGCAAAATTTGTTTTCGGCGGCAAACCCCAGATTCTGCATAATCGATTACTTCCTTTAAAATTTGCGTACCAATCTCACGTTCAGATACCGGCTTGTCTTTCATGAATTTAGCCAGTTTATCTACATCTTTTTGCGAATAGAAAGCAATACAAACTCCTTCACCACCATCACGACCGGCTCTTCCGGTTTCCTGGTAGTAACCCTCCATACTTTTTGGCACATCGTGATGAATAACGAAACGTACATCGGGTTTATCAATCCCCATTCCAAAAGCAATAGTAGCTACAATAACCTCTGCATCTTCCATCAAGAATTTATCTTGCGTTTCGGCTCTCACCTTCGCATCCAAACCAGCGTGATAAGGTAAAGCGCTAATACCATTTAAGTTTAATGCTTCTGCAACCTCTTCAACTTTTTTACGGCTCAAGCAGTAAATAATTCCTGATTTACCGGGATTGGATTTTATAAACTTGATAATCTCTTTGGTGATATCGCGCTTAGGGCGGATTTCATAAAATAAATTCGGTCTATTAAACGAGGATTTAAACAAAGTAGCCTCAGTCATTCCCAAGTTCTTAACAATATCTTGTTGAACTTTAGGTGTAGCTGTAGCCGTTAATGCTATAATCGGGATGTTGTTTCCTAAACCACTAATCACCTGTCTAATTTTGCGGTATTCTGGTCTGAAATCATGACCCCATTCGGAGATACAATGCGCTTCATCAACCGCAACAAAAGAAATTTTAATCAGATTTAAAAAATCAATGTTGTCTTGCTTCGCCAATGACTCTGGCGCCACGTACAACAACTTTGTTTGACCACTTAGCAAGTCTGTTTTAACTTGTGTGATTTCTGATTTATTTAGGGATGAGTTAAGAAAATGAGCGATACTATCATTTCCACCAAAAGCTCTTAATTGATCAACCTGATTCTTCATTAAGGCTATTAAAGGCGAAATTACAATTGCCGTTCCTTCGCTCATTAATGCCGGCAATTGATAGCAAATAGACTTCCCTCCACCCGTTGGCATAATAACAAAAGTGTTATTACCCTCTAAAATATTTGTAATGATCGATTCTTGATCACCCTTGAAATTATCAAACCCGAAAAAATTTTGCAGGTTATCAAATAACGACTTTTTCACGTCCATTTTGTGTAATAAAATATGCTATGCTATTTTTCTATCCAAAATAACATAATTTTACAACAATTTCAAGTATTAACACACAATTATTTTCTCTTTGAAAAGTAAAAAATCTATTATCGAATCAGCCATCAGCACATTGAAGCTAGAGGCAACTGCCATTTTAAACATTGCGCAAAACATTAATGATGATTTTGAACAGGTTGTACGCACTATTTTGCAGTGTGAAGGTAGGGTAATTGTTACAGGAATTGGCAAAAGTGCCATTATCGCGCAAAAAATAGTGGCTACCTTCAATTCAACCGGAACCCCCGCCATTTTTATGCATGCAGCAGATGCCATTCATGGCGATTTAGGAATTATACAAAAAAACGACGTAATTATTTGCCTCTCTAAAAGTGGAAACACGCCCGAGATAAAAATTCTAGTTCCTTTATTAAAGAATTCGGGCAATAAACTTATTGGAATGGTTGGCGAGCTTAAATCTTTCTTAGCCGATCAGGCTGATATGGTTTTAAATACCACTGTTGAAAAAGAAGCCTGCCCACATAACCTAGCACCAACCACTAGTACAACGGCTCAATTGGCTATGGGAGATGCTTTAGCCGTTTGTTTATTGGAATGCAGAAATTTTGAGGAAGCTGATTTTGCCAAATATCATCCAGGTGGATCGTTAGGAAAAAAACTTTATTTGAAAACTGGTGATCTAGCCCTTTCAAATGAGAAACCTTCTATCCAGCCTACGGCGTCTGTAAAAGAGGTGCTCATTGAAATTAGTAAAAACCGCTTGGGCGCTGTTGCTGTTATTGACCAAAATAATGCTGTAATAGGTATTGTAACCGATGGAGATATTAGAAGGATGCTGGAAACTACACCCAATTACAATTCATTGATGGCAAAAGACATCATGGGTAAAAATCCAAAAAGCATTCAATACGATGCACTTGCGGTGGATGCTTTTAATTTAATTAAACAAAATAACATCACGCAGTTGTTAGTTTTAAAACAAAACACGTACTTTGGCATTGTCCATTTACACGACCTTTTAAACGAAGGGATAGTATAAATTTTAATTGAAATAATGAACAAAAACTACTATGCATTAATTATGGCTGGCGGCGTAGGAAGCCGTTTCTGGCCTGTTAGCAGAACTCAATTCCCGAAGCAGTTCATTGATTTTTTTGGTACTGGAAAAACCCTAATCCAAAGTACTTATGACAGATTTATCAAAATTTGTCCTCCTGAAAATATTTTTATTGTTACTAATGAGATTTATAGCGATTTAATTAAAGAACAATTACCTGATTTAGGAGACAATCAAATTTTAGCGGAACCTTTAATGCGTAATACCGCTCCTTGTATTGCGTATGGCAGCTTTAAGATACACGAATTAAATCCAGATGCGACGATCGTAGTAGCACCTTCTGATCATACAATTGGTGATTTAGATGGTTTCATTCAAACCGTAGAGAGTGCTTTAGATGCAGCTTCAAAAAACGATTGCCTTATTACGTTAGGGATAAAACCGAATAGACCAGATACAGGCTATGGCTACATTCAACATACTGATCACGTACTAAACACAAACAAGGATTTTCACAAAGTAAAAACCTTTACCGAAAAGCCTAATTTAGAGCTAGCGAAATCTTTCCTGCAAAGTGGTGATTTTCTATGGAACGCAGGTATTTTTATTTGGTCGGCAAAAGCTATTTTAAATGCATTTTCAGAACACTTGCCTGAAATGTACGATATTTTTGCAGCGGGTAAATTAGAACTCAATCGTTCGGGTGAAAAAAACTTTATTAACAATGCCTATTTTCAATGCACCAATATCTCTATAGATTTTGGTATTATGGAAAAAGCCAATAATGTATATGTTTTACCATCTGAATTTGGCTGGTCTGATTTAGGCACTTGGGCATCTATTTACGAAATGGCCGAAAAGGATTATGTTGGGAATGCTGTTATCCCTTCGGAACAAGTATTGATGTTTGATTCATCTAATTGTATGATTAATGTACCGAAGGATAAGTTGGTAATTCTTAATGGATTACACGATTATATTGTAGTAGAAAACAATAACATGCTTATGGTTTGCCCACGCAGTGAAGAGCAAAAAGTAAAAGAATTTGTTGCGGAAGTAAAATCGAAATTTGGCACAAAATTCATTTAACAATTTTAACTAGAACTCATAAAAAAGCGCTGCTCAATTGAATTTGATCAGCGCTTTTTCTTTTAAATAACTAAACCGTCCGCTGTCTGATGGCTTCATACAAAATCACACCAGCTGCCACTGAAACGTTTAAAGATTCTATTTTTCCTGCCATTGGAATTTTAGCTAAGTGATCGGCTACGCGTAAAAGTTCATTTGAAATTCCTTCATCTTCCGATCCCATAATAATGGCAGTGGGCGCTGTATAATCAGGGGCATAGATAAAGTCGTTTGTTTTTTCTGTACATGCAACAATTTGCAATCCACTTTCTTGCAAAAATAAACAGGTTTTATGCAGATTAGAGTGTCGGCAAATTGGAATGCTAAATAAAGCACCTGCCGATGTTTTAATAGCATCTGCATTGATTTGAGCTGCATTTTTTAATGGAACTACAATGGCATGTACGCCCACACAAGCTGCTGTGCGTGCAATTGCCCCCATATTACGCACATCGGTAACACTATCCAAAACTAAAATCAACGGAACTTCGCCCTTCTCGAATGTAGACTGAATGATGTCTTCTATATTTTGATAAGTAATGGGTGAAATTACCGCAATAACCCCTTGATGATTCTTTTGCGACATGCGGTTTAATTTTTCAACTGGAACCAGGTTCATTGGAATGAGTGAACCTGATAAAAGGCTTTTAAGTTCCAGAAATAAATCGCCGCTTAAACCACGTTGTACGTAAATAGTTTCGATATCTCGACCGGCTTTGATCGCTTCAATTACTGCCCGTATACCAAAAACAAACTCATTATTCTCCTTTACTCGCTGTGGTCGTCTAAAATTATCCATATTTTGAAATTGTAGGGCAAAAATATTCAAATAAATGGATAGCCACTAATTTGAGTGATTCTTATTAACATTTTATTGTTTAAAATTTTAATCACACTCTAAAAAGCTCTAAAAAATAATCTAATTACAAGTCAATTTGTTAACAAACAACTAGAAACTTCTACGCTCAAGAGCAAGTAGTTTTATTTACTTTTGCTGTATGAGCATTGATAATGAACCAGGCGGAAAAAATAGCCTAGCAGCTAGAAAAACCAGAATAAGCAATACGGTTAGTTCTTTAGGTAAACTACCTCCCCAAGCTTTAGATTTAGAAGAAGCTGTTCTAGGGGCTTTAATGCTGGAAAAGGATGCCTTATCTGCAGTTATTGATATTTTAAAACCTGAAATTTTCTATCAGGAATCGCATCAAAAAATATTCGAAGCCATTCACATGCTCTTCGAAAAATCGAAACCTGTTGATATTTTAACGGTTACAAGTGAGTTACGCCAGATGGGTGCGTTAGAAATGGTTGGTGGTGCATATTACATTACCAATTTAACCAACCGCGTAGCTTCTGCAGCAAACATTGAGTTTCATGCCCGTATTATTTCACAAAAATATATTCAACGTGAATTAATTCGTATTTCAACTGATATTATTACCAACGCTTACGAAGATACCACCGATATTTTTGATTTATTGGACCACGCTGAAAAAGGATTGTTTGACATTGCTCAAAACAACTTGCGTAGGGATACCCAAAAAATGGATGATATTGTAAAGCAATCGTTAGCCACTTTAGAAGAATTGCGTACCAAAACAGATGGTTTAACAGGTGTACCTACTGGTTTTACTGGCTTAGATAGAATTACCGGTGGTTGGCAAAAACAAGATTTAGTTATCATTGCTGCTCGTCCGGCGATGGGAAAAACAGCCTTCGTATTAACCTGTGCACGCAATGCAACCGTTGATTTTCAAAAGCCTTGTGTCGTTTTCTCGCTCGAGATGTCATCCGTGCAGTTGGTGAATCGTTTGATTGCTGGAGAAGCTGAAATTGAACAAGAGAAAATTAGAAAGGGAAATTTGCAAGAATGGGAATGGCAACAATTACACAGTAAGATTGGACGTTTAACAGAAGCGCCGCTCTTAATTGACGACACACCTGCTTTGAATATCTTTGAGTTTAGAGCAAAATGCCGACGCTTAAAATCGCAATATGATATTCAATTGGTAATTGTCGACTACCTTCAATTGATGCACGGTAAAGGTGAAGGAAAAGGCGGAGGTAATCGTGAGCAAGAAATCGGTAGTATTTCTAGAGCTTTAAAATCGGTTGCTAAAGAATTGGATGTTCCAGTACTAGCGCTTTCTCAGTTAAGTCGTGCGGTAGAAAGCAGACCAGGTTTGCAAGGTAAAAGGCCAATGTTATCCGATTTACGTGAATCAGGGTCTATTGAGCAGGATGCCGACATGGTACTTTTCTTGTACCGCCCGGAGTATTACGGGATTACAGAAGATGAACAAGGAAGATCGCAAGCAGGTATTGGTGAGGTAATTATCGCGAAACACCGTAACGGTGAAACCGGTATTGTGCCGCTTCGCTTTATTGGTAAGTTTGTGAAGTTCGCCGATTTAGAGGAAGATTTTACTGCACCAAACTCATTCGCTGACGATAGTCCTTCTGCAGGAATGTATCCATCGCAAGATTTTGAAAAGCAAAGCAACGTTATTATCCGCCCATCAAAAATGGATGATTATAACGATGATGACCCACCATTTTAGGCATTAAGAAAAATACAGTATCACGCTATAAAGTTGAGTTTAAACACGTAAACTCAACTTTTAGCAATAAAATTCTTTTTACTAAAAAAAGTACCCAACAACCATTCCGAGTAAAACCAATATTGGTGGATTCAATTTGGTGAAATTCAGTGCAAAAAATGTTGTTAGCATTATCAATAGAAATACCCAGTTAAATCCAATGGGAATCAATAACAACAAAAATGCTGCAATAATAAAACCTACACTTACAGCATTAATGCCAATTAAGCTATCGCGAATTCGTGAGATTTTCTTTAAATCTTCCCAAAATGGGACAATAAATAAGACCAAAATTAATCCCGGTAAGTTAATACCAATAACGCCGATTAACCCACCCATAATTTGACCAAATACACCATAGCCAAAATTTTTCATGCTAATGGCTCCTAAATAACTTGTAAAAGAAAATGTGGGCCCGGGTAAAGCTTGTTGAAGTGCAAATCCTGAAAGAAAATCGGCTGAAGACATATAACTTTTCATCTCAACAAATTCTGTAAACATTAGTGGTACAAGTACCTGTCCCCCACCAAACACAAAAATACCGTTACGGTAAAAATTCTCTAACAAACGAATGGGCAAGCTAAAGGGCGAAGTTCGATTGATAATGGTACCAACCAAAGCTACTAACAATAAAATACCGATAAAATATATAAGTTTTCTAGGATTGATATTGGCGAATAAACTGACTCTTAACTCTGTTTCTTCTTTTGGAGTAGAGATTGCCGAGGAAATCATCCCACCACAAAAAATAACCAAGGGAAATACATATGCGTTACGTAGTACAAAAGTAGCTACAACTGCTCCAATGGCTAAAAAAATGGTAATTTGATCTTTTAAAACCTTCTTGGCTAATTTCCATGCTCCATAAGCAACAATGCCCAGCGCTATGGGTTGAATGTATTCAAATGCATCGTTTAATTTATCTTTTTGACCCAGCAAACTATAGCTAATGGCGGCAAAAGTAAGAATGGAGGCTGTTGGTAAAATCCAAATTAAAAAGGTAAAAATAGCTAAACGGAGTTTTCCAACTTTCCAAGCTATTCCGACCAGGGTTTGTGTAGAGGCCGGCCCAGGTAGAACCTGCGCCAATGCATTTAATTCGAGTAATTCCTCTTCAGAAATAAACTTGGTATTGCTTACAAAATACTTTAACAGCAAGGCCAAATGCGCCTGAGCTCCACCGAAAGACGTAAAAGTGAAGAAAATAACGTTCCGTAAAAAAAGCCACTGTTTTTTAACAGCGATGTGTTTAGTTTGCATTAAATGTAAGCTAAATAAGAATTTCTCATTAATCGTCTTCGTAATCTAATCCTGCAGCAGCATTATACGCACCTTGTAACTCTGAAAAAGCATGCATATCACGTTTTGTGCGTGCAGCATTCATCCCAGTTTGGTAAACAGCAATTGCTTTATCTTTTTCGCCATCTTTCTCATAAAGCTTCCCTAAATGATAATAGGTACCTACATAATCGGGATGTTTCTCCGTTAACTGAAGGTAAAAAGAATACGCATTTTCTTTATCATTTAATGCGTTATACTCTGTAGCTAAGGCATATAAAATAAATGGATCGTTCGGATCACTCTCTAAAAACTCTAATAACTTACTTAAACGGGTTGATGACATTTTTATTCCTTGCTTTTTTAATTAAATTTGCAGAAAGACCTTATATATATTTAAACTTAATACTTATGAAAATATTAGTTTGTATCAGTAACGTGCCAGACACAACCACAAAAATAACTTTTACGAATGATAATACCGAATTCAATACAGCGGGTGTGCAATATATTGTAAATCCTTACGATGAAATTGCTTTATCTAGAGCGATTGAATTAACCGAAGGAGGAAAAGGAAGCGTTACGGTTATCAATGTAGGAGAAGCAGCTAACGACCCAACCATTAGAAAGGCTTTGGCTATTGGTGCCGACGATGCTGTACGGGTTAATGCCCTTCCTCGTGATGCTTATTTTGTTGCCAAACAAATTGCTGAATATGCAAAAGATAAAGACTTTAACATGATTCTAACAGGTAGAGAATCAATTGATTATAACGGAAATCAAGTTGCTGCTATGGTGGGAGAATTTTTAGATATTCCATCAATCTCTATTGTTAAAAAATTAAATATAGATGGTGATACAGCTACGCTTGAACGTGAAATTGAAGGCGGGAAAGAGGTGATTACTGTTTCTGGTAACTTTGTGGCAAGTTGTGCCGAAGGGGTTGCAGAGGCTAAAATTCCGAATATGCGCGGTATCATGAGCGCGAGAACAAAACCTTTAGCAGTTGTTGAAGCAGTAGCCATTGACCAAGTAAGTAAAGTGGTAAAATACGATACTCCTGCCCCACGTAGTGCAGTTAAGTTAATCCCTGCTGATCAGGCTACTCAATTAATTGATTTATTACACAGCGAAGCAAAAGTAATTTAATCTGCGCCTCCATCCTTTAACTAATTAAATCGTTTACACCATCCTTTTATAAGGATATAGAAATAAATATATGTCAGTATTAGTCTATGTAGAACAAGCCGAAGGCAAATTTAAAAAATCAGTGTATGAAGCTGTTTCATATGCAAAAGCAATTGCCGATCAACAATCAACCAGTTTAACTGCAATTTCAATTGGCAATGTGGCCGATAGTGAATTAAATGAACTGGGTAAATACGGAGCTTCTAAAGTTTTAACTGTAAATACCGATCAATTAAAAAGTTTTGTTAATCAAGCATATGCCAGCATTATTTCGGCAGCTGCCGAAAAAGAAGGGGCTCAGGTGGTTGTTCTTTCTAATTCTTTCTCTGGAAAAGGCTTAGCGCCTCGCGTTGCGGTAAAACTACACGCAGGTTTAGCGGAAGGTGCAGTTGAATTGCCAAGTACTGATGGCAAATTTGCGGTGAAGAAAACAGCGTTTTCAGGAAAAGCTTTTGCTATTACCGAATTAACGTCGGCTATCAAAGTTATCGCTTTAAATCCAAATGCCTTTGGTGTAAAAGAAAATCCAACTTCTGTGAGCATTGAAGCATTTAGTGCTGATGTAAAACCAAGTGATTTTGGTACCGTTATAAAAGAAATTGTTCGTGCAACGGATAAAATTTCATTACCGGATGCGGAGCTAGTTGTTTCAGCAGGCAGAGGTTTAAAAGGTCCTGAAAATTGGGGAATGATTGAGGAATTAGCCGCCTTATTAGGTGCTGCAACGGCCTGTTCTAAACCCGTAAGTGATGCTGATTGGAGACCACATTCAGAACACGTAGGACAAACAGGTATTGCCATTAGTCCGAATTTATACATTGCCATTGGCATTTCTGGCGCCATCCAACATTTAGCTGGAGTAAGTTCTTCAAAAGTAATTGTGGTAATCAATAAAGATCCGGAAGCACCTTTCTTTAAAGTAGCAGATTATGGTATTGTTGGCGATGCCTTTGAAGTTGTTCCTAAATTAATCGAAGCTTTAAAAGCACATAAAGCATAATAGCTAAATGTCCTGATAAATATATGTT
This sequence comes from Pedobacter paludisoli, assembly GCF_052344095.1. Taxonomy (GTDB): domain Bacteria; phylum Bacteroidota; class Bacteroidia; order Sphingobacteriales; family Sphingobacteriaceae; genus Pedobacter. Next base: position 1,064,434 of record NZ_CP179926.1, on the reverse strand, counting down.
TATCAGGACTTTATTTCATATGAAAAAAGTAAAGTTAGATATTGTAGGTTTAACGTATAGCCAAACACAATCGGGTGCATATGCACTTGTATTGGGTGAAATTAACGGACGCCGCAGACTCCCGATCATCATTGGAGCTTTTGAAGCTCAGGCCATTGCCATCGAAATTGAAAAAATGACCCCTACCCGGCCATTGACACACGATTTATTTAAATCAATGGCTGAGACTTTTAAAATTAGCATCCAGGAAGTAATTATTTACAACCTTGTTGATGGTGTTTTCTTTGCCAAGCTAATTTGTAGCGATGGAACTAATACGCACGAGATAGATGCTAGAACATCGGATGCAATTGCTTTGGCCGTTCGTTTTGATGCTTTAATTTATACTTACGAATTTATCTTAGCCTCAGCAGGCATCGTTATTGAAGGAAACGATTTTCTGTTTTTAGAAAATATGGATAACATTACCAAAGAACCCGATGCCGATAGTTTACCCACAGCCACGATGCAACAAGGCTATGGCGATTTAACAACAGAAGAGCTACAACAAAGACTTCAGGAAGCGATAGCCGAAGAAGCATATGAAAAAGCAGCGCGCCTGCGCGACGAATTAAATAAAAGAGGAGCCGTATAGGTATCCTCTTTTATTTTGACTTCCCCACCCTTTCTACTAATTTACTACGCTAAAAAAGATAGAATCATGAAATTCGAACACTTTTTGAATTATTTAAATTCATTTTTAGCGATTGTTTTAAAATAGTTCTATCTTCAACCCGTACTTTCTAAAAAAAACTAACTAACTATATGATGAATGTTAAGTTTCGCTTAACCATAATGAGCTTTATGCAATTTTTTGTGTGGGCAGCATGGTTATTAACTATTGCCAATTATTGGTTTGGCACGAAACAATGGAACGGAGCTGAATTTGGTGTAATATTTTCAACCATGGGCTTATCCTCTTTATTTATGCCTACCCTAACGGGTATTTTGGCTGATAAATGGATCAATGCCGAAAAACTGTATGCCATTTTACACATCTGTTATGCAGCCGTCATGTTTTATCTACCACAGGTAAATGATCCACATACTTTCTTTTGGGTTATCTTACTAGCAATGTGTTTTTACATGCCAACCATCGCATTAAGTAATTCCATTAGTTACACGACCTTAAAAAACAGCCAATATGATGTTATAAAAAGCTTTCCTCCTATTCGAGTTTGGGGAACTATAGGCTTTATTGTGGCCATGTGGATTACCAATTTAACGGGTAATAAGGCAAGTGCCAATCAATTTTACATTGCTGGAGTTAGTGCATTAGCTTTAGGAATTTATTCTTTCAGCTTACCTGCTTGTTTACCATCAAACACGCTTGACGATAAGAAAAGTTTCATTCAAAAATTAGGTCTTGAATCTTTTAAGCTTTTTGGCAACTACAAAATGGCTTTGTTTTTTTTGTTTTCCATGTTTTTAGGAGGAGCTTTGCAGTTAACCAATGCTTATGGGGATGTATTTCTGGATGAATTTAAGTTATTCCCTGAATATGCAACCTCCTTTGTAATCAAATATTCAACAATCATATTATCTATTTCACAAATATCTGAAACGTTATTTATACTGGCGATACCATTCTTTTTGAAGCGATTTGGAATTAAATGGGTTATTGTAATCGCCATGTTTGCCTGGGTATTACGTTTTGGCTTGTTTGCCTTTGGCGATCCATCAAGCAATTTATGGATGATAATTTTGTCGTGTATTGTCTACGGAATGGCCTTCGATTTCTTTAATATTTCAGGCTCTTTGTTTGTGGAGACTTCTACCGCGCCAAAAATTCGTTCATCAGCCCAAGGTTTATTTATGATGATGACCAACGGCTTTGGAGCCATTTTAGGAAGCTTAGTTTCTGGTTGGATGATTGAGAAATATTTCACACATCATTACAGCAACATTAACGAATTGGCTACCTACGTGCACAGTACACCCGATAATACCCATTTGCATACCTTTTTAAAAAATAAAGGAATTACCATTCTTGAAAACGGCAATTTAAGTGCTTTGTTGGATGTAAAAGACTGGCACAGTATCTGGTTATCATTTACGGTATATGCACTCGTTATTGCAGTAGTTTTCGTATTCATTTTTAAACACAAACATACCCGAGCAGAACAAGAAGCTATTGAGGCAATTAATCACTAATTCATTTTGAATTTCATACCATGTCGAGCGGAAAATACAGAAAAGAGCACAACTGTTTAAATTGTGGTACGCATGTAGAAAAGCACTACTGCACCAATTGTGGGCAACCCAATTTAGAACTTAAAGAAAATTTTTGGGCATTTATTTCGCATAGCATTGCGCATTATTTTCATTTCGATAATAAGTTTTTCAGCACCTTAAAAACCCTCATAATTGAACCAGGTAAGGTTACACTCGATTACTTGGCAGGAAGACGTGCACGTTACATAAATCCTGTAAGTATGTACATTTTTGTATCAATTATTTATTTTTTGATTGTACCGAAAGCAAACCACTCCAAAAAAGAAGAAAAAGAACAAGTTACTAAACAAACCGAAAAATTAGATTCAATAAACACAGATTTAGAAAAAGGAAGTAAAAACACAAAAATTCTTAAAGGTGTAACGCAGTATTTAAAACCGGCTTTGATAAAAAGTCGGTTCAAGCAATTATCTTTTCAGGAACAAGAAATTGAAATAAAAAGATTACAAACGTTAAACGATAGTCTAAAATCTGACTCTATTGCAAATGTGATATCCATTTATGAAAAGGCTCACATTCTAAAGCAAGATAGTACCTATGCTGCATATTTAGCGCGACAAAACCAATTACCTGAGGATGAAAGAGATGACTGGATAGATCGCATGGTTAAGAAACGCGATATTGTCATGCAACAAAAGGCAGAGCATGAAAACTGGTCGCTAAATGAACAATTGGAGCATTATCGTCCAAAACAATTTTTCTTATTAATGCCGTTGTTAGCTTTGTTTATCATGTGGAATTTCCGCAAGAATCGTATTTATTATCTTGATCATTTAATTTTCACCATACACGGTATGACTGCCTTTTTTGTGGTGCAGATTTTTTCGGTGAGTATTCGATACTATATTTTTGGATTGGATTCTATCGCTAGCAGTGTTATTAAATTAGCTGTAATTTTAGGTGGCATTTGGTACTTATATACAGGCTTAATTAGATTCTATCAACGGTCTAGAAAGGCGACCATCCGTAAAATGATTACGATTTTCTTTCTAGTTATTTTTGCGTATGCCATTTCTGAATGGGCTATTCAACAGTTTATTTATTATTTCCTCCTTTAATTAGGTATTAAGTAGGATTCAATTTAACATAGATGCCTGATTTAAGGTCATAAAAAAAGCTTTTGATTACTCAAAAGCTTTTTTTATGACAGAAAACATCCTTTAGTATTCGTCCTCGTTAAAGAAGAAATCTTCTTTTGTTGGATAATCGGGCCAAATTTCCTCAATTGTTTCGTAAGGTTCGCCATCATCTTCCAATGCTTGTAAGTTTTCAATCACCTCAACAGGAGCACCCGAACGGATACCGTAGTCAATTAATTCATCTTTTGTTGCAGGCCATGGTGCGTCTTCCAAGTGCGATGCTAATTCTAATGTCCAATACATATCTTCAATTATATTAAAATTCTTTATTCTTTAATTATGCGCAAATTATATTAAAATTTTTGAGCAAAACAAACTTATTTTTCCACTATTAAACACGTGGTATCCAAATATTTTCTTCCGTGTTAAAATCCATGTTCAGTTTTCGTGCCAAAACGAACAAATAATCGCTTAAACGGTTCAAATATATCCTTACAGGCTCATCTACAAAGCTTTCCGTTGCAAGTTGAACTGTCAATCTTTCCGCTCTTCTACAAACACAACGTGCAATATGGCAGTAAGAAACCACAGAATTTCCGCCCGGTAGTACAAAATGTTTAAGGGCGGGCAACTGTTCGTTCATTGCATCCATTTCATTTTCCAACAATTTGATATCTTCTTCGTGCAAATCCGGAATTTTCATGTTCGATTTTTCAGGATCGCTGGCCAATGACGCACCCACGGTAAATAAGCGATCTTGAACCTCTTTCAATAGCAGCTGATAATGGGGTTTGATATCTTGACACATGATCAAACCTATATAGGAATTTAGTTCATCTACCGTTCCGTAGGCCTCAATGCGTAAGTGGTATTTGGCAACGCGAGCCCCCCCTATTAGAGAGGTTTGACCTTTATCGCCTGTTTTAGTATAAATTTTCATGTATGGTTATTTCATTCAAAGAAAGCAAATTTAAACTTTCCAGTAACGAATTAAAATGGAGCATAAAAAAAGGAAGCACTATTAAGCCTTCCTTTTTTAATTAACTTATTTTTTCCCAATCGCTACCACTCTCTTTAAGTGCTTGCAATCGTGGCGAAACCGATTTTACTTCGGTATTGTTATAATCATTTTCTATTAAACCATCGCGCATACGTACAATGCGGTGTGCGTGCTGGGCAATATCTTCTTCGTGTGTTACCAAAATAATGGTATTTCCTTTACTGTGAATCTCTTCTAGCAAGCCCATAATCTCGATAGAGGTCTTGGTATCTAAGTTTCCGGTTGGTTCATCGGCCAAAATAATGGATGGATTATTAATTAAGGCTCTTGCCACTGCAACACGTTGGCGCTGTCCCCCTGAAAGTTCATTTGGTTTATGATCTACCCGGTTACCCAAACCTACATCTTCAAGCGCCTTTTGTGCTCTCGCTTCGCGGTCTTTTTTGCTTTTACCAGCATAAATTAAAGGCAAGGCAACATTATCTAACGAGGTAGAGCGTGGTAGTAAATTAAATGTTTGAAAAACAAAACCTATTTCTTTATTTCGAACTTCAGCTAAAGCACTGTCACTCATTTGACTCACATCTGTTCCGTTTAAAACATAAGAACCGCTAGTGGGTGTATCAAGACATCCTAAAATATTCATTAAAGTAGACTTCCCAGAACCAGAAGGCCCCATTAACGCCACAAACTCACCTTTGTTAATGGATAAGCTAACCGATTTTAAAGCGTGAATAACCTCCGAACCAATTACATATTTACGTCCAATTTCTTTTATAGTAATGAGTGCTTTCTCCATGTTTTTTCTTTTTTAGACAACATTTACTGCTCAGATGTTACATCCAAACAAAAACTGTTCAGCTTTTATAGCGCTTAAATCTTTTTGATTGAAAAATTGATTGTATTATTTTTCGATAATTTTAGGCACCATAAAAAACTGCTCGGTGTGTTTTGCAGCATTTTTAAGTCCCTCGACAGTGGTAATTTCTTGCTTAACTACATCTTCACGCCAAACATTTTCCGATTCGTTCATGTACACCAAAGGTTTTATTTGATTGGTATCAAGCTCATTTAATTTTTCCATAAAAGATAAAATCTTATTCATTTCGGGAATTAAATTATCAACCTCTTTATCTTCAATGTGAATGCGAGCCAAATCGGCCATTTTATGGATTGTTTTTGCGTCTAAAATCATATTACAAAAGCTTACTTTCGATTATTTTATATACCTCATCTTTCAACAAATCAGCCTCATCAGGTGTCATATTGGAAGTATCGATGGGTTTATGGACGTAAATATCGCAAATTCCGGGCTTACTTCCATATTTGGATCCATCATCCCAGCTAATTTTCCAAATATTGCTGATTGAAACAGGAATCAAGGATACATTTTTCTCAATCGCCAAGCGAAAGGGACCATTTTTAAATTCACCTAATTTTGGCGGGTATACATCATCAATTTTTCCTTCTGGAAAGATGATCAAACTCATTCCATTTGCTAAATTATCTCCCGCTTTTTTAAAAGCTCTAAAGGCAGAAATTTTACTTTCGCGATTCACAGCAATATCAATTGTTCGAAAGAAAAAGCCTAAAACAGGATTCTTTAGCAGTTCTTCCTTTCCCATAAAATGAAATTTTTCTTTTGCCAGAAGAATCATCACCATCACATCGAGATTAGAAGTATGATTGGCGCAAAACACATAGGTTTGCTTCGAACTTAATTTTTCTTCATAATGATACCTGTAAAAAACGCCAGAAAATAAGCTTGCTAAAAAGCTGTTTAATTTCCTGAAAAAATTTAATACACCATAAAACTTAGCATTTCGAGAGGTTAAGTAATAGATGGGGTAAAATAGCGAGAAGAAAAGAAAAATCATCAAGAGATACCAATAGCGATGTATCTGTTTTAAAATTTTAATCATTTTCAATTATTCGTTATATATTTAGTTAGAAGCGTAATAATAATACAAGTATACTAAAATGTTTAACATCACTATAGGGTTTAAGCTCCTATTTTCATAAGTCTGTATACCTCAATCAGCTAAATAAATAAAGATGACATTTTCAAAAAGTTTCAGGATAATTTAGCTAATTCTATGCTTTAGATGTAATTTATTTTTAATTTCGTGGCATTATGAAAGAAACAGTTGTGAGCGGTATTCGCTCTACAGGAAAGCTACATCTAGGAAATTATTACGGAGCGATTAAAAATTTCGTTCAAATGCAGAATGATTATAATTGCTTTTTTTTCATTGCCGATTTACACTCGCTAACCACCCACCCCACTCCTTCAGATTTGCATGGAAATGTAAGGAACGTTTTAGTAGAATATCTGGCGAGTGGCATTGATCCCGAAAAAAGCACCATCTATATTCAAAGCGATGTTCCAGAAGTAGCGGAACTGTATCTGTATTTAAACATGAATGCTTATTTGGGTGAGCTTGAACGTAGCACATCCTTTAAAGATAAAGTGCGTGCAAACCCTGATAACGTAAATGCCGGTTTGTTAACGTACCCTGTTTTAATGGCAGCTGATATTCTTATACACAAGGCCACCAAAGTACCTGTTGGAAAAGATCAGGAACAACATTTGGAAATGGCACGTACTTTCGGTAATCGTTTTAATCGGTTATACAACAACGAATATTTTCCTGAGCCATATGCTTTTAGTTACACCAACAACCTGATAAAAGTACCAGGTTTGGATGGAAAAGGTAAAATGGGTAAATCAGAAGGTGAAGGCAATGCCGTGTACCTTTCTGATAGTCCGGAAGTAATCCGTAAAAAAGTAATGCGCGCAGTAAGCGACGGTGAACCAACGGAAGAAAATCAGTCAAAACCAGAAGCTATTCAAAATTTATTCGATTTAATGAAGGTAGTTTCAAGTGAAGATACCTTGAAACATTTTGATGATTTATATAACAAGATGTCAATCCGCTACGGCGATTTCAAAAAGCAATTAGCGGAAGACATGATTATCGCTACTACACCGATGCGCGATCGTATTCAAGATATTGCCGCAGACGAAGCTTATTTGCGTAAAGTAGCAAAATTAGGTGCTGAAAAAGCGAGCGATAGTGCTCAAAAAACCATAAAAGAAGTTCGAAACTTAATCGGTTTTAAAAGTTTTTAATTAATTTAATAGCATAAAAGAAAGCGATTACGCTTATCTAAACTATTTTATACCCCAAAAGAAATGCATATAGCAATTGTAGGAAACATTGGTGCAGGTAAAACCACCCTAACAGGTTTATTAGCTAAAAACTACGGATGGGAAGCGTTATACGAAGCCGTAGATAACAACCCGTATCTGGAAGATTTTTACAGTGACATGAAACGTTGGAGCTTTAACCTTCAAATTTATTTTTTAAACAGTCGTTTTCAACAAATTACCGATATAGAAAAAAATCAACGAAACGTTATTCAAGATAGAACCATATATGAGGACGCGCATATTTTTGCGGAAAACCTACACGACATGGGCTTAATGACCACTCGTGATCATGATAACTACCGTGCTATTTTTGATAACGTAACTTCGTTTATTAGACCTCCTGATTTATTGGTTTATTTGCGCGCTTCTGTACCTACATTGGTAAACAATATTCAACGTAGAGGTCGCGAATATGAAGCTGGTATCCGAATTGATTATTTATCAAAGTTGAATGAAAAATATGAAGCTTGGATTAAAGACTATAATTTGGGTAAATTATTGATTTTAGATAAGGATAAACTCGATTTTACGAATAACCCAGAAGATTTAGGCGCTGTTATTCAATCGATTGAAGCCGAAATTAACGGTTTATTTTAATATTACTCAATAAACACCAAAGCATCTGCTTATTCATCAAAAATGACACTACCTCAAAACTTACGTATTATTGGCATCATCCCCGCACGCTATGCTTCTACGCGTTTTCCTGGAAAACCCTTGGTTGATATTGCAGGAAAAAGCATGATTCAACGGGTTTATGAGCAAGCAAAAAAAGCAAATTCGCTGTCAAAAGTAGTGGTAGCAACCGATGATACGCGCATTGCCGAGGAAGTGAAAAACTTTGGAGGCGAAGTGGTATTCACATCAGATCAGCACCAAAGTGGTACTGATCGTTGTGCCGAAGTAAGCGAGCAGTTTCCCGATTTTCAAGCTGTTATCAATATCCAAGGAGATGAACCTTTTATTGAACCCGCCCAAATAGACTTATTGGCTAGTTGTTTTATCGAAGAAAAAGTACAATTAGCCACCCTGATAAAGACCATTGAAAGTCAGGAGAATATTTACAATCCGAACAGCCCAAAAGTGGTAATTGATGTAAACGGACGGGCTATTTATTTTAGTCGTAGTCCAATTCCGTATGTTCGAAATGGGGAGCCAGGTGTTTGGGCTGAGAAACACAAATTCTACAAACACATTGGTATTTACGGTTACCGCACAGAATCGCTTAAAGCCATTACGCAGTTGCCTCCATCCTCTTTGGAAATAGCAGAAAGTTTAGAGCAATTGCGGTGGATTGAAAACGGATTTTACATTCAAACGAAAGTAACCGATTTAGAAACGGTAGCGATTGATACTCCTGAGGATCTCAAAAAATTAAACAAACTGTTAAAGGCGCTCGAAGAAGAATAGAAGTACTAACTTCTTATTTTTTACCGTTTGGTATTTAACAGCTAATTGAAACCAACCAAACGCTGCAGTTGAAGCGGATAAATTTTGCTATTTTAGAAGACAAATCGAAATCTATGAAAAAAATTGTATTCAGCTTATTCACCTGTTGGATTGTTTTACAAGCCTGCAGCGATACAAAAAAAGAAGGAAAAGACGCTATTCAGTTCAAGAATGTTAATCAAACGGTCGTTAAATCATTTTCGAATCTTAGTAAACAAGATACTTTTAAGCTTGAATTTATCGGAGAAAAACCTGAAGAGATAGCTATCAATTTTTCTATAAAAACCGCTGATAACAAGCAAATATATGCGGTTCAATTAAAAGGTAAAGATTTATTGGGAAGCACGGATCCAAATGTAGATTTGAGAAAAGAAAAAGATCAAATTGTATTTTTAAAAAGCATTGCAGATGATTTTTTCAGCGAAGATAATTTTTTAGAACCTGCCGTTTTACCAGAAGATAAAAGTGACGATTACACCCCTGATAAAGCATTTTTTGAAGCATTAAAGAAAACGAAACTGAATGGGTTTAAATACCGCTTGGGTAAAGAAAACAACATTTATATCGCCTGGGACGACGCTACGCAAAAAGTAAAGATATATTACAATTGTTGTTAAAACATAAATGCCGAAGAAAAAACTTCGGCATTTATTGTTAGATGCTATTTGAGAATTGTATCAATTACTGTAACCTTTTATTTTACAAAAATGTAATAAGCTATACTGCAACATTGCGTGTAGGTAAGCAATTATGCTTAGTGTGCATCGTAAATGATAACCTTTTCAAAAAACGCTCTAAATTCATCTAAAAATGCTTTGTGTAATGGATGAACTTGATATACGTCGTGCGCTGCTAAATCTTCAAAAAACAAAATTAAGCTAAAGGTATAGGTGGTATCTACTACTGCGCGCTCAATTGGTGCCGGTGTACCAATGTGAAAATTCTTTACAACTTCAATATTTTCTAGAGTTTCTAAACTCATGCGAAAGGCAGCTTTTTGTTCTTCTGTGGTATCTGCTTTTAACCAGAATAAAACGTGGTGTGAAATCATTGGATATTTTTTTTCAAAGATACTTATAATCGCGTTTTATAGATGAGAACTTTAAAAATTCTTCAACAAAATAGCCATAATTTCTTAGATCATTTAATCGGTACTTACTTTTGATAGTTATCACACCTTTTAAGAATATCCCTTTACATTCTGAATTGATATTTTTAATTTTGAATTATAGAATTGATGGGTTGAAGAAATAAACAGCAAACAAATTTTTACGTGATATTGAACGCAAAGTTGTATTACGTGAGAACTGGAATAGGCGTTTTATAAAGAATCTCATCTACCTAATTTAGCACGAATTCTTTACAGCTCATCAATTTTATTATTATTTTCTTTCACAAAATTCGTTGGGGAAGTTCCTGTATAGCGTTTAAAAATAGTATTAAAATCTGATACTCTTTTAAACCCGAATTGCGTGGCAATTTCTGCTAAACTCATATCGCCCTGAAGCAAAAGCACTTCCGTTTCGCGCACCAATCGTTCTCGCAAAATTTGAACTAAATTTTTGCCTAAAACACTGATTAGAAAATTATTTAATCGATTGGCTGACATTCCCATCCCCACTGCGTAAAAGCCTGTGGTACGCTCTGTTCTAAAGTATTGTTCCAAAATGGCACGAAAACGCAACAATATTTCCATTTCATCACGATTTAATACTTTCAACATGACATCTAGTTTGGATGTATATCCCAAAAAAAGCAAAATGTATTGCGCTAAATAATTAATATCACGTTGTTGAATAATTTCGCGCTTTAATTGATCCAGTACTTTGGTCATCTTTTGTAAATCAAACCCTACTAAATCATTGTATGACAAGCTCATAAATAAATTTTTAGCTTGCGGATCTGGGTGTTGCTGTAAAAATTCGGCAAACAGGAAACTTGTAAAACTTAACCAATATGCTGAAGTAATGCAGCCTTCTAACCGAACAAGCCCTTCTTCAGGAATAAAGAAAACACGACCACTCTCCAAAGCATAATCGCCAGAATTCATGCATAAAAGGCCTTCAGCTTCTACAATTACTAAAACTCGCATGGGGAAATATGCGGTTAAAGCTTTTTCTCTTTTAAATAGCCCACTTATCTTTTCGAGCTGAATCATAGGTTAATAGCAAGTTTGATATATTTGATTTAAAAACTATTGCTATTCTTAGAATGTAAATTGATTTAAGTGTTACAGTTAACTAAAAAAGCATCTCAATTATACAAAAAAATGCATAAATAAAAAGGCCAAATAGTTATATTATTAATAATTATAATATAAATACTATTTGGCCTTGAAGTCTTTTTATTGCTTATCTTCTGCAGGCGCTTTGCCAATTAACTCCATAAATTGATCCAATTTAGGTGTTATGATAATTTGTGTACGCCTATTTTTATGTTTTCCTTCGGTGGTCGCATTATCCGCAATTGGATTAAACTCGCCACGTCCTCCAGCTGTTAATCTTTTTGGATCTACTCCATATTTAGTTTGCAATGCTTGAACCACAGATGAAGCTCTTAGCGCACTTAAATCCCAGTTGTTACGAATATTGGTTTGTACGATAGGTACATTATCTGTATTTCCTTCGATAAGTACATCATAATCTTTATAATCACCAATAATCTTGGCAATTTTTGATAGCGTCTGGGCTGATTTATCCGAAATTTCATAACTACCTGATTTGTATAGCATATTATCGGATAGCGATATATACACCACTCCTTTTAATACCTGAACATCCACATCGTTTAATTCTTCGCGGCTTAATGAACGTGTTAAATTATTGGTAAGTACCATGTTCAAAGAATCACTTTTATTCTTCGCTGTAATCAGCTCTTTTATATACTTGTTTGATGCATTTATTTCATCAACCAATTTAGAAATATTAATATTTCCTTGATTACTCATGCTTAAACACTTATTCAACGCCGTTTGCAACTCAAGTATATTCGCTTTTTCAGATGCAATTTGCTCTTCTAAACTCTTGTTTCTACTGTTAACCCCAGCTAACTCGTTTTGGCTTTTCTGATAATTATTATTCATTTCATTAGCACCCGCACTTAATTTATCGTATCTACCTTGTAATTCTTCGTACTTTTTCTTGCTTACGCAGCCCTGAAATAATAGACCGAGTACAACAATTAAAACAAAATTTGATTTTTTCATATTTTTTTCATTTTTGATGAATAGACTAAAAACAAGGTAAGAAAAAAATTGTTTTGATGAAATATATCATTAATTATGACAATTGTCACAATAATGCCGTTTGATTTTGGTTTAAACAATCAATTGTGTTAAATTGCGCCCTATTAAAAATTATTAAACCGGAATTCGTTACATGAATAGCGGATATCTGAACACCCTACAAATAAATTTTTATGCCTAAACTTTTTATAGGAGGCCTTGCTGCCAATATTCAAGAAATGGACCTGGCTATTTTAATTAGTCTACATGGTCGCCTAGATACGATTAAAGTTGTTAGAGACCGCAATACTGGTAAATGCAAGGGATATGCTTTTTTTGAAGTAGTTGATATGAATGATGCAAATAACATTATTCGAAATTTAAATGGTGAATCATTTAAAGGAAATACGATTACCATAAAAATAAGCGAGGACATGCCTCCTAAAAAGCCTTTCAGAAAACCATTCAATCCTAGCTTTAAGAAAAGACCAACAGCGTAGAAAATTTTTCAAGACGTCGATATTTTGCCATTTTTTTACATGTTAAAAATATGGCAAAAATTGATTTGAACGTAATAGTTCGCTAAACAAAGTGCCCAAAAACAACAGCAAAGACTCGTACTTATTAATGAGTATACGGTCTTTAAAGTACCAGCAAACCAAACTTCCGTAACGTTTTGATAGATTTTGAATACCAAAACAGCTCAAAATTTTCGTTTGCTGTTTCAAAATCACTTTTCAACTCTTGCAATGTCCATAGGCGTGTAGCTGAAAGTGAAATTTCGGATAAAATGTGTGCTAACCATTTTCCTTCCGTAGCATTTAATTGTAAGGTGAAGGTTTCGCGTTTATCGTAAAAAGTTAAAGATGTTACCTCCCAAGTAGTTCCTTTTTTTGCTTTTGTAAAGTTTTGCAAGGTTGGTGTCCCTCCTATCCAAACTACTTTTGCATTGGGTTTAAACGTAAACTCTTCCGCATCAATGAGCGCATTTTCAATAAAATTCTGAGCGACTTTTGTGCGAGGAATCTTAAAATCGAACCAATCCTGCAGGGGATAATCAAAACAGATTCCGTGCATATAATTGAACAAGGATTTTTTTAGTCCATAGCTAAACATCCCATGATCAATACCCGTTTTGTCGGTATAATTTATATCGTTATTGGCAAAAGCACCTAATTGTTCGGTTTCTTTTACTACACCAAATTTTTCAGGATACAAGCCTATTGGACTATGTGCGGTCATGGCAAATTGATGCCAAAAACCTGATTGCAAAACACCTGCTTCGAATAACTGGCGAACCATTTCTAAACTATCCACAGTTTCTTGAATACTTTGGGTAGGATATCCATACATTAAATAGGCGTGTACCATTACGCCTGCTTCGGTAAAGTTTCTGGTTACGCGCGCTACTTGTTCTACCGTAACGCCTTTATGAATTAATTTCAGTAATCGATCAGATGCTACCTCTAAGCCACCTGAAACCGCTATACAGCCAGATGCTTTTAAAAGCATACATAAATCAGCACTGAAACTTTTTTCAAAGCGAATATTGGTCCACCAGGTAACGGACAAGTTTCGACGTAATATTTCGAGTGCCACTTCACGCATAAGCGCGGGAGGTGCGGCCTCATCAACAAAGTGAAATCCATTTTGCTTCGTACTTTCAAGCAATTCCTCTATCCTATCCACAATTAATTTGGCTGCAACTGGTTCATATACTTTAATGTAATCCAAGGAGATGTCGCAAAAGGTACATTTCCCCCAGTAGCAACCGTGTGCCATCGTTAGTTTATTCCAACGTCCATCACTCCACATACGATGCATTGGATTCACAATTTCAATCACTGAAATGTACTGATCTAATAAAAGATCAGAATAATCGGGTGTACCCACTTGCGCTTGCTTGTAATCACTTTGCAGGGCATCGTTTTTATACACGACCTTTCCACCTTCTAACAAAAAAGTCCTTTTATAAAGCTTCAATGCTTGATTATTATCGCTGATACAATTCTTATGAAGGAGCTCTATAGGAAGTTCACCATCATCCAGAGTGATAAAATCAAAAAACTCAAATACGCGGACATCCGATAGAGAGCGTAATTCGGTATTGGGGAAACCGCCACCCATTGATATTTTAACTTCTGGATGATGTTGTTTAACCCATTGTGCACAACGAAATGCACTGTATAAATTTCCAGGGAATGGAACGGAAATTAAAAATAAGGATGGTTGTATCGTTTCAATATGTTGCTTTAATATCCCAAAAAGTAATTCGTCGATAAACGTACTTGGTTTTTGAAGCGCCTCATATAGTTCATCAAAAGAGTTTGCGCTTCTTCCTAATCGCTCCGCGTAGCGGCTAAAGCCAAAATTTTCATCCACGCACTCTACGATGTAATCAGAAAGATCTTCCAAATAAAGGGTTGCTAAATGTTTTGCCTTATCTTGCGTGCCCATTGATCCAAAGGCCCAATCAAGCTCTTCTAGTTGATCAAATCTGGAAGCCATGGGCAAATAATCATCGCTGCAAATTTGAAGTGCAAAGGTGGGGTTTTTACCTTGGAGAAAGGAGATTACGGCATCAATTGTCTTTAAATACTCGTTCCTTAACGCAAATATCCGCGTAGAATTAGCTGTTCTTGTGGTTTCTGGAACAATTGAGAAAATATCTTTTAATCCTTTCTTTGAAAACAAAGCTAAAATTACCTCAATTCCTAGATCGGCTTGTGATGAGGAAATATTCTTGGTATTGAGAAATCCCTTTAAATATGCTGAAGCTGGATAAGGTGTATTTAACTGGGTAAATGGTGGCGTAATAATGAATAGCTCTGTCTTCAATTTTTGAAAATTAAGCCCAAAAATACGGCATTTTTAACATTTAGCCTTTAGGGTTTACAGAAATTCTTTTTATACGTGAAACAGCGCTTATAGTTTTTCTTACTTGGTAAAATACTTTCCAAGCAAGGCACCTCCTCCTCCGCCTAAATTTTTCATAATAGAAAATGCTTCTAGCATGGTTAAATCTGTTTCAATCAGTAAATCTTTACGTACGATTAAAAGCTCTCCATCTTGCGGTTTCGGTACACCGGGAGAAAAAATCATCGCCATATCATCGCCTACATCCTCCACTTTAAAGGATAGTTGATACTTTCCATCATCGTCACGATACATCACTACTTGTTGAAAATTATGTTCTTCTACGCCTAAAACTGATTGAGCGGTCGCCTTGGTATAATTATACCCTGGAATGTGACACAATACAGTGCTTTCCAATTTGTCTACAAGTCCCTTTCCACGTTTTAACATGGATAACATACCGGCGATAAAACAGAATATCAAAATGATCAATATAACAATCAAATCGTTCAGTACAGCATGAAAATAATCATTTTCACCTACCGATAAATTCATGGCCACCTGCAGCTTTTTAATTAAGCCGAACACCTTTGATAAGAGTACCACGATAATGGCAATGGGAATTAAAAAAACGATTCCCCTAATGATGGAGTTAATAATTTTTTGTGTTACATTTTTCATAACCAATTTCTATTACATATTTTTCAATAAGGTATTTGTTATCTGAACCAGCTGCTACCAAACACGATATAATAGCCAAAAGAACCAGGACCACCCGCAAAATCCATCCCCATGCGCAGTTTAAATTTCCGTGCAATTAAATACCTGAAACCAGTACCGTAGTTATAGGCTAACGAGCGATCAAACATGGTACTCCAACTATCAAACGCCGCTCCAACCCCTGTAAAACCCACAATGCTCCAACGCTTATAAAAATCCCAACGAAGTTCTCCTTCTGTCAACAAAGTACCCCTGCCTTGAAAACGATTGGTTGGAATTCCTCGCATGTTTATGAACGGCAACTGATAAAAGGGAACTGATCCGAAGGCTTGCTGCCCTTCAATTCTGACACCACCTACAAACTTGGAACTAAGAGGTGTATACCCTATACCTGAATAATTAACTCTCCAGTTCTCAAAATCACTTCCAATGGCTTTACCTCCCCAATAAAAATCTGACTGAAAGCGAATGCCTTTGTCTGGAGTAAAAATATTATCGCGACCATCAAAACGCAAAACACCACCAACCTGACTTGAAATCACCTTCACATTATCCTGAGGCACCCAACTAGGTAAAGGATTCACCGTAGATATGCGTGTACTGGAGAATTTATAATGTAGTCCTGCGCTCCATTTTACGTTATTAAACTGCTTCAAGGCTTCTAACATTAATGGAACTGTTTTCAAATTGAAATTGAATTCTTGTTCACCTAATACAGGCAATGTGTGATAAAAATTCATGTTCACATCGCCGTATAAAATAGCTGCTTTATATGTTATACGCGGTTTCGCAAATGTCCCCATTCTAAACACACCCGTTGCCCATGTATTATTAGCGGTATACATGCCCAGTGCGCCGGTAATATCCGGATTAACGCGGCTAATGCGCACTTTACCATTTAATGTATCGATAATGGGCGGTCGCTTATTTAGAAAAACTGGAATAAGTGCTCCGCCAAAGCCACCCAGAGCAGGTTCAGAAATAATGGTTGGAACAAGAATAAACCCATGTGCATCAATTAAATAATCACTCATATCGATCGCATGGTCCAAGGAATCTCGAAAACTAATCTTTTGTTTCTTTTGTGCCGATGCAGTGGTACAAAAAAATAAGATTATTGTTACAAGAAATACATTTATCAAACACGGGATTTTTTTCATATTACAAACCAAATCGGTAATTAACTGAAGTTAACATTGATGTTCTTCCGCCTAAAAAGCCAGCTTCCATTCTAAATTGCCATTTTTTGTTCCATTGAAACTGACCACCAGCAAGCATACTAAAGTTAGATGTTGCTCGCTTCTTTAAGGAGTAAGAAACATAGGCATTACCAATATCTATCCCATTAAATTTATCGAGAATTTTCTCAGCAACTTGCTTTACTACAACTTTTTGTGCTGGTTTTAACCCTTGATACCAATCCGCTGTTTCATTTTTTATATTCTCTAAATCTAATTTATCACCATTCATATTTAAAGATTGTAAGGAAACAGTGCCCTCTGTTGTTCTGCCGATATAAAGCCCATTGACGCCTACCCAAAGCATCACATTTCTATCGGGTTTCGTTATCCATGGTATTACATGCCCTGCCCTAAAACTAGCCATTTGTCCGTGTACAGTGCCTTGAATATTTTCTAATTTACTCCAAGTATTATTGTAATCTAAAACCCCAATAATTCCTTTATACATCCCGCCGAGTGTAATCCCTGCACCTTTCGTGTTTCCATTGAAATTTGCTGTAGTGGTAAAATGAAAGGGCTTAGACATATTAATAGTCGTAGAGGTAAATGTAGCGCCAAATATTCCATAAACGTTTACAAATGGTAGAACCCATAAATCTACACGAGTATTAATGGATTGAAACTTAGCTTTTACTTCACTAAACTCAACAAAATCTAATGGAATATTAGGTGAACCACTAAAACCAATTTGTAAATCTTCAATATTAATCAATTGTGATCCGGTTATGTAATTAGCCATTACCCCAGCTGGCAGCGGTAAAGGGATTCCACGTTTCGAAATCCGCTTACCCCATGCAGGAAAGACATAAGGATAATCTGAATTTTTGATACTATCTGTGTATCGTTGCCTGATCTCTTTTCCAGTCTCCATTTGTGCTGAAACAACGAGGGGAAATAACAAGAAAGTACATATGAAAATTCTAAGTGTGCTCATACATTCAATAAGGATTAAATAAGTTTAAAAAATGAGTATAATTCTACTTCTTTCCAATCGCAATAGGAATTCCTAATCCGACTTGCAGATATTGATTTTTAGCATGCATTGGCACATCCTTCTGATAAATATTGGTTAAACCATATGAATATCTAAAATTTAATCTTAACCCTTTTCCCTTATCAAATGCATATTGAAAATCAGCGGCTACAGCCACATCAAGAAGTCTATATTTATCACGTGTTTTATAGGTGATTTCTTCTTTTCCTCCATCAGGCAATGTTATTCTATAAATATCCTTTGCCAGTGTACGAAATGAAATCTGCGGCCCTGCTGCCACACTGAAACTTGGACTTAAATTGTGGCGCATAAGCGGACTTAACTCAAAGAATGTAATTTTTCTTTTGATGTCGGCTTTATCTGCATCCGGAACATTGGCTTGTAGCTGGTAGGCCAAAGGAACAGCAACAGCTCCTCTAGGTGATTTGAAAATCATGTAGTTACTTAAGGTCCATTTTTCAGACATCTTTATATTTGTATAGGCTCCAAAAGCTAAACTTGTACGTGTATCACTGCCATCTGTATTGGTTAAATTGGTAAACTGTGGCCCAAAATATACTCCAAGCGTTAAATTATCATTTGCAGGAAGTTTATTACCAAACAAAATAGCCAATAAAGCTTGACTTCTTGCAGCAAAGGAAATAGGAATTAATATAAAGATTAGGAGTATTTTTTTTATCATATAATTAGTATTTAAAATATAAAACAAAGGAACTTGTTAATTACTTGAATTAATATTCTAGTGCATACTATATTGTTTCATTTGAAAATTTGAAACCATATTATAAAAGATTTCTACCCAAACGCCCCTAAGTCGAACTGTTAATTGCTGTCATCGAGTGCTCGAATTGGTTTTTTATGAGGAAAAAGTTCTTTCTTCAAGTTGTAAAATAAGTTGTTAACCGCGATATTAATTTGAAATGCATTATAAATCTCTGTACGGCTTTTGCGTGGTAAAATTTCATTCGCATAGCTTAGTTCTACTTGCATATCGCGTGTCAATGCATAACCAAAACCAATGGTAAAGCGATTACGATCGAACAAATTAGGTCCACTAATTTTACTTTTATTCTTGAAAAATAATTCGTCAGATGCAAATGTATAAAGCACTCCTTCATCAATCACTTTTCCATTAATCGGCATTGAAAATTTAAGCTGTGTACGAATTCGATTCACTGCTTCATACACACTATCAGGATTGTAAATATGTCTATTTTCATAACGCAAACGTGTAGACAAGGCAAATCGACCATCTTTTATGCGATAAATCCCTTGAAGCGCACTCCGCCATTCTGGTGCTTGCCGTTGACTAATTTCAGGCACAAAATGATTATAAAAATAGGCGTAAAAACCAGAAAGTTTCCATCGGTTACCCGGATAATAATGAACCCAACCGCGCGCATACACTTGCGCTATGCTACCAAAAACAGTTTTATTCTCACTCACTGCTGTAGTAGATAATCCCATATCTAACTGTGCTACCCATCTATCATTAAATGTATGGGTTAGCGCATATTCACTCCAAAATTGATTTAGAGTTTGATCGGATTGCGCGGATACTTTTTCAGTATTGCATATACACACAAGTATTAATCCTATAATAGCACCATTAATCAGGGAGATTTTATGTTTTTTCTGCTTGATATTATACATGTATTTTTGATAGACTATTTAATTTTTCATAAACTGGTTTAACCAAAACTTTAATTAAAATAAAATATATTGCAAAAATACGCTTTGTATCTTATTACGGATATAAGTAGTCTTACACTACTGTACCAAACCAGTTTCAGATTGAAATTTGAAACATCATTTCATTTTATTACAAAGGAATCTACAACCAAAAAATACCTTTCCCAAGAATGAGCTCGATCTTGATAAAATTAGTTTCATTTTGTAAGCTGAAACCGATAGAACTTTATAAAATAGATAGATTACGCGTGAAGACTTTATCTTTGACAATTAATAAACCATTAGATATAAGCTCTATATGAAAATAAATTCCACTTATTTAATAAAATCTATTATTGCTTTCGCTTTTATTTTTGCATTGCAAAGCAATGTATTCGCACAAGAAAAAGAAGAAAAGGAATCAGAAGAAAAACCAAGAAATTCAGTTGGATTTTCTTTAAATCACGCACATGTCTTTGAAGGAAGAAATGAATTTGGTGAAAAAGAATCACTTTCTTTACCTTCCTTTAGTCTCGATTACAATTACAATTTAAGTAAACGTTGGAGTCTTGGCCTTCATACCGACATCATTGTCGAGAAATTTAAAGTGGAGCATGAATCGGAAAACGGAACAAAAGAAGAACTTGAAAGAAGCTATCCCGTGGCACCCGCTTTAATGGGCATTTATCATGCCAGCGAGCACTGGTCTTTTTTACTGGGAATGGGCGCTGAGTTTGCCAAAGAAGAAAATTTCACGTTAACCCGCGCTGGTGTAGAATATGGTGCAGAAATTAGAAAAGGCTGGGAAGTTTACGGTGCTTTAGCTTATGATTTCAAATGGAATGCCTATGATACCTGGACGCTAGGCATTGGTATTTCTAAATCATTCGGCAAAACCAAATAAAATTACATTTACCCAAAAACAATCAATATGAGGTGTTTAATCAATTGGTTAAACACTTTTTTTTTACCAAAAATCTACTTTAAATATTTTGAAACAAAAAAAGGAGTTGTTGCTAACTCCTTTTCCTTTTATAGTATTATTCTAAACCTTTAACAAGTCTGGTTTTTCATGATAGGTCTTCCATAGCAATTCACCAAACAAGGTATTTGCCCAAGCAAACCAAGCGCGTGTAAAGTTTGTTGCATCATTTTTATTAAACGATTCGTGCATAAATCCTTTTCCTGCATGGGTTTTACGAAGCGTTTCAATACAAGCTTTTATTTCCTCATCATTCGTAGACGTTAAAGCACGCATGGTAATGCTCATCGGCCAAATCATATCGGCACCCGCATGCGGCCCACCAATACCTTCAGCAGCACTTCCTTTAAAGAAATATGGATTATCTTGCGAAAGCGCAAATTTCCGTGTATTTTGATAAATAGGATCGTCTAATTTTATCGCTCCCAAATACGGTAAGCTCAATAAGCTTGGTACATTTGAATCGTCCATCAAATAAGCACTACCAAAACCATCTACTTCAAAGGCATATATTTTACCGTATTTTGGATGATTTACTATGGCATATTTTTGCAATGCGGTTTGAACTTCATCTGCTAAATTAAGCAAACGACTTGCTAAATCTTTATCCGCATAAAGAGTGCTAACCATCTCAGCAGCTTGCTTTAAACTAGTTACAGCAAAGAAATTTGATGGAACTAAAAATGGAAAAATGGTTGCATCATCACTCGGACGGAAAATTGAGCAAATTAATCCAACAGGATTTACTGGAAAACCGTATCCCGCCATGGGTACAGAATCAGTTGGAATAGAGGTTACCCGTTGAAAATGGTATGGTCCTTTGTTTTCCTTTCGTTGCTGTTCTTTAAACACTTTTAATGTTTCTTCAATACCCTTTTTCCAGTTTGCATCAAAAGGCATTTTATCACCTGTTTTTTTCCAGTAATGATAAGCCAAACGGATTGGATAACACAATGAATCTACCTCCCATTTGCGCTCATGCACGCCCGGTAGCATCGTGGTTTGGTCCTTAGCCCATTCGCCAACTTTTTTAGGATCGTTGTAAAAGGCATTCGCATAAGGATCTTTCAATATGCATTTTGTTTGATGGATAATGACCCCGGCTATCACCTGTTTTAACGGCTCATCTTCTTGCAGAAACTGTAGATACGGCCAAACCTGTGCAGAGCTATCGCGCAACCACATCGCATCGATATCGCCTGTTATCACATAGGTATCCGGACGACCGTCTATCTCAGTTGGATAAACAGTCGTATCCAATGTATTTGGAAAGCAATTTTCGAAAAGCCAACACAATTCTGGATTTTTCACATTGCTTTTAAACGTTTTAATCGCAGCCTCTACCGCTTTACTTTCGAAATGCCTTTTACCGGAAGCCACGCGTACCACAGGAAAATCGGAAACAAAGCTACTCGCTAAAGAAAATTTTGACGCTAAAATTCCCGCTCCTAACAAGCCAGTATTATGAATAAAAGTTCTTCTCTTCATTATTATATCTACTTTTTAATCAATCAATTAAAACAAAATAATTAAACTATTTCTTAGCAGGAATTTGTTCAATTAGCCAAGCCGCTATATCATTCGCCGCTTTGTCGTTTTCATATTCAGCCGGTAGGCGACCATTCACATACTCATTGTATAACCAAGGGTCTCCTACTGCTAAAACAGAGCCTTTACCATATTTGGCTGAAACCAATACGTTAGCACCATTTTTATCTTTCAAAACTGATTGACCAGGTTTTTGAATAGTCATGGAGCAGACATCTTTTAAAAATACGCGTTTAGCTGTTTTAAAAAGAGTAACGCCTGTTGTATTAAGCGCACCATCTGAAAAATGAGGGTCATCCACTACATGTAACAC
This sequence comes from Pedobacter paludisoli, assembly GCF_052344095.1. Taxonomy (GTDB): domain Bacteria; phylum Bacteroidota; class Bacteroidia; order Sphingobacteriales; family Sphingobacteriaceae; genus Pedobacter. The sequence continues at coordinate 1,041,870 of NZ_CP179926.1, read as the reverse complement.
TAAATCTTTATTAAATGTGATCCCGAACTTGTTTGCAAGGATATTGAAATGCTCTAAATCACAATTTACTTGATCATTTGCAAACAGCATTAAAACACCACCTGCTTTCACCCATTTTGCAATTTCGGCCGCATTTTGCTCCGTAACAAAATTTGGGCTGGGATTATCTTTTAAATTATCAGGATCTACAATTAAATAAACATCAGTACCTTTTAAATTTTCTGCCGTGGGTGCAGCACGCAAGGTATTTAATTTTTTTGCCCCGGCGGCTTTAAAGGCATCACCTAAAATAGAAAATCCTGAGGCTTGTGTATCTTCCCATAAATAATGGAAACTCACTTTATTTCCGCTCTTATCTTGTTTCGTTTCGTTGTTAAAATAATTATCAACCGTAACTGTTTGCGCGCTGGATGTAAGGGCTACTGCGGCCAAACTCATGGTACAAAGGGCATTCTTAACAAAATTCATTGGATGTGTTTTTTTCATATATCAGTAATAGTAATAAGGAAAGCGAATATAAAAATAGCTTGGCTGTTTCGCTATGTTTTAATCTTAATAAATGCATAAAACTTAACATACAGCACTTTCCTTTCTCGAATAAAAGGGATTTTAAAAGTCCTAATGTAGGTAAATCGATTAACTAAGTCAACAGAAAAGGTAAATATACCGTTCAAAGTATAGCAAGAAACCTAAATTTTATTAATTCGTATAACAATCTTTTTTGGGCTTCGCAGCCATGTAGAAGATGAGTTCTCCCCCTTTCATGATGTCTGCATGCTTTAAAACAGGTGTAGAGAGACGTTTTCCGTTGAGCAAAACCTTTTCTACATACACATTTTTATCACTTTGATTTTTCGTCAGTACTTTGAATGTATTTCCATTTTCGAGGGTAAGTATTGCTTGATTGATGGCCGGACTGCCTATAGAATATTCTGCTGAACCCGGTGCCACCGGATAAAAACCCAAAGATGAAAACAAGTACCAGGCGCTCATTTGCCCACAATCGTCGTTTCCACCCAAGCCATCCGCACTTGGTTTGTATTGCATATTCAGAATATGGCGTACTTGTGCTTGGGTTTTCCAAGCTTGATTTGCCCAATTATACAAATAAGGAATGTGGTGTGCTGGCTCATTCCCATGCACGTAACCACCAATGATTCCTTCGCGGGTAATATCTTCTGTATGCGCAAAAAATTCATCCGGTAAGTGCATAGTAAAAAGTGTATCTAAACGTTTGCCAAAAAGCTCTTTACCACCCATTTCGCTGATTAAAGCGGTTGGATTATGCGGAACAAAAAAGCTGTAATTCCAGCTGTTTCCTTCAATAAACCCTTGTCCTTCGGTATCTTTTGAGTCAAACTTCTCCTTAAATGTACCGTTGGCTAACTTGGGGCGCATAAAACCACTGGCTTTATCAAAATTGTTTTTCCAATTTTCGGAACGCTTGATAAACTTTTCATACACATCCATTCGATTTAATTTCTTTGCCATTTGTGCAATTGCCCAATCGTCATACGCATATTCTAAGGTATTTGAAACTGAAATCCCTGTTTTTTCTGCTGGGATAAAACCCCTATCGATGTATTCACCAATCCCTTCATAATTGCGGTGATTGGCTGTAACTATGCAAGCATCCAAAGCTTTATTTGCATCGCCCGTATAAAGCCCTTTGATTACTGCGTCTGCGATAACTGACACGCTATGGTATCCGCTCATGCACCAATTATCATTTGCATAATGTGACCAAATAGGCAACATATGCAAACTACTTTGTTGATAATGAGCCATCATCGATTTCACCATATCATTATCTCGTGCGGGTTGAATAATGGTAAAAAATGGGTGTAAAGCCCTGTACGTATCCCAAAGTGAAAAAGTAGTGTAATTGGTAAAATCTTCGGCACGATGTATCCCTTGATCCAATCCTTTGTATTCCCTATTTATATCGGTATAAACGGTTGGATTAATAAAAGCGTGATACATCGCGGTATAAAAGTTAATTTTCGTATCGTTGGATGCTTGTATCTGAATTTTAGTTAACTCGGCATTCCATGTAGCTTGAGCATCCTTTTTGACCTTTTCAAAATCCCATCCCGAAATTTCCGCTCTTAAATTTTCAAGTGCATTTTCTTGACTTACAGGCGATAGCGCAAATTTGATTTTTAACTTCTCTCCTTCTTCGGTATCGAAATCGAAGAACATTCGTACTTTTTTTCCGGCGATTTCAGGAAATGCTTGCGCTTGATTAAACTTGCCCCAAAATCCTCTGTAAGCTTGTTTCGCATCATAGTTCTTTTGTCCATAATTTTTAAAGCTTTTAGAAAAACTCATGGCAAAATAAACCGTTCGGGTGCGTGCCCAGCCATTTGTTTGACGATATCCCGTTAACAGAGTATCGTTAACTACCCGCACATAGGTCCAGACGGTTTTTTCATCGTAATTGTAAATCCCAGCCATCAAGTCCAAAATAATGTGCGATTGATTTGATTTGGGGAAAGTATATTGATGCATCCCAACACGGGTTGTACTGGTTAATTCTGCGAGGATGTTGTCATCATCGAGTTTCACTTTGTAATATCCCGCTTCTGCGGTTTCATTTGCATGTGAATAGGCAGAACGATAACCACTCTTTGGGTCATTAGCCGTGCCCGGATTTAACTGCAATTTACCTTGAGTTGGCATAATTAAAAAATCACCTAAATCAGAATGACCGGTACCGCTAAAATGGGTATGACTAAAGCCTGTAATCGTTTTATCTTCGTATTTATATCCAGCGCAATAGCGATAAACATCTCCGTTGTACTTACCGCCTACTTCATAAGAAATTGTATCCGTTTCGGGGCTCAATTGAACCGCGCCAAAAGGAACCGTAGCGCCAGGATAGGTATGTCCCATTTTTTCGGTTCCAATAATAGGTTTCACGTATGGCAGCAAATTTTGCTGCGCTGCAACCGAAATGGAAGAAAGAAAAAGACCAGCGAGGATATATTTTTTAATCATACAATTTGATTTTAGGGTAATTTTATTTGAAACCCTAAGATATAAATATTAAATGAATATCCTATTGAACATCAACTAAAACGTTTAATCAGACCTTACTAAACAACGATTGCTTTTTACAAGCAATTGACGCGACGAGCAGGATATAAAATAAATAAAGCGTACTTTTGCATTCAATAAAATTGAAATGAGTAAACACGGTAGAATTCTGGTAGCCATGAGTGGCGGAGTTGATAGTTCGGTTGCGGCTGTAATGTTGCATGAGCAAGGTTATGAAGTGATTGGATTGACCATGAAGACCTGGGATTATGCTACTTCAGGTGGAAGCAGTAAAGAAACTGGTTGTTGCTCATTGGATAGTATTAACGATGCCCGCACCCTAGCTGTAAATTACGGTTTTCCGCATTACATTTTAGATATTCGTAACGAGTTTGGCGATTATGTTATTGATAACTTTGTTGATGAGTATCTAGCAGGAAGAACACCAAATCCTTGTGTTTTATGCAATACGCACATTAAATGGGAAGCGCTGTTGAAACGTGCCAATAAATTGGATTGTGAGTTTATTGCTACCGGACACTATGCAAACATTCGCCAACAAGATAGCGGTCGTTATGTGATTTCTAAAGGAAAAGACGAGAATAAAGATCAGTCGTACGTTCTTTGGGGTGTATCGCAAGAAAATCTTTCGCGCACGAAATTTCCATTAGGAAGTTTTACAAAGGCCGAAATCAGACAAATGGCTTTGGATATGGGGCAAGAAGAACTGGCAAAAAAATCGGAAAGCTATGAGATTTGTTTTGTGCCAGACAACGATTATCGCGCGTTTTTAAAGCATAAAGTAGAAGACTTAGAAGAGCGTGTTGCAGGTGGTAACTTTATTTTAAGCAACGGAATGGTCGTTGGCCAACACAAAGGGTATCCCTTTTACACAATCGGACAACGTAAAGGTTTAGGTGTTGCTTTTGGGGAACCCATGTTTGTGACCCAAATTTTGCCAGAAAGCAATACCGTTGTTTTAGGCAGAGCCGATGAATTAGAACGCAGAGAAGCCTTAGTACGAAACGTCAATTTAATTAAATATGCGAACATTGATGAGCCATTGAATGATGTAATTACGAAAATCCGTTATAAAGATGCGGGAATGTTAAGCACCATTGTGCAAGAAAAAGACAATATGCGCGTTGTTTTTGATCATGCTGTTTCTGCAATTGCTCCAGGACAATCAGCTGTTTTTTATGAAGGAAACGATTTATTAGGTGGTGGTTTTTTAATGTAAGATTGCTACAAAAAGATATATCCAAGTCTCAACAGTTTTGTTGGGACTTTTTTTTTGTTTCAAAAAACGGCATCGGATTTGCATTATTGCGATATTCTCAGCCTATTTATTTCAGTAAATTATTCCTAAATTTACTAAAGTCCATCCCATAATAGTTTAATTAACACATACATTAAATAAATTAAGAAATGGAAAACAGTAAATTTTCGAAATTTTCGGCCGAATTCCTTGGCACGATGGTTTTGGTTTTAATGGGATGCGGAAGCGCCGTAATGGCAGCATCAAATGGCACGCTGAACGGCGTTGGCTTGCTCGGAATCTCTTTTGCTTTTGGTTTATCGGTTATTGCTATGGCGTATGCTATAGGACACATTTCAGGCTGCCACATTAATCCTGCAATATCAATCGCAATGGTTGTAGCCGGTAGAATGAAAGCTTCTGAGGCGGCATATTACATTGTTGCACAAGTATTGGGTGCTATTTTTGGTGCTTTTATATTGTGGCAAATTGCGCAAGGAAATCCCGATTACACGATCTCAGCTAATGGTTTAGGGCAAAACGGTTATGACGCTTTCTCTCCTCGTCATTACAGCTTGCAGGCCGGATTAATTGCCGAAATTGTCTTCACGTTCATTTTCTTACTTGTTATTTTTGGTTCTACCTCTACCAAAAATATACATGGTGGTTTTGCGGGAATGGCTATTGGATTAAGTTTGGTGTTAATTCACATTGTGGGTATTCCAGTAACAGGGGTATCGGTAAACCCTGCACGTAGTATCGGACCGGCACTTTTTGTAGGTGGAGAAGCTATTTCACAACTTTGGTTATTTATTGTTGCTCCTATTGTTGGTGCAGTTTTAAGTGCGCTTGTTTGGAAATTTGTTTTAGAAAAGAACTAATACATAAAAGCGAAGATAGCTACTTAAACCTATCTTCGCTTCACAAAATATCCAAAAATCTTATAAATACTTCGTAATCGATTCATCCATTGGTTTTACCTTTGAACGATAACGCTGTACTAACTCGCCTTTTTCATTAATTAAAAATTTCTCAAAATTCCACTTAATATCTCCGGTTTCGGCAGTATTGGTTTGTGTGGTAAGGAATTTAAACAAAGGTGTTATGTTGTCTCCAATCACACTGCTTTTCTCAGCCAATAAAAAGGTTACATTGTATTTTCCAGTACAAAATTCTTTAATTTCAGTATTTGTTGAAAACTCTTGCCCACCGAAATCACCTTCTGGAAAACCAATCACCACCAAATCCTTATATTTCTTGTGCAATTCTTCTAAATCTTTATACTGCGGTGTGTAACCACATTTCGATGCAGTATTCACAATTAGAATTTTCTTTCCTTTAAACTTTGACAGCTTAATTTCCTTACCATCAACGGTTTTAAAACTAAATTCATATACATTTTTTGGTGGTGCAACCCACAAATTCAGGAGGATTAAAATGGTGCTTAACATATTTTTTTCTTTTATATACGAATATACGTACAATAAAGTTTGCATGGTTAAATACCGTGTAAATTGTGGCAAAAGAGCATTTATTCTTGTTAAAGAAAAGTTAACATTTCAATAAAAATTAAATTAATTTTTAATCAGGTTTTGATTTTCGCTTTATTTATAGCTTTATTTGCACAAAAACGTAATCTATTCATGGCGAAAAATTTATTAATTGTAGAGTCACCAGCAAAAGCTAAAACTATAGAAGGTTATTTAGGTAAGGATTTTTTAGTAAAATCGAGCTATGGCCATATTAGAGATTTAGTAAAGGGCGATATGGCAATTGATATTAACAACAATTTCGCTCAAACGTATGAAGTTCCTTCCGATAAGAAGAACGTAGTGGCCGAGTTAAAGAAATTAGCCAAGAACGCAGAAATGGTTTGGCTAGCATCCGATGAGGACCGCGAGGGAGAAGCTATTTCGTGGCATTTGTACGAAACTTTGGGCTTAAAAGCTGATAAAACAAAACGGATTGTATTTCATGAAATTACAAAACCAGCCATTTTAAAAGCGATTGAAAGCCCACGTGGAATTGATTACAACTTAGTATATGCCCAACAAGCCCGCCGTGTTTTAGACCGTTTAGTTGGTTTTGAACTTTCACCAGTACTTTGGAAAAAAGTAAAACCTTCGCTTTCGGCTGGACGTGTGCAATCAGTGGCTGTTCGTTTAATTGTAGAAAGAGAGCGCGAAGTACAACAGTTTAATGCTACTGCAGCTTACAAAATTACAGCTCAGTTTTTAACCGGAAAGGGTAAAGAAATGCTCAAGGCAGAATTACCTAACCGTTTTGAAAATGAAGCAGATGCAGAGAAATTTCTACAAGATTGTGTACAGGCCAATTTTCAGATTGCCAATTTAGAAACAAAACCGGCTAAGCGTAATCCTGCAGCACCGTTTACTACCTCTACTTTACAGCAAGAAGCGTCTCGTAAATTGGGTTACTCCGTTGCTAGAACCATGCAAATTGCGCAACGTTTATACGAAGCCGGTAAAATTACGTATATGAGAACCGATTCGGTAAACTTATCGGAAACGGCTCTTGCAGCTGCATCTGCTGAGATTAAATCGGCATACGGGGAAAAATATCATCAATTCAGAACCTATAAAACAAAATCAGCTGGTGCACAAGAAGCGCACGAGGCTATTCGTCCGACTTATTTTGACAGACATACTGTTGATGGGGATGCTTCTGAAAAGCGTTTATATGAATTGATTTGGAAACGTGCCATTGCTTCGCAAATGAGCGAAGCTTTATTTGAAAAAACAACTGCACAAATTGCTGCTTCAACCCGCAAAGAGCATTTAGTTGCTGAGGGTGAAGTATTAAAGTTTGATGGTTTCTTGAAAGTTTACCTTGAATCTACGGATGAAGAAGAAAACGAAGAAAAAGAAGGAGGTGCAATCCTTCCTCCTTTGGCAAAAGGACAAGAACTATTTTTAAAAGAAATGCAAGCAACGGAGCGTTTTTCGCGTCCGCCAGCACGCTATACAGAGGCCAGTTTAGTAAAAAAATTAGAGGAACTGGGTATTGGCCGTCCGTCTACCTACGCACCAACCATTTCAACGGTACAAAACCGTGGCTATGTAGTTAAGGAAGATCGTGATGGCAGACAACGTCAATTCATTTCATTTTTATTAGTGAATGGAACGGTTACAAAAGAAATTAAATCGGAAACAACCGGTGCGGAGAAATCGAAACTCTTCCCTACTGATATTGGTGAAGTCGTAAATGATTTCTTAGTTGAGCACTTTAAAGGAATTGTCGATTTTAATTTTACCGCTAAGGTAGAAAAGGAATTTGATGAAATTGCGCAAGGATTACAGGAATGGACAAAAATGCTTCATTCGTTTTATAATCCGTTTCATACGGAGGTAGAAACTACACTTGAAAACGCAGAACGTGCAACAGGTGAGCGCTTATTAGGCGTTGATCCGGAAACAGGTAAGAATGTGATTACCAAAGTGGGTAAATTTGGCCCATTGGTGCAAATTGGGGATTTAGATGGGGAAGAAAAGCCTCGCTACGCTAGTTTGATGCGTAATCAATCGGTTGCAACCATAACCCTTGAAGATGCCTTAGAATTATTTAAACTACCTTTTCCACTACCTGATTTTGAAGGAAAAGAAGTAATGATTGGTGTAGGCCGTTTTGGACCGTATGTAAAATGGGGTGAAAGCTTTATTTCCTTACCTAAAAATGAAGATCCTTTATCGGTAACGTACGAAAGAGCTACCGAGATTATTCGCGAAAAAATGCACGCGGATGCCCCGATTGCTCATTTTCAAGGTTTAGAAGTCACAAAAGGAAAAGGTCGTTTTGGACCTTTTATCAAATGGAACGATTTATTCATCAATATTCCGGCGAAAGGATATGATTTTGATAATTTATCACAAAGCGACATTGAGACTTTAATCAACAAAAAAGTTGAAAAAGAGGCCAACCGTTATATCAAAACGTGGGATGCCGAGAAAATTTCAATTGAAAACGGCCGTTGGGGACCATTTATTCGTTTTGGTAAGTTGATGTTAAAATTACGCAATAACGAAGCAACTAAACAAAAATATACACCAAAAGAGTTGATTGATATTGATTTAGAAGTGGTGAAAAAGATGATTGAAGAGCAGGTTCCAGGTGCCTTTGATAAGAAAAAGAAAGCACCCGCTAAGAAAAAAGCTGTAGCTAAAAAGAAATAAACGAAAGATTGTTTGACTGTATACCGTACATAAGTTCGCGCTTTTATGGTACTAACAGAAAGTAATATGAAAGCAGATTTACCTGAAAATTTAGTGGAAGATATAGCCATGGCCGTGGTTTTAATGAATGAAACGCCAGAAGCTACAAGTTGGACGGTTTATCTGGTCAATTTAAAGAATCAAGCCTTAAACAATGTACTCATTTCATCTAAAGGCTATGGAGAAAAAGATGGAAAACAGGTAAAAACATCTGTTTTAAGACATTTTATTGGTGATATGGATGCACAATCTTTTACGGGTGTTGAGGCCATTGACCCTGAAGTTTTTGGCTTGACCAATGAATACTGGTTAAGTTATTACATTGATGGAACCATTTACGATAAAAAATTTATTTTCCTTCCAGAAAGTATTATCGATAGTAATTTAATTCGCATCCCCTTGGTTAATAAGCCTGGGGTAATGATTAAGTAGTTGGTTGAGGGTTGTAAGTTATAGCTTGAACTTATTACTCCACTTTTCGCCTTATACCTTTCAGCTTTTATCTATAACCTACTACCCTTATTAGTCGACTTTTCGCCTTATACCTTTCAGCTTTTACCTATATCCTACTACCCTTATTAGTCGACTTTTCGCCTTATACCTTTCAGCTTTTACCTATATCTTACTACCCTTATTAGTCGACTTTTCGCCTTATACCTTTCAGCTTTTACCTATATCCTACTACCTTTATTAGTCGACTTTTCGCCTTATACCTTTCAGCTTTTACCTAAAACCTACTACCCTTATTAGTCGACTTTTCGCCTTATACCTTTCAGCTTTTACCTATAACCTATAAAGCCTTAACCGCCTGGCGACCTAAGAGTTTCCAACCCGATTTTTCCTTGCTCCAAATTAAAAGAATGTACAATTTTACCGTTCCTGGTACATTTCTATCGTTTGTTTTTGCATCTAAAGTATGACGCACCAAAGCTGTTTTATTTTGAATCACAACTGTTTGATCAAATAATTTGATGTCCACAAAATCCGACTCTCCAGAAAGTAATGAATGCATAAACTCTTGTTTGGTCTGAATTTTGCCACTCGAATGACCGTAACTCAGATTTGACAGAATTATTTTATCAAGTGCTGCACTATCCGGGGTAACCATTAGTTTCGTTAAGCTAGTAACAGCTGTTTCAACTGCTGCTTGTTGCGCAAAACTATATGTAACAGAACCAAACAGTAGTCCTGCGCAAATCATTAATTTCTTTATCATCATTGTTATTGGAGTTAAGAACGTAAACTTATTTAAATGAGCTGAAAGTAACAAGAATAATTTAATCGATCAAACGGCCTTTATTCGTTAAAAATTATCTAAATTTCGTTATCTATTTATTAACCATTATGATACAGCCTTCCACTTACAAATCATCTTCAAAGAAAAAAATTCTTTTTATCGGTTTATTTGTAATCGCCATTGGTGCACTCGCCTATCTTTTCTTTTTTCGTAAAAGCAAGCAACACGAAGATAATCAAGCCTATGCCAAGTATATTGAAGCTTATACATCAGGCACTGTCTCCAAAAAAAGTTTTATACGGGTTCATTTGAGCAATCCGGTACAAGGAATGCAAGATATTGGCAAGGAAGAAAGTCGCGATTTATTTGATTTCTCTCCCAGTGTATCAGGCAAGGCTTATTGGATTGATGCGCAAACAATCGAATTCAGACCCGAAGAAAACCTAAAATCCGGAAAAGAATATGAAGTTACTTTTAATATTGGCAAAATTATGCCAACCGAAAAGGGACTCGAAGAGTTTGAATTTAGCTTTAAAGTATTAAAACCTGGGCTTATGCTTAGCCAAGAGGGAATAGTTTCACAAAACAACACCTCGTTAGACTATATGAAACTTACAGGCGAAGTTGCTACGGCAGATGCGGAAAGTACCGAACAAATAGAAAAAATCATCAAAATCGATTTTGATCAGAAATTGAAAGTAAAATGGCAGCACAATCCTGCAGAGAACACCTCAAAATTTGTCATTGATAGCATCAAGAAAACAAATGAAGACCAAGTACTTAAATTATCTTGGGATGGTGAGGATATGGATGCCGAGCAAAAAGGGGTAGAAGAAATTCGTGTGCCTGCGATGGGTAAATTTGAAGTTTTAGCCATCAAAGCGATACAAGGACAAGAAGATTACGGGTTGGTACAATTTTCAGAGCCATTAGATTTTGGACAAGATTTAAGAGGTTTACTTGCATTAGGCACTTTAAGCGACTTGCGCTATACCATTGATGGAAGTCAGGTAAAAATATACAGCGCCGATAAGTTGAACGGTAATTACACCTTAAGCGTTTATGAAGGGGTTGAAAGCATTAGTGGAAATAAACTGACCACTGGGAAGAAAGCAAATCTAACTTTCGAAGAAAAAGAACCATCTGTTACAATAGCAGGCTCGGGTAGTATTTTGCCAAATTCGGATAAATTAGTGCTTCCTTTTGAAGCAATAAACCTAAAGGCAGTAGATGTAACAGTTATCAAAATTTACGAAAGTAGTATTCCTCAGTTTTTTCAGGTAAATAGCTATAAAGATGGAAATGAATTACGTCGCGTTGCGAAACCTATTCTCCAAAAAACCATCCGTTTGGATGAAGATAAGTCCTTAAATCTGCGCAAAAAGAATCGTTTTACGCTAGATTTAGAAAAGCTAATAAAAACGGAGCCTGGTGCCATGTACCGCATTACCATCGCCTTTAAACTTCCTTACAACGTATATAATTGTAAAATGGAATCTTCAACATCAGAAGATGGTGAAAGCGATTATGAGGTTTATTCATATGGAGAAAAAATTGATGAAGACGATGATTTTTGGAAAGAATACAACAATTACTATCCGAGTAACTACAATTGGCAAGACCGTGATAACCCTTGTAGCCCTTCTTTTTATACGAGTCAAAAATGGGTGAGCAGGAATTTGATTTCATCAAACATTGGGCTTATTGCCAAAAGAGGTAACGATAATAACATGTTGGTAGCGGCAACGGATCTTTTATCTGCTCGTCCGTTAAGTGGTGTTACTTTAGACTTCATGAATTACCAAAACCAGCTCATCTTTAGTACGAAAACCGATGAAAATGGCTTGGCCTCATTTGATTTAAAACAAAAACCTTTCTTACTAATTGCTAAAAACGGTGCGGAAAAAGGTTACTTAAAATTAGATGATGGAACCTCACTCCCACTGAGCCGTTTTGATGTTGGCGGCGAGCTTGTACAAAATGGTGTAAAAGGATTCATTTATGGCGAAAGAGGCGTTTGGAGGCCAGGCGATAGTCTTCATCTTTCTTTTATTCTGGAAGACAAACTAAAAAAACTACCGGTAAACTATCCGGCAACCATGGAGTTATACAATCCAAAAGGGCAACTTTATACGCGCTTGGTAAACAACAAACCTTTAAATAATTTTTACACCTTTACTGCCACAACAGAAAGTACTTCACCTACGGGCAATTGGCTAGCGAAAGTAAAAGTTGGTGGCAATACCTTTAGTAAAACGCTTAAAATAGAAACGGTTATGCCAAACCGTTTGAAAATAGATTTCTCCGTTGGAAATAATCAATCCATTAACCAAGAAACCAAAAGTGCGATTCTCTCTGCGAAATGGCTTTTTGGTGCAGTAGCACAGAATTTAAAAGCAAAAGTAGATGTTAATTTAAACACTGTAAAAACGGAGTTTAAAGGATTCGGCAACTACAGTTTCGATAACCCAACGGTTCAGTTCGAGTCTCAGGTTAAAACCATTTTTGAAGGCACCTTAAACGCCAATGGATCAGCTTTGGTAAATACCCAACTGAATGAAAACAGTGCTCCTGGAATGTTACGTGCGAATTTCAGCATTAAAGTATTTGAACCAGGAGGAAATTTCAGTATAGATAATTTTAGCTTACCATATCACCTATACACCAATTATTTAGGTGTCAAAACTGATAACGGCGACAAGCTAAGTGGTATGCTTTTAACGAATGAAAATCACCCTGTTGATATTGTAAACGTCAATACAGATGGCAAGCTGTTAATGGGAAGCAAAACGGTTGTTATAGAATTATATAAAACACAATGGCGTTGGTGGTGGGAACAAGATGATCAAGACACCTACGCTAACTTTAGCCAAAACAGTTACAACAAGCTTATCAAATCACAAGAAATTAACCTGAGGAATGGAAAAGGAAAATGGAATTTAAATGTGAAAGATTGGGGTCGCTATTTAATTTTAGTACGCGATTTAAATGGAGGCCACGTAACTGGAAAATCCGTTTATTTAGATTCTTATGATTGGATGAAAAGAGAATCGTCTCAAAACCCAACAGAAGCAGCCATGCTATCTTTCACGGCAAATAAAGAAAAGTTTCAGATAGGCGATGATATTACCCTTACTATTCCGTCTGGGAAAAATGGACGCGCGCTCATTTCAATCGAAAACGGAAGCCGTGTGCTTAAAACATTTTGGACTAACACCAAGGAAGGGCAAACACAGTTTACCTTTAAGGCAGAAAAGAACATGGCTCCGAATGTATTTGCAAATATTACGCTTTTGCAGCCGCATGCACAAACGGTAAACGATTTACCAATTCGTATGTACGGTGCCATTCCTCTGTTGATCGAAGATCAGCAAACACAATTGCAACCGGCCATTCGGATGGTTGATAAAATGAAACCGGAGACCGAAAATACGGTTACCGTTTCAGAAAAATCGGGCAAAGCGATGACGTATACAATCGCCTTGGTGGATGAAGGTTTATTAGATTTAACACGCTTTAAAACACCAAACCCTCATGCAGCATTTTACGCGAAAGAAAGTTTAGGTGTTAAGACATGGGATTTATACGATTATGTATTAGGCGCTTGGGGCGGTAATATGGATCGTATTTTTAGCATCGGTGGAGATGGTACCGTGAACAAAAACCTTAATCCAGCTAAAGCAAATAGATTTCAGGCAGTTGTAAAATTTATGGGGCCATTTTCATTGGCCAAAGGCGAAAGTAAAGCGCACAAATTTAAGCTACCGCAGTACATTGGAGCTATTCGTGCCATGGTGATTGCCGGTGGTAACGGTGCCTATGGTAATGCCGAAAAAACCGTTCAGGTTAAAAAACCGCTCATGGTACTTGCTACGTTACCACGGGTAATGGGCCCTGGCGAAAGCTTTACCCTGCCAACGACAGTATTTACAACGGAAAACAACTTAAAAAATGTGTCACTACGCGTAGAGACCACTAACCTATCCGTTCAAGGCAGCAATCAGCAACAGCTCTATTTCAAGAAAACGGGAGAGCAACAAGCTTATTTCCAGGTTCAAGCACCGCAAAGAATAGGAATAGCAAAAGTAAAGGTAATTGCTAAAAGTGGCTCTGAACAAGCAGTTTATGAAGTTGAAATGGATATTAGAAATCCAAATCCTTACATCACAAAGGTTATTTCTACTGTAGTAGAACCACAGCAAAATTGGCAAAGTTCATATAGTATTATAGGCATGCCGGGTACGTCAAGTGGTAGTTTAGAAGTTTCTTCAATTCCAGGTATTAACTTGGGAAAACGTTTAAACTATCTCATTCAATATCCACATGGATGCATTGAGCAAACAACCTCTGGCGTATTTCCACAGCTTTATCTAAGCCAATTGATGCCACTGACGGAAACACAAAAGATGCAAACAGAGAAAAACATTAAAGCGGGTATATTGAAATTAAAAGATTTCCAAACTGTGGACGGAGGCTTTGCCTACTGGCCAGGCTCGAGTACCAGTGATGAATGGGGAACCAATTATGGCGGTCATTTCTTGGTTGAAGCGGCAAACGCAGGTTACACGTTACCAGTTGGCCTGATGGACAATGTACTTCGCTTCGAAAAAGCGAAAGCAAATACCTGGGTTCCAAATAGTCAAAACTTTTACGGTGGCGATTTATTACAAGCATACCGTTTGTATATTTTAGCCTTGGCTAAAAAACCAGAAATAGCTGCCATGAACCGACTAAAAGAATTTGCGTATTTATCAATCCCAGCAAAATGGCGTCTATCGGCGGCATACAAATTAGCTGGACAGAATGATGTGGCACAAAAGATGGTTGCTAATTTATCAACCGAAATTAAACCGTACAATCAGCTCGGCGGAACCTTTGGATCTGACTTGAGAGATCGAGCCATGATTTTAGAAACCTTAGTCCTACTGGGACAAAAAGCTAAAGCAAATGCACTTTTACAAAACGTAGCAGCTAGATTAGGACAAGAAGATTGGTATAGTACCCAAACCACTGCCTATGCCTTATTATCTGTTGCTAAATTTTGCGGTGTAAATAAAGGTGGTAAGAATCTTAACTATCAATACTTCCTCGATGGTAAATCAGTTAATGTGAGTTCAACCGATTTTATGAATAGTACCGCCATCAACTTTAAAGGAAATAACGTATCAGTTAGTAATAAAGGAAACAGCATACTGTTTGTACGCTTGGTGTTATCGGGGCAACCACTTTCAGGAGAAGAAATACACACACAAAATGATCCAAACATTTTGTATATGAATGTGGTTTACAAACGTTTAAACGGGCAAGTGATCGACCCAAGCATTATCAAACAGGGAACCGACTTTTTTGCTGAGGTGACGATAAAAAACCCAGGTCAGTTAGGCTATTATGAACAAATGGCTTTAACGCAAATTTTCCCATCGGGATGGGAAATTATCAATACCCGCTTGAGCGAAAATGAAGGGATTTTAGGTTCATCTCCTGCTACGTATCAGGATATACGGGATGATCGTGTTTTCACTTATTTTAATTTGCGTGAAAATGAAACCGTAACCTACAAAGTGTTGTTAAACGCATCGTACATAGGAAAATATTACTTAGGTGCTACACAATGTGAAGCCATGTACGACCATAAAATAACCGCTACAAAACCTGGAAAGTGGGTACAAGTGATTAAATAAAGAAACTCATCAAGCGTAACCTAATTTCAGGCTGCGCTTGATACTTTAAATCAACCTTTTATGCTTTATTTCAATGAATAAAATACCAAAGAGCTTTTTGATTAGCGACGCTGCTTGTCTTTTGCTCTTTATTTACTTTCTTTATTGCTTACCCAGGCAGTTATTTACATCGCCCACTTCCTATGTAATCGAAGCCAGTAATGGGCATTTATTAAGTGCTTCCATTGCGCAAGATCAGCAATGGAGATTCCCGGTAGCCGATAGTGTTCCTCAGAAATTCAAAACCTGTATCATTGCTTTTGAAGACAAACGCTTTTACACGCATTTCGGACTGGATATTATTGCTTTTAGCAGAGCCATCCGCCAAAATATTCGAGCCAAGCAAGTCATTAGCGGCGGAAGTACATTAAGCATGCAAGTAATCCGCCTATCGCGAAACAAACCAAGAACCATCAAGCAAAAGATTATTGAAATTCTATTAGCCTGTCGGCTGGAATTTAGATATTCGAAGGAAGATATTTTAAAGTTATATGCAGCCAATGCACCTTTTGGAAGCAACGTAGTAGGCTTAGAGGCCGCAAGTTGGCGCTATTATGGCCGAACAGCCGAAACACTCTCTTGGGGAGAAACAGCCACGCTGGCGGTATTACCCAATAGCCCTGCTTTGATTCATCCTGGAAAAAATAGCAGCAAACTGATAAAAAAAAGAAATGACCTGCTCGATAAGCTCTGTAAAATGGGTTTTATCGATCAAACAACCGCAAGCCTTTCAAAATTAGAACCTATACCACAAAAGCCGTTGGCTTTACCACAAAGTGCATCTCATCTACTGAGCCTTTTTAAAAACCAACGGGGCAAGCTACACATAAACAATACAAAAATTACCAGCACGCTGCAGGAAGACTTGCAACTGAAAACAGCAGCCATTTTAAAGCGTTATAACTATCGCTATCGAGCTAATAGTATCAACAATGTATCAGCTTTAATTTTGGATGTAAAATCAGGCAATGTAATCAGCTATGTGGGCAATGCTTACGAACCTGAGAACGCTGAATTGCAGAGTTATGTGGATATGATTCAGGCGCCACGAAGTCCTGGAAGCGTTTTAAAACCACTTTTGTATGCCAGCATGCTAAACGATGGGTATATACTACCCAAAACCTTAATACCCGATATCCCTACACAAATTGCCGGATATACACCCGAAAATTACAATTTAGGCTACGATGGAGCCATACCGGCTGATATAGCATTAAGCCGTTCTTTAAATATTCCGGCAGTAAGAATGCTTCAAATGTATAAATACGCACGTTTTTATGACAAGTTGAAATTATTGGGATTTAGCACCCTCAATCAACCCGCCGACCATTATGGCTTATCTTTAATATTAGGAGGAAGTGAAATTACTCAATGGGACTTGGCCAGTACGTACATGGGCTTAGCGCGCACATTAAATCATTACAACACCTACAAAGGATTATACAACACAGCCGATTATGGCCAACCAAACTATGTAAAAAATCACATCCCAGCAAAAGGAAATGAAGAAGCAAGCTCTTTTTTTGATCACGGGTCAATATGGGCTACGTTTAATGCGATGGAGGAAGTGGTTCGCCCCGGTGAGGAAGGTTTGTGGGAACAATTTTCATCCTCAGAGCGTATTGCTTGGAAGACGGGTACTAGTTTTGGCTTCCGCGATGCTTGGGCCATTGGACTCAACCCCCAATATGTGGTATGTGTATGGGTAGGCAATGCCGATGGAGAAGGAAGACCAGGCTTAACAGGAATTGAAACTGCAGCTCCTATCCTTTTCGATTTATTTAAGCTATTACCAACGGGTAAGTGGTTTGAAAAACCGAAAACAAAACTTCAAAAATTAAGGGTTTGTAAAAAAAGTGGTTACAAAGCAGGAGAATATTGCGAGGAAATAGCAGAAGAACTGGTGCCTCCTAGGGGACTAAAAACCCAGATTTGTCCGTACCATAAACAAATTCATTTAGATCGAACTGGGCAGTTTCGGGTAACTGATGCATGCGAGAGTATCCGTTTTATGTTACATAAAAAATGGTTTATTCTGCCACCGGCGATGGAATATTATTACAAAATTAAAAACAGCGATTATAAGCCACTTCCACCTTTTCTACCAGCCTGTCAAAACGCCGAAGACTATTCCGCCATGGAATTGATTTACCCCAAAAATGGTGCAAAAATTTACATTCCCTTAGAAATTGATGGAAAAAGAGGAAAACTCATTTTAAACGCCGCTCATCGAAACGCAAACAACAAAATTTATTGGCACATAGACAATGAATATGTCGGCACCACCGTCCATTACCACCAATTGGAGGTACGCCCATACGTTGGGAAACACACCTTAACGTTGGTAGATGAAAAAGGAGAACGTTTAACGCAAGTATTCAGCATTCTAGCTAAAGATAAATAAGTTTAAATAGCTGTTTTGGACACGACCAATTTACGTTCAACCGTGCCGTAGGCAATTAAATACTGAGCAATCATGTAACTCGCCATAATAAGCGATGAAGATTGGGGTATTGGATTCACAAATTTACTAACAGCCAAAACTGTATCTGAAAAAACGAAAAATAAAGAACCATACATAATTAACTTAAAGCTTGTTATGTTAACTTTTCCATAACGATTAATCGCCATGATAGCCATTACTGAAATCACAATAGCATAGGCCAGCACTGGAAATTGCAATCCTCCTAAATGGGGTTGTAAATAAAAAAACAGACCCACACAAAAAATCCCCAAAACACCAACAGCCCATAAAAAATACGGATTTTTTTGTTCAGGATTAGACCAATGATCCAAAGCAAAAGCACGTATATAAAAAACATGGCAGAGAAAAAATGCAGCCAAGCCGTACATAAAAAACTTCGGATCAACTCCTTGATATAGTAGTGCTACATCGCCTGCAAGTGCAAATAGTAAACCCATAAGCACTCGTTTATGAAATCGACCTTTCAACTGTGTAGCCGACCATACCCAAGCCATTAATACAATTGTTATCAGGGGTTTTATAAAACCTACAGCCAATGCATTCTCGGCATAAATAGCAATTAAATCTGCACAAAACACGAGAAAAAACAGACCAGAAAACACTTTATTTTTCATGAGGATTTAGTTAGATTGATACAAATAAAAGACAAAATAGACACTTACACAAATAGTAACAATAATAACACTTCAATCGTTTTTAATTGTAAATGAAATTTTAGCATGTTAGCTTTACATTTAAATTAATCAAATACCTTTTTAACAAAATACCCGTTATTAATTCATCCAATCATCCCGAAGTATGAAACATATTCTCTTAATTTTATTGCTCGTAAGTGCAAGTTACCTAGCGAAAAGCCAAACCTTAATCTTAGCAAAAGATGCTGCACAATACGTTGGCAAAACGGTAACTATTTGTGATTCTGTATACAGCACGAAAGCTTTAGATAAATTAACCATTTTAAATTTAGGTGGCGCTTACCCCAAAGAATTGTTGAATGTTGTAATCAATAAAGAAGACATTGCTAAGTTTACATCTGCTCCTAGTAGTATGTATATGGGCAACACCGTTTGTGTAACTGGCTTAATATCAGACTACAAAGGTAAAAAGCAAATTATTGTAACCGATCCGAAACAGATTGTAGTTAAATAATATAAAAATTGATGTGTGTGATTTCGATTTGGAAAGATAATCTGATAAGAATTAAGTCGCTTGTAGGGCCGGTCTGAAATCCATCTCGCCGACCTTATAAGCTAATTAGATATCCTTATTATCTAACACAAAGATGGGAAAAGATTTTGAATTCGCATAACATATTTAAAAAAGTTATAAAATGATTACAAAAAGATAATATTGTACCATTCATCTTTACAAAGGAGCTTAAAACGGCCATAAAGCAATATATAGTACTCATTTAAAATAAAATCGTATCCTCTATTTTTTTTGTATATGAATATGACATTCATCACGCAAAACGAAACAATAAATTTAAAGCGCTCCATTATGGTATAAAAAAATTGGAAAACATTTAAATAATTTCGATAATTTGTACCTACATTTTATATTACCAAAACATACTTATGCCAAAAGCTATCTTTCTTAAAAAGAATCTACTTTTAACAATATTCTTCGTTTTACTATCCGCTTTCATCTTTTTAAGTTATTTCATCAGTCAAAATCCCTTGTTGCCTTTTGATATTAATACGTCGCTATTTTTCCAAAAGTATCAAAGCAACTTTTTAGATAAACTTATGCTGGTAGTTAGTTTTTTTGGCGAGTTACCTTACTCTTTTATTATGATTTTTGGTGTTGTTGTGTTATTTTACCTCAAGAAATATAAAAGAGAGGCGCTGTATATTGCCAGCATTGCCTTATCAGGTTTAGTAATACTGGGTGTGAAAAATTGGGTTAATCGACCGCGCCCTACTGCCTTTAATGTACGTATTGTAGAAATTAACCGCTTTCAGAGTTATCCCAGCGGACATGTATTATCTTATGTACTTTTTTTTGGCTTCTTGCTTATTTTGATGAATACTTTAAGTGGAGTTCCCAATTGGACGCGTAAAACAGTCAGCTATCTTTCTACTTTTTACATCATAGCCATCCCTTACTCCCGCATTTATCTTGGAGCGCATTGGTTTACAGATACCGTAGGCGGTTTCTTGCTAGGACTCATTTGCTTAATACCTTTGGTGTATTTTTACTTTAAAGGCCAAGCTAAGGAGATAAAATAATTATTCGCCTTTCGATTTTTGGCGAATGCGGCTTAATGTTTCAATCCGCATGCCCAAGTAGCTCGCTAAAAATTTTACCGGTACGCGTGCTTCTAATTCCGGATAGTTTTCTTTAAACTGCTTAAATCTAGCTTCTGCAGAAGGAATTCGCGATAAGATGGAGCGTTCTGTTGAGCTGTGGGCATTCAAAGCCAGAATTTTTCTCCCCAAAATGTTTGCTTCTGAAAACTGCGCATAGATTTTATCAATCAAAGAATACGGAAGAATTTGTATGAAACTTTCTTCCAAAGCTTGGTACTTTTCAACATACACGGCCTTGTTTTCTTCTTCCGTCCGATTATTGCCAATCAGCATTTTTTCTGAACACAATCGGGTTGTGATATCTTTTTGATCATCTGTAATAAATGCTCTTACTAAACCTTTAACAATAAAAAACAAATGTTCGCCAAACTCTTCTGTTGAACTTGCAATGAAATCGTTTTTTTTAACTTTTAAACTGAAGGTTTGTTTTTCTAATAAGGTACGTAAAGCAGGATGAAGAGCCTGAAAGTCACTAAAAAAATTAAGCAGCGCATCACTGCCATTTAAAATTTTGCTCATAGATAGTTTATATTTTTCGTGGTATAGATGTAGTATATCAAGGTTCGAAAGTTAAATCAGTATCACTTAATTTGTCAACCTTAACATTAAGGTAACAAAAAAACTCTATTTTAGCCGCATGATACGTTTATACCCTAAAGCATTCCTATTTGATTTAAACGGTACCATGATTGATGATATGAAATTTCACAATCATGCTTGGCACTCCATATTAACCAACGACCTAGGTGCAAAAATAAGCTTTAACAATGTAAAAAAGCAAATGTATGGAAAAAACCAAGATTTACTTGAACGAGTTTTTGGCGTTGACCATTTTACGCAAGCCCAAATTGAACAAATTTCTATTGAAAAAGAGCGTCGATATCAGGCTAGTTATAAAGAGCATTTAGCATTAATTCCCGGTTTAGATACATTTTTCGAGAAGGCCAAAGCAGCCCATATTGCCATGGCAATTGGTTCAGCCGCTATTCCGTTTAACATTAATTTCGTACTAGATAACCTAAAAATACGTCCTTATTTTTCTGCAATTGTAAGTGCAGAAGATGTTGTAAACAGCAAACCGGATCCAGAAACTTTTAGCAAAGGAGCAGAAATTCTAGGAGTTAAGACAGAGGACTGTATTGTTTTTGAAGATGCACCAAAAGGTGTTGAAGCGGCTCAAAGAGCTGGAATGCAATGCATAGTGCTCACAACCATGCATACTGCCGATGAATTTAAAGAGTACGATAATATTATTGCCTTTATTGCCGATTACAACGATCCGATTTTAGAAAATCTCTTTCCTGTGGAGGTGTAAAAACACTAATTATTTACCTAAATTAGAAGCCTACACGCCTCCATTAATTAATACGCATGAATAGAGAAATTTCTAAAACACGCTACGATAACATGTTGTACCGTCGTTGTGGCAAAAGTGGCCTAAAATTATCCGCCGTTTCATTAGGTTTATGGCACAACTTTGGGCACGTTAATGTATTCGAAAACAGCAAAAACTTAATTTATACCGCTTTCAATAACGGAATTACGCATTTTGATTTAGCAAATAACTATGGTCCACCTCCAGGTACTGGCGAAGAGGTTTTTGGCAAAATTTTGCACGATGATTTTAGCGACTATCGCGATGAAATGATTATTTCGAGTAAAGCTGGTTATACTATGTGGGATGGCCCATATGGAGATTGGGGCTCCAAGAAATACCTGGTTTCTAGCTTGGATCAGAGTTTAAAGCGGATGAAACTAGATTATGTAGATATTTTTTATCACCATCGTCCAGATCCGGAGACGCCTTTAGAAGAAACAATGGCTGCCTTAAGTTTACTGGTTCAGCAAGGGAAAGCACTCTATGTGGGTATTTCAAATTACAAAGTGCCGGAAGCGGAAAAAGCCATCAAGCTGCTACGCGAAATGAATACCCCCTGCTTAATTCATCAACCAAAATACTCGATGTTTGAACGTTGGGTGGAAGGTGGACTACTGGATGTACTGGGCAAAGAAGGTGTTGGATGCATTCCATTTTCTCCTTTAGCGCAAGGTTTACTGACTGATAAATATTTAGCGGGAATTCCAAACGATTCACGAGTTGCTACTAGCGGTGTGTTTTTAAAGGAGAGCCATGTTACATCGGAGAAGTTACACATCATTGCACAACTAAACGACTTGGCAAAAGCACGTGGACAAAAATTGGCACACATGGCGCTATCGTGGATTTTGAAAGATGAACGAATTACTTCAGTACTTATTGGTGCCAGTAAGCCAGAGCAAATTACCGACTCTATAAAAGCATTAGACAATATTCATTTCGAAGAGGATGAGATTAACTTAATTAATCAAATTTTAACGCAGGCATAATTCTTATCCCGGCAGAAAACAACCAAAATGCCGGGATTTTTTATGAACTATGCAGCCGCTGCTACGGGCAGTTGTTGTGCCAAAAAACCCGGTTAAAGTGGCATCCTTTTTTGTGCGATGGGCCTTTTATGAACTTCAGAAACAAAAAAGATAGAGCGGAAAACGGGGCTATCTTGAATTGAAATACTGTCATTGATTTGCCAATTTTTTGATTTAAAAAAAATAAAAATCGCTTAATTTTCTGAACCACATGGAATTAGGTGTTTTATTTTTTTCTACATTTTGACATAGAGAAGCTAACTTTTTTCATACCTTTGTATCCCGTACAAAAAGCAGCATTTATTGCTTTTGCTGTAAAAAAAAACGATCATGACAAAGTATATTTTTGTTACGGGCGGTGTTACTTCGTCATTGGGCAAGGGCATCATTTCCGCATCTTTAGCTAAACTCTTACAGGCACGAGGCTACCGTGTAACGATTCAAAAGTTTGACCCTTATATCAATATCGATCCGGGGACATTAAATCCGTATGAGCATGGTGAGTGCTTTGTTACTGAAGATGGTGCTGAAACAGATTTAGATCTTGGTCATTATGAGCGTTTCTTAAACGTCCCTACTTCGCAAGCAAATAACATTACTACTGGCCGAATCTATCAAAACGTTATTAATAAAGAGCGTAAAGGTGAATATTTGGGAAAAACTGTACAAGTGGTTCCGCACATTACCGACGAGATTAAGAAAAACATGCGTATTTTAGGCGAAAGCGGTGAGTACGATATTGTTATTACCGAACTTGGCGGTACAGTTGGTGATATCGAATCGTTACCTTTTATTGAGGCTGTTCGTCAATTTAAATGGGAAGAAGGCAGCACTAATGCCATTGTTATTCACTTAACGTTGGTTCCTTATCTTGCTGCTGCAGGTGAGCTGAAAACGAAACCTACACAACACTCGGTAAAAGCTTTATTAGAATACGGTATTCAACCGGATATCCTGGTATGTCGTACCGAACACCATTTAGGTGCAGATTTGAGAAAAAAAATTGCTTTGTTCTGTAACGTTAACATCAATGCTGTAGTCGAATCGATGGATGCATCTACCATTTATGATGTACCGTTATTGATGATGAAAGAGCAATTGGACAAAACGGTACTTTCTAAATTAAAATTACCTACCAAAAATGAACCAGACATGGAAAGCTGGAAAGATTTTCTAGGTAGATTAAAAAATCCGACGGCCGAGGTTAGAATTGGTTTGGTTGGTAAATACGTAGAATTACCGGATGCGTATAAATCGATTATTGAATCGTTTGTTCATGCGGGTTCTAAAAACGAATGCAAGGTAAAGGTGGAATATATTCACTCAGAAAGTATTTTTGAAGATAATGTAAAAGAGAAATTAGGTCATTTACACGGTATCTTAGTGGCTCCAGGTTTTGGCAGTCGCGGTATTGAAGGTAAAATTGACACCATTAAATACGTTCGTGAGAACAACATTCCGTTCTTTGGTATTTGCTTGGGTATGCAGTGTGCTGTGGTAGAGTTTGGTCGTAATGTATTGGGATTAAAAGACGCCCATACGGTTGAAATTGAGCCAACAACCAGCAATCCTGTAATTAACATGATGGAAGAGCAGAAAAAAGTTACCAACAAAGGTGGAACCATGCGTTTAGGTTCTTATCCTTGTGACATTAAAAAAGGGACAAAAGCGTTTTCAATTTACGGCAAACAACACATTACGGAGCGTCACCGCCATCGTTATGAGTTTAACAGTGACTACTTAAAGCAATACGAAGAGGCTGGAATGATTGCTTCGGGTGTTAACCCACAAACCAATTTGGTTGAAATTGTGGAATTAAAAAATCATCCATTTTTTGTGGGAGGTCAGTTCCACCCTGAATTAAAATCAACTGTTGCAAATCCTCACCCACTTTTTGTTAAATTTGTGGCCGCTGCGATGGAATTTGCAAAAAAAACTAATAAATAGCAGCATTAAACATAACTAATGGATAGAAATACCTTTACAGGATTATTCCTGATTATGATCATTTTGGCTGGATCATTCTATTTTTTGAAACCGAATGAGGTTGAAATTAAAAAAGCCAAAGAAAGAGATAGCATTGAAGCGTTGAAAAAAGCGGGTGTAACCCCTGCGGTTCAAAAGGTTGATAGTTCTAAAATTACTCCAGCTCCTGATTCTTTAGCACTAAAAGGTCCTTTCGGCACTGCTTTAACAGGTACTGAAAGCACACAAACATTAAAAAACCAAAACTTAGTTTTAACTTTTAGCAATAAAGGTGGTAAAATTAAGTCGGTTGAGGTTGTTGGTCAAAAGACATTTGATGGTAAACCTTTGTTATTGTTTGATGGTGATGCAAACAAATTTGGATTAAACTTAAATGCGGCAGGTAAAATCATCAATACCAATGATTTATACTTTACCCCTACCCAAAACGGCAATGTAATGAGCATGCGTGCTGATTATGGCGCCAATGCATACGTTGAATTTGTTTACACTTTAAAACCGGATAGCAACAAAGTTAACTTTAATGTTAATTTAGTGGGTTTACAGCAAGTGATTGCCGGAAATACCGTGGGTTTAAATTGGGAAACAATTTTATTGCAACAAGAAAAATCGCTTGAAAGTGAGCACCGTTATTCTGCTCCGTATTTTAAATATGCTGAAGGTGATGTGGATCATTTAAGCGTTTCAAAAGATGAGAAGAAAGATTTATCGGAAGGCAAAATTCAATGGTTTTCCTTTAAACAACACTTTTTCTCTGCTGCTTTAATCTCGAAGCAAGGTTTTGAGAAAGGTAGTTTAGAGGTAAAAATCCCTACTGCACCGGGTCAGGTTAAGTACTACGCTGCTAATATGGAATTGCCATACAATCGTTCAGCAAATCAATCGTACGAAATGGAATTCTATTTCGGAACCAATAAATTTTCTGCTTTAAAAGCGCAAGGATTCGATTTGTACAAACAAATTGATATGGGATACTGGCCATTGAAATACATTAACCGTTGGATTGTATTGCCGGTATTTAATTTCTTGAACAACTTTGGCTGGAACTTTGGTTTAATTATTTTGGTACTTACCATCTTATTAAAAGTGGCTTTATCTCCATTAACCTACAAATCGTATTTATCGATGGCTAAAATGAGAGTTTTAAAGCCTGAAATGGACGAGATAAAAGCAAAAGTTGGCGAAGATAATCCAACACTGGTTCAACAAGAATATTTAAAACTGTATAAACAAGCGGGTGTAAATCCACTTGGTGGTTGTTTACCGATGGTATTACAATTGCCGTTGGTAATGGCTTTCTTCTTCTTCTTCCCGAACTTATTTGAGTTACGCGGTGAGAGTTTCTTATGGATGAAAGATTTATCTACCTACGATGAGTTTATTCGTTTTGGCTTTAAATTGCCTTTTATTGGTGATCACTTAAGTTTAATGTGTGTGTTGATGACATGTTCTACGTTAATCATGACGTATTTTAACAACCAGGTTTCGGGTGCTACAGGTCAAATGAAGTACATTGGTTACATTATGCCAGTGGTGTTTTTAGGGGTGTTAAACAGCTATCCTGCGGGCTTAAACTACTACTACTTCTTGGCCAACTTAATGACTTTTGGTCAACAGTTTATTATCCGTAAAATGGTTGATGATGATAAAATTCATGCGGCTATTCAACAGAATAAAGCGCGTCCTGCTGATGAGAAAAAGAAAAAATCTAAATTTCAACAACGTTTAGATGACTATATGCGTCAACAGCAACAACAAGCTAAAAACAAATAGTTTATAAAACATAAATACACAAAAAAGCCTTCGATTTTAATTAATCGGAGGCTTTTTTGGTAATAAAATCCTCCCTGTCATTCTGAACATCGTGAAGAATCTGTTCACTATGAAAAACAAAAGGCTCCTTTCAGCAGGAACGAGAATATACGTCCGGGGCTTGTAGGCCTGAGATCCTTCGTACGCTCAGGATGACAGCATCGTTTACGCTTTGTATCATTCCGAGCATTATAGGAGGAATCTCTTTGCGAGAAAAACCAACAAATTAACACTGTAGATAAAAAACAGTGTCAGGTGATAACACCTGACACCACAAAAAAAGAGGTTTTCTAACGCATCCGAGTCAGAGACTCTCTTTTATTAAAAATCCGTAGAGCCTTGCAGAACTCTACGAATAGATAAGTTATTTTGATGTAAAGCTACTCGCAATAAATCTCGCCAACGGTTTCCTTCGAAAGCCGATACTAAGGCCAAGGATGGTTGGAATAACAATCGACTTGACAATCTTCATATCTCATTCCAATTGGCCACCAATTAACGATATACTCATCAGATGCAGACTGCAAGTCATCATTCAGTTTATTCCAGCAGAACCCAGGTGAACTAGGGGGATCTACACATATACCATAATCAATATAGGCTTGAGACTGATTTGCTTCCAAAGCGTTTTCAATATCCCATAATTCCCCCAAATAAACTTGATCACACCCAAATAAACAATCTTGTTGCGCTTGCTGAGCGCTATCAAGAGCATTATACGGTACATATTTCTTTTTTATTAACTTAGCTGCATTTGAAAATACATCCAAACATTCTTGCTCATTTAATTCTGTTAAGTAAGTTTCTTCTTTGAAAATAGCTGAATAGAACATTTGCATCTTTTTTCCAGCCATTATCTTCACTAAATTACTTTTAAGCTGTAGCAATTGCTCTTTACTTGAAAAATCAATCTTCTTAGAAGAAAGAAGCTTTTCCCTTGCTGCCCGAGAATAACTAATCATTTCAACAAAATTTGGATTTGAAGAAAGTTTCAATGTTAATGATTCAATTTTTGTTTTCCCATGATATTTTGAAAAAGAATTAACAACAATAATAATAACGCAAAAAAATAACAGAATAACAATTTTAAAATACTTCATAATTAATGGGGTTTAAATTATTTGACCTACTCTTTCAGGATTTTCGGTTTGTTCCTTTAATTTTGATATAATTTCCAAAACACGATATCGAAATTCATTTAAATTATTTGGCCCAATCGAATGGCAAATACCAATTGTTTGGATCCATTAATTTAGCGCGTACCGCTGACGCATTCGGATCACCCGATTTCAATAATTTTTGATATACCCTTTCGGCTAAGAAAGCCGGATTATTTTGATGCAAAGCTACACGTACTAGATCTGGCCAACGGTTACCTTCAAAAGCCAATTCTAAGGCTGCCTCATCAATTAACTTTCCTTCTAAACCCACCATGTCCGTTTGAAAACTAATGTCGCTTGCAGTAACTCCTGCACGTCCACGTACACCTGCATTTCTATACCAAGTAGCCGATAAATCACTGTTTTTACGCGCATCGAAATAGTACGGAGAACTGGTTGGATAAGGTGTTATCATGGTATTTAATTCATCAACAGTTGCAGGTGATTTTGCTCCTGCAACGTATGTTCCAACATAGTAGGTATTAATTAAACCAGTGTTTAAAAATGCCCATCCCAATTTTCCTTGTCCATCGCGGTTAGCAGATTCTGAAAAACGTAAATGTAACAAACCTGTTCTGTATAAGCCCCATTTACCTCCATTATCGGTTAGTTTGGTAATTACATTTCCTCCAATGGTACTGGTGTAAGACAATTTACCACGTGCATCATACGGGATACCGCTGTATTGTACTTGACTATTCCAATTATCAATGGCTGCTTGCGAAGGCTTAATTTGGTAGCTTCCTAAGGTATTTGAACACAAGTTAATCATCGGATTTACCGGTTTAAATGCAGGATTGTATGCCAATGCCCATAACCATTCACCGTTCCAAGAGTTCGTAGTGGTTGCCAAACCAAAAATAGCTCTCCATCCCACATCAACGCTATTTACCAAACTTGTTTCATCTTGATACCGCGTATATTGCATGGCTATATTGGTGTAATTATCGGTATTGGTTACAATGCGGTAAAAATTAAAACGTACGTTATCGTTTGTATTGTTATTTTCTGCGTTTAAAACCTTTGCATAGTTTTCAGAAGACTTGAAGTAATTTCCTTTCCACAAGTATAAATCTCCCAAAAGAAAAGGCTTTGTTATAAAAATTTTCTGTGTATTGTTTCCATCTATGGTTGTTACCAGTGGATTTCCCGACGGATAAGCATATACCTCTTTATAAGGCAGTGATTCGGTAAATGCGATTAATTTATCCAACAAATCGCCAAACTGTAACCGTGGAGCAGTACTTAAACTATTCAAATCTGCTACGGTTTCGAATGATTCTGTAATATAAGGAACACTTCCGTACTGAATTCCAAGCTGTAAATACAACCAGCTTCGCAACGCACCGATATCTGAATAGTGTTTGTTGTAATCGTCTACACTCATCCGGTGGTCATCTACCATGGCTTTGAAGTTCTTCAAAGCATCGTTACAACTTAAAATTACTTTATAATATGGACGTGGGTCGGCATACGGGTTTTCTTTGGTTACGCTGTGCGAGGATAATTGCTTTAAATATTGATCGGCATTGCCTGTTACGTCCATTAAATCGGCACGTAATTCATTTTGTAGGATATATTGTTTTTCCAGGCCCATAAACTGACCATAAATACCCAATACAGCAGCATCGGCATCTGTTACCGTTTTATATGCATTCACTGCGTCTAATTGATCTTCCGTAGGTTGATCAAGCATTTTCTTACATGACCATGATCCTGCTGATAAAATGCCTAAAACAAAAAGTGCTGCAATTTTTTTATTAAAATTCATTTTCATGATTGTCTATCTTTTATTTAACAAAACACCCTCAAATACTTGATTGATATATTGTTGTAATTTCTTATAATCCAACTCTAACACCTAATTGAAATGACCGGAACTGCGGCTCCAAAGTGGTATCCACTCCTTGGTTAAAAATACTATTGGAAGCACTAAACTCTGGATCGTATCCTAAATAATTGGTTATAGTAAATACGTTATTGGCCGTTGCATATACTTTCGCATATTTAATCGATTTTGCTTTTAAAGGAATGTTGTACGTTAAACTTACAGAACGTAACCGTAAATAAGATCCGTCTTCTATCCAACGGTTAGAGAAAGCTGCATTCCCCATTGGGTCGCCATAAGCCGCTTTTGGTGTATTGGTTACTTGTCCCTCTCCTCTCCAGCGATTATTCAAGGCTTGTGTCTGATTGTAATACGAAGAACCTGATTCGATTTGTGAACGTGTATAATTGTATACATCGTTACCATTTACGAAGGTGATTAAAGCATCCAACGTCAAATTTTTATAGGTAAAGGTGTTGCTAATGCTACCGTAAATATCAGGTGTAGGATTACCAATTACAGCACGGTCATTTGCGTCGATTACTTTATCGTTATTCAAATCGGCATAACGAACATCTCCTGCAGCAAAAGGCACCAACGTTCCATCCGACTTGCGTACGGATAAACCAGCTGCATTGGCTTCTGCTGTGGTAGCATAAACGCCATTTGCTTGTAAACCATAAAATAAGTTACTGCTTTCGCCTACTTGCGTGATGTAGGAAGCACCTGCAAAATCAGTGATGATACTTTTTCCATTTTGAAGCGATGTTACGGTATTTTTAGTGGTTCCTAACATTAAACCGGCATCCCATTTAAAGGTACCGTTTAAGATGCGGCCGTTCAAGCTGAAATCAATTCCACTGGTTTTCATTCCTCCATTATTTGCATAATAGGTAAAATCGCCACCAATTGAGCTTACCGTTTGATAGGTAAGCATGTTGTCTGTAACATGATTCCAATAATCCAAGCTAAAATTTAAACGTTCGTTAAAAATTGCTGCATCCACGCCTACATTAAACTTCTTAACGGTTTCCCACTGTAAATCTGGATTCGCCAAATTTCCAACCGCGTATCCTTGCATGCCTAAAATATTTTGCGATACGTAATATTTACGTGCGGTGTAATTTCCAACGTTATCGTTACCTACTAAACCGTAACTCATGCGTAGTTTCAATAAATCTAGATTTTTAAAACCACTCATGAATGACTCTGAAGAAATAACCCATGCTGCACCAATGGCTGGTAAAACGGCATATTTTGTTCCGTTGATCCGTAATCCATCGTCAAATGACATAAAACCATCGTCTGCTTTATGGCCAAAGCGTGATGAACCATCTACTGCTACAGAAAGATTGACTAAATATTTATCTGAATAACTATAATTACCTGATAAATAATTGTTTAAACTTGTCCATTTACCTATATCACCACCAAACGTACGGGTGGCAGCATTACTGTTTACAATGGTAATTAACTCATCTGTTGCCGAGTTATAACCGATGGCATAATCTTGTTCTGCTTTACTTGATGAATAGCGCGTACCAATCATGGCGTGTATCTTATGATCTTTACCAATGTTTTTATCGTAGGTTAAGCGTAAATCGTTAAAGAAATTATTATAACGCATGGTTTGCGAGCCCAAACGGCTATCGGCTACTACATTTGACAGCGTATCATTGGTTACCCCTTTTCTAGGGATAAATAGCATTTCTTGTGTTTTATCATAGGTAATACCCGATAAGTTTGACAACTTAAATGATTTATTAAACGTATAATCAAAATTGATGTTTCCAAAAAAGCGGTAATTCTTTTTAGTATTCCATCCATTTTCGATTAAAGCGCGTGGATTACTCACTTGCAAAGTATCGTAATCGGCTAAGTTTGGCGATACTGCTCCGGTTGAACTGATATCGTTTTTAGACATAAAAGGCGATTTTATCAATCCCAAAAATATAGGGTTTGTAGCCGCAGATATTCCTTGATCTTTTAAGCGTTGCTCAGTATAGGTGAGTGATAAATTGGTACTTCCGGTTAACTTTTTGGTTAAATTTAAATCACTATTAAAACGGGTGCTATATTTTAAATTATTGGTACTATCAATGGTTCCTTTATCTTTCGTATAACCTGCTGAAAGCGCATATTTGGCAATGTTATCACCCCCGGTTACTTTTAAATAATAGGTTTGATCGAAGGTGCTTTTAAATACTTCATTCTGCCAATCCGTTTGATTATGGTATTTGTAATAATCTGGATTGGTTGCCTGGTTATCGTTCATGTACGGTAATGAGGCAATTGTCGTGTTGCTTATCCCTTGACTTTTAAGTACATCTGACAAATACAAACGATAATCTGTTACGCCCATTACTGGCAATGCATTAGGCTTCTGATTAAAACCACCGTACACTGCAAAGTCAATGTTCGTGGCTAAATCGTGTGCGTGGTTTGTGGTAATCATTACCAAACCATTGGCTGCTTTTGTACCGTACATGGCAGCCACTGATGCATCTTTAATTAAGGTAATATTCTCAATATCCCGTACATCAATGAGTTGCAAGGGATTATTAAAATGTCCATTTGTTAAAGAGGTCCCATACGATTGGGTATCGTATATCATTCCATCTACCACATACAAGGGTTGTGTACCGGCATATAAGGTATTAAATCCGCGCACAAAAACACTAGATCCAATGCCTGGTGTACCCGACTTGCGAATGGCATTCACACCCGCCATGCGGCCTTGAAAATAGCTATCCAGACTTTCAGAATTACTAGGCCAAGCGTTTTGTAAGCCCACATTACTCAGTGCAGGAATGCTACGTGCCTGACTTTGGGTAAGTAATGGTAGTGTTACTTCTGAAAAAACAGAAGTATAACTCATTGGATACAATTTTGTTAAAATGGGTTTTCCTTTGAACACAGGAAGAACCTTGGTTTGAAAACCGCCACCTGATATCACAATGGACGCTTTATAATCAGGTACCACAATGGTAAATTTCCCTTTATTATCGGTAATAGCGGCGTTGAAACCCACAACCGTAACATTTATACCTACTAATGGTTTATTGGTATTACCGTCTAAAATGGTACCGGTTACTCGTTCTCCTTTTACGGCACGAGTTTTTGCTTTTACGGTAGTTGTATCGGTGGTGGTTACCATCGAATCTTGTACTTGCGCCTTGGTAACTACGCTTGCCACAAGCAATAACAGCAAAAAGCTTAATTTCTTATTTATCGTAAATTTATACATAGTATTTATTTTGAAAGCAAGATGCATGGTTAAGGTAAAACGGGTTCAAAACGTAAATAATCAAGTATTAACGTGTTCACATCTTTCGACGTACTGGCTGCCGAGGTTAATCTAACCATTAAAGGTCCAAACATGGTTTGGGTATATTCGCCTAGATAGGTTTCGGTATACGTAAGAGGCACAACCGTTTGCGTAAATGTCAAATTATACAATGCTGTTGTACTATTTAAGAAGAAATAGCGTTGTGTAAAATTTGCTACTTGAGAATCGCCTGGTAAACCTGAAATGGCTCTTGCATACACCTTGTATTTAACTACTGGTGTATAACTTTTAAAATAGTAAATACCCAATTCAGACGTTGCGTGATTATAAATTTCAATGTCTTTAAATGGAATACCCAAATTATCCAGCTTATTTCGATACAATACCGTTCTTGACGCTGTAAAACCTAGTGGAAGCTCTCCTTCAAACTTAAATACCGGAACTTTATCTTTTAAACGAAAAGGTAAAGCATTTACCACGTGTACAATACCGTTACTAGCACGATACGATTTTACAACAGTTGCTTTGTTCATTGGTATTTTGACGCCTTTTACCGAAATTAAGGTATCTGGCAATTGGTTTACCGTGTACACTCCTTTAACCGTTAAATCCTTGGTCATGTAAAAAGAGGCATTAAAATTTGGATCGACACTTGGGTAATAGCTTGTCAATTTATTGCTTTCAGCAGTAAAAGCAGGATCTTGCAGCATAAAGAACGTATATTGGTTGCTTTCGTTGCGCAAGTCGGCCACATTTACCCAATAGGTATTTCGTGTAACCTTTGGAGGATTAGGCGCAAAAATTGGTGCCCCTGAAGCGTTATAACCTATAATGGTTGCGTTAGCGCTATCAATTACCTCGATTGATAAATTTTTAATGTAATTGGTTTGTAAAGGGGCATCGGTACTCGTTAACATGAAATCCCACACATTCAATTTTGTTGGAACTGCTTGATCCAACACGTGTAAAACACCATTTTTAACAAACTGACCCGAACCACTGGTAATGGTACCTTCTTCAAACTTTGAACCAATAATCGTTGCATACTTATTGTTTAATAATTGAACACGAAGTGTGTCATTGGGTTTTGTTGAAATAGCTATCGTTGTTGATGCAATGTGATTACCTACAAAATCTTTCAATTTAGCAGGATCATTTACGATAGCTTGATCTAGGTTCGCTAAGGCGGCATTGCTTGGCGCCCAAACTGTATAATTTTGGGAATTCTCGAGCATTTTCGCATAGCCTGTACTTTGCAAGTATCCGTTAAAAACACTTAAATTACTTTGTGCTGCAATCTTCTGTGCCAAATTAGTATCATTATCTACATTGGTCACCTCAATATGATCTTGCCAAGTATCTTTACAACTGAATAAGAACGTACTTATTCCCAGTAAAGCGATGTATAGAATATGTTTTTTAATCATTGTCTTCTTTCTAAGTTATTTTTGGCCTGCAACCAAAAAGCTGCAGGCTCTTCTTACGCGTTATGGACGTTTAAATACTGCTCCTGATGGTGAAAATCTTGGATAATTCTGGTCATCATCCACCGGAATAAAATGAATCATATCGATATTCATAATATTATTATTATTTCCTCGCAAGAAAGATAATCGCAACCAGTGTTTGTCAGTAGTTTTAATATCAGCTGTACCCACTAATTTACCCGGCATAATTTTCCATCCATTTCCGGTATTTGGCTGCAAACCTTTTATGCCATTTTCATTTGTTTCAGATACTGTGGCCAGGTAACGTTTAAATCCGTTCGCCAACATTAATCCGTCGGTAGAAGGCA
Organism: Pedobacter paludisoli; assembly: GCF_052344095.1. GTDB lineage: Bacteria > Bacteroidota > Bacteroidia > Sphingobacteriales > Sphingobacteriaceae > Pedobacter. The sequence continues at coordinate 1,007,314 of NZ_CP179926.1, read as the reverse complement.
AAGTAGAGCTGGCATCTGGCACACCCGACGAGGTTAATTGTTGTGTAAAATCTACCAAATTTGGCAGCAACTGTTCTTGCGATGTACCTACATCCATACCTACTTGTGCCAATGGCCCATTTACATTGTAGGTGTAGCAAATCCAAATTTTGTATTTACCTTTTACTAACATCGGTGAGCGAATCTCAATCCAGTAATTACGCTGATTATTACTAGTTGAGGCATTAAACTGAATTACATCTTGATTGGCATAACTTCTTCCACTGGCATCTAATGGAAGTGTAGCCGTTGTATAGTTAATTGCTTGCGTAGGAATTTTATCTCCACGAATGCCCTCGGTTATGAACTTACCATTTTGAATAAGATTAACTGTTTGTCCTGGGGTACGCCAATTTGGTAAAGCGCGCAACTCTGGTTGATCGCCAATATCAAAGAATACTCCAGTTGGAAAACGCGGTTTAATTTTATAGAAGTCTTTTACTTCGTGAAACACACCATTTGATGCCGTAATGTCTGCGCGCGAACGATTCAATTCAACACCAGGTTCTTTTACTCCGTTAAACTCATCATCATTTAATAATATTTTAGTTCCGGCTAATTTCGTGGTAACAATTTCTGCTGGAGCCAATGTATTGATAGAAGAAGAAGAAACAATATCTGCAGAATAACTTGCTCCAGTAGATAAGTGATATGCTACATACATCCACAAGCTGTCTGTATGGCTTTTAGGATTCCCTGTTTTTGAGAGTTTTGCTTTTAATGCGGCATAATTAGGATACCCCGCTGCATTGATAGCTGAATCTGATTCTAAAATAACCGTTTGAAAACGACGTGTCGTATCCGGAACTTTACTTTGCTCATAGTTCAACGAATCATAAAAACCTGTTTCTTTTAAGGCTTGGGTAAAAATTGAGTAGCGCGCATTGGTTTCGATGCTTTGCGCTAATGTTTTGGTTGCCGGAAGCAACACTTGATCAATAATGTGCATGATACCATTACCAACACGTACATTCGATTGGGTTACCTTTGCTTGTTTATTAATGATATAACTGCTGGCGCCACCTGTGAATATTACTCCCGTTTGTAAATATTGACCATATAAGGTTATTTGCGGTAATTTTCCGTCAGTAAAGCGATTGGTTGCAAGCGTATCCGGTAGTACGTGAAAACGTACCAAATTTTTTAAATCTTCTGGCGATACTTGTTCTACCGAAGTTTTATTTAATGCTTTTAACCATGCATTTACGGCATCGTTTGTAGGCGTAAAAATGGTATATTTTCCATAAGCACCTAAGTATCCTTTCGTACCTGAACGATCTAAAATCTCCAGAAATAGCGAAAATTTCTCTGGATATTTTTCTAAATATCCTGTAATATTCACATCGGTTGTGGTGGTAGTAGTATAGGATTCTTTACGACATGCGTTAAATAAGAAAAACATAAATGCGGCTAGCATAACTGTTATGCTTAGCTTAAAAATGTTTGTTTTTGTTTTCATAACACTCATATTTATCGGGTGTAAAATGGATTTTGAACCAATTTTGTATCAGCAAATAACTCAGTTTCGTAAATCGGGAAGTAATTGCTATTCGGGTCTCTTAATTTCGTAATGGCAGAAGCTTGCAAGGTAGGTTGTACGGTACGCGAAACCATATCCAACAAAATATCTAAACGACTGTAATTATTGCGCTTCGAATGACGTAATACATCGTACCAACGTTTCCCTTCGAATGCGAATTCTCTAGAGCGTTCTGCTAAAATATAATCACAAATACCTTCCGTATCATCCGCACTTGGGCTTTGTTCGGTTGCTTTCACTGCTAATCTGCGCAGTCTTAAATCGGCCACAATGGCCAATGCGCCTGCTCCATCATTGCTTAATGCGAGAGCTTCTGCTTTCATTAACATGATATCCGAAATACGGTACGCTTGCCATTTAACGTATGATGGATTTTCCGTTCCCCATTTAACAATATCAAAAGCAGATGTAAAATAAGCACCTGCACGGATATCGTAGTTACGATCTGGATCTACATCATCTGGGATAAAGATATCTGATGCAATATATGGCGAAGCCAGATAGCGTTTTCTTGATAGAATAAGTAGACTGTAAAAAGGATTTGCGATGGATTGATCAAACTGGAAAATGGTTTCTGTTGAACTTCCGTTGTAAAATACATTGTTATACCACGCTGAATTTGCTTGAACATAAGCAAAACGCTGCGAATCAATCACTTTTTGACATTCAGCTAAACAGCCACTATAGTTTTCCATCCACAGGTATACATCCGCCAAAATAGCATTTACCGTAAATTTGGTTATCCTGCTTTTATCCGATTTGGTATTGCCATACGTGGTAACGGCTCCAGCTTCAGCTTTCTTTAAATCGGCCACAATTTGATTTAATACATCAAGCTGTTTTGCTTTACCCAATTCTTTTAAATCTGTATCTTTTGAAGTTGACGTTAATTTTAAAGGCACATCGCCAAATGAACGCACCAAATAAAAATACATCAAGCTTCTCAAGGTTAAAGCTTCTGCGCTATAAGCATTTAACGCTTCTTGCGTAAAAGTTGGGTCAATCGCTTTGGCATCTGGTGCAAAATCTAAAACGGTATTACAATAATTAATGGTACGATAAAACGAGGCCCATTTCGTAAGAGGATTTGATTCTGTGATGTTTACATTCACTATATCGTTTTCGTCATTTGTAAATCCAGGGCCTGCAACAATCATATCCGCACGTAATTCGCCATACATGAACATGTATTCAAGCAATGATTTATCTGTAACACCTGGAGGAGGTGCCAACACCGATGCATAACATCCCGCTACAGCGGCTAAAACATCTTCTTTTGTTCTCCAATATTCTTGCTTTGTAATACCATCGCGTGGTTCTAAATCAAGATATTTATTGCATGAGCTGCTGATTATAAGCATGAATAACACGCAACTGCTATATATAATTTTTTTCATCTTCACTGATATTAAAAGTTAGCGGTTAAACCAAATGTTACTGTTTTAATCGGTGGTGTTGTTGAATTGTCAACCACGGTATTAAAACCATTTAATTTGATTGGCACCTCAGGATCTTGACCGGTATATTTTGTAAAGGTTAATAAGTTCTCAGCAGTAACATACATGCCTACTGATTTCATTCCAATGCGTTTAATGAAGTTTTTCGTAAAATCATACTTCATTGTAATCGATCTTAAACGTAAGAACGATCCATCTTCAATGTAGCGGTCAGACCCCAACCAGTTATAACCTGTACCGTACATGGCGCGTGGAATGTCGGTAATATCTCCCTCTTCTTTCCATCTGCGTAATACAGCGGTACTTTGGTTGTTGTAGCCATACATGTTGGTGGTGGTAATTTTGTTACCGTTAATGATGTCGTACCCACTACGGTAAGAGAAATTGACCATAAAGGTTAAATTGCCGTTGAACGTAACACGTGTACCAAAACCGCCTGTTAATTTCGGATTACCATTTCCTAAGTAAACGATGTCTTTATAATCGATATTTCCATCATGATTAATATCTTCATACATGGCATCACCCGGTTGAAAAACATAATCGATTGTTGGATAAGAGAAACGCATATAAACTTTATCGCCATTAGGGCCGATAATTTGGTTTCCGTGCTCATCTAAAGCTACTGTTGCATTTTTATCAGGGTAAACGCCCTTAAATTTGAAACCGTAGAATGAACCGAATGGGTTGTTTTCTTGAATAAATACTTTATAAACATTATTAGACGTAACCTTTCCGCCATTTTCTCTTGGATATAATGGAGAAATTTCACGGATCACGTTTTCGTTGTGCGCAATGTTGAAATTAAAATCTACTCGCCATTTTTTGGTACGTACCGCAGTAGCATTCAAACTAAATTCCCAACCTTGGTTATCCATGGTACCTACGTTCATATCCACGCCTGAATATCCGTTGTAGGTAGCCACGGCTAAATTACCGAAAAACAAATCATCTGTGCGTTTACGGTACAAATCAATGTCCATGCTAATTCTAGATTTAAGCATGGTTAACGTTACACCTACGTTTGATTGGGTTACTTTCTCCCAACGTAAATCGGTTAATTCCATATCGGTACTGTATACACCCGGCAGATCTAAATAACTTACGTTGTAGTTTTGGTAAATATTGTAGTAGGTATAATCGTAACGCGGAGCATTACCACTTTTACCGTAACTCGCTCTAAAACTTAAATCATCGATGTATTTTTTGGTATTATTCATGAATTTCTCACCAGACACTCTCCAACGACCTGAAATTGAAGGAAATACACCATAACGATTATTTGGTCCAAATTTAGAATTACCATCAGCTCTTAAACTTCCGTTGATAATGTAACGATCCAAATATTTGTATTGAACATTTCCTAATAAACCTACCGAACGTGTTTGTGCATATGATGACGATGCTGAGCCTGTATTATTGGTTCTACCGTCTATTGATGGATCTTGTAAGTACGAAGAAGCTGTATTGGTTACCATTAAATATTGACCTGAACGACGGCTATCGTAGCTATCAAAGCGTAAAAAGGCAATTAAATCGTGTTTAGGACCCAAATCTGGCGTGTACGATAAATTGATGTTGGTTGTCATGTTAAATGAATCTCCATCATTATCAATTGCCTGGTTAACTGTATTTTCTGTAAATGGGCGACCTGTGGCAATTTGCGGTAAAAAAGTATTTATTTTAGTATTGTTTACATCAACCATAAAACTTCCGTTCAACCGTAAGCGTTCTGGAATTATTTGATATTGTAAACTAAATTTTGGGGTAATACGTTCCCCTATTTGACGATTATCTCCTTCCAGGGCTAATGCTACCGGATTGTAGGTACCCGGGTATGTTCCTTGTGCGGTAGCTGCTGGACTAAAATAATTACCCGTTAAATTTCCATATTCATCGTATTCATAAATACCTTGGTTAGGCATCTTATTATAGGCAATGCTCCGCAAATTTAACGTGTTACTACCATTCGGTAAAAATGAGTTTAGCTGATCTACGTGCGTATACGAAATATCCGAACTGAATCGAATTTTATTAGAAACGGTATAATCCAAGTTTACCCTTGCTGACATACGCGTTAAGTCGGTTCCAATAGTCGTACCAGCCGAGTTAAAATAATTGACAGAAGCACGGTATCTTGCCTTTTCACCCCCACCGGCAATAGAAAGGTTATGATCTTGTAAATAACCCGTTTGCGTAACAGCCGCTACCCAATCGGTATTGTTACTAAAGTTGTAATAGTTATACGGATCGTTTTTATCGTATTGAAATTCTTTTGCAAATTCCGTAGTTGAAAATTGTCTACCAGCATTGTAAAATTCTTCCAAAATTAATGAAGAATACTGATTTCCATTTAACATGGGAATGGCACTTGGCTGTTTCGATAATGAACCTTTAAAGTTATACGAAATTTGAGGAGGGCCAATTGAACCGCGTTTGGTGGTAATAACCAATACTCCATTTGCAGCTCTTGAACCCCAAACTGCCGTTGCAGCCGCATCTTTTAATACGCTGATTTCTTTAATATCTGATGGTGCAATGTTTAATAACTGACCATAGTTGTTCTCATCGGATGTTGCAAAGTTAAAATCTGAAGGAATACTAATGTCGTATGGCATACCATCCAAAACAATTAAGGGATCGGTGGCGCCATTGATCGATGATGTACCCCGAATACGGATTTGCATTGGCGCACCTGGATCACCGGTACTGGCTGTAATATCTACCCCCGATAAACGACCTTGTAAAGCTTGATCAATGGATGGAGCTTGCATTTCTTCCAATTCTTTTCCACTAATGGTTGCTGTTGCAGAGGTTTGATCGCGTTTATCGATTATCATTCCTGTACCTGAATCGGTTTTAGCTTTTGCCGAAATCTGTACTTCATCCATTTGATTACTTGATGGTTCCAACTGGAAGTTGATTACATCCTTGTCTATTGCGATCGGGCTGGTTGAGTTATAGCCGATGTAAGAAACTTGAATGCGTAAATTTTTATCGGCAACCGGCAAAGCATAATTTCCATTAATATCCGATGAAACCCCCTTTACCACACGACGATCTTTATCCACCAATACTACCGATGCTCCAACAATAGGTTGTTTATCTTTTTTATCGATAATTCTACCTCTTACAGTTGTAACTTGCGCATTTGTAACTAAGCCAGCTCCAAATAAAAAGCATAGCAATATAAATACACTGCGCGTATATTTTCTATTTATAAAAATCTTCATCTTTAAAATTGGTATTTTAAATAAGTGTTAATTTGGTGGATTACCGTTCTATTTGAAAGGACGTTACTTCTATTACTGGCGCCTAAAAGAACATCTGCCGTACTATTGGTTATATCCCGTAAGCTTAAAGAACTTGTTGTGTTTGTTGCTACCGTTAATTTTACCACATCGCCCGAATCATTTTTATACAGTGTTTCATATAAACCTGTTTTTTGGCCATCAGCTGCAATCGAGGTTTTATTGATGATGTGATACTGAATAAACTTAGTAACCTTGGCTATATCCTCGGGCAGTGTTGGCGCATAATTTGGCGTACCGTTGGTATTTTTTGGTAACAAACCAGCAGTTACGGCCGCCAGAACAGCTGAATTAGTTGGGATAAAAATGGTATAAAATGTACCATCTGTAATTCCTTGGATAGCACCAGTACTCGCATTGTAAAGTGTTACATTGCCTTTTAAATATTGCCAAAAACTATAATATGGGTCCGTTGAAAGGGTACCATATTTTGCAATATCGGTACTTACTGCCTGAGTGGTATAAGTTAATGCTTTCGAAACATACCAGTCAGCACCATTCGTAGCTGTAGCAGTTGAATCCACCACAACCGATTGATCGGCAACGGCAGTATTATCTTCTGTACCAGCAGAAAACACTTTCCCAGAAGCATAACGGATATATTCTCCATTCGACGTTTCCAAAATCCCAGAACCTGTAGCCAAATTTGGAACATCTCTACCTAATAAAGGAATGATGTGCGTTTGTAAAATTCTTCTTAACATCACATTATCTCCTCTAATTGGTGATGTTGGATAAAATGGATCATATGAAAAGCCCATTGAAACCAAGGTAGCATCCGGAATGGGAATAATTAAATATTTTAAAGAAGCTGTTTTGATTGGATTGGTAAACCCAAAGAAATCAAGTGCTTGCTTCATAATTTTATAGGTTGGATCGATGTTCACTTTTCCGTAAACAGTTGAAAAAACACTCGCATCTTGCGCTTTATTTACACCGTAGAATGTACCGTTACTTAATACTAAAACTTCTTTAATATCGGTGGTAGCAAGTTTTGTAGTTTCTACTAAAAAGTTAGTAGTAGTTCTAAATTTTGTAGGCCAAACCGGGTTTAAAAACAAATGGGAGTTGATAAAATCGCGGATAATATCCGGTCTAATTGCATACAGTTCATTTAATTGCTCTTTATAAGTACCTGGTTTCAACGTTCTGCCGTAATATTTTAATAAAGTCTTTGAATAAGCTTGTACTGCAGCATCAGTAGGTGCAAAAATACCGTACATTCCCGTTTGGCCATCGTTTGGATCTACTTTTAAATAATTTTCATTATTTGGTGAAAACGCCAATAAGTTACTGTAAACTTTTGCATAAACATTATCGCTTTTACCTGTTAAAACTTGATACTTGCGGCTAATATCACTGTTTAAGCTATATGAAACGTACTTATCTAACATGCTTTTAAAAACACTGTAATCCGTTTTTGAGGAAACATATTGATCAATACTTTTTGGTGGGGATAATACTTTATCAATGATATGAACTACACCGTTTTCTGCTACAATGTCTTGTTCCGAAATTCTTGCTGGTCCAACGTTTAGCCCGGTATAGGTACTTCCAGGATAAAGACCCTGATAATCATCTGCTTTAAGCCCTGCAAAATTCATGTAGGCTGTTAAAAAATAAGGCAGATTCTTATTGTTAAAATCTGTTGCTAAATAGCTCCCATTACGATTTCCTGCAATTACTTTAATAGCATTTCCGTTGTTATCGGTTCCATCATACACAAAGTCGTAATACACACTACGACGCCTAAACGCTGTATTTTTAACAAAGCCTCTTGCTGTTAAATTATCACTTAAGCGCTCGATCTTCTCTCCATCATAAGTCATCGAGTAACGAACAATTGACGAGGCTAAATCGGCACTAATTTCTGTCAGACTATTTTCAGACATGTATGCTTTAAAAGCTTCATCAGTCGGCGCAAAAACAGTCCAGGACCCTGCAGTACTTAAGGTTTCCTTGTACCCTGCTTTATCAATACATTCCAGAAATTTCGTAAAATTTCCTTTGGCTTGTAATTGCTGATAAATGGGATCGGCTAATGTTTCTGGTCGACCATAAAACTTATCGAACTCTTCTTTCCGACAGGAAGTAAGAACCGAAATAAATGTCAAACTGACGATTAAAAATTTTGAAAAAATTTTACTCATAGCAATTTTACTGGATAAAACGCCATTAACTAATCTGTAAAAACTTTCGTTCTAGAAGTAACTGAATATTTGAAAAAGGGAGACTTATAGGAAACGTAAAATTTTCTTACATATTGGTGAGTTAACGTTTGTAATTAATATTTGGTTAAAGTTTATCTGGTTAGTTATTTATTTAACTAAATGTAAAATGATTTTTCACATTGCCCGTCCTGTACCATCCTGTTAAATCATTATAAAATCTTATCACATTTTAAAAAAAAGCCCTAAACGTTACAGAAAACGATTTAGTATGTCTTTTTATACAATTATTTTTTTTTTGAAATTTTAAAATTTAACATTTCAACTCTTTACTCATCTTAAAAATAAGGGGTTATATATACTGGACCAAGCAGTCCTGATGGCATTACAGTCCAATTTGAGGCATCAAATTCCTTATAATTGATATTTACAAAGTTAATTTCGTGGTATTTTTTCCATTCAATTTTCTTTTGATCCATCTCACGAATACGGTTTGCCATTAAATTAACCACTTCAATTTTTATACTATTTTGTCCTACTTTTAGGTACTTCCCTACCCTAGCTTGAAAAGGAATACTCCATAAAATACCAACATCTTGTCCGTTTATCCATACGTGTGCACTTTCATTCACTTGATTTAAATGTAGCACGTATTCTTTTGCTATTTTAGTTGTAAGGTTAAAGGTGCTGGTGTACACGCCTGTTCCAGAAAAAGATTGTAAACTAGGGTCCTTCAAATCTGTCCATGAACGCAACTGATCGAGGGTTTGATCGGCTGGTAAGGTTGGACCTCCTTCCGTAAAATGTAACTTCCACGGGTTTGTAAAGGCTATGTTCTTTTCGGCTTTATTTAGATACACCCATTCTGGTGCTGTTTCTACCGCGGCGGTAACTTTTAAAATGAGGGCTTCGCCCGATTTTAGCTGCACACGTACCTGTGTTTGATTGTTTACCACTTTACTAGAAGCCTTACCACTTATCCCGCTCTGCGGATCTAGTATTAAAACTGAGCCAAGGGTATTTAAGCTCAATTCGGTATCGATATCTTTATCTTGATGATTCACGAGGTAATAATATTTTCCTGAATTAAAATCACGACGAATGAACTTGAGTCCTTTTTGGGTTAAACTTTCAGGATTTATTTGAACAGATGTTAATGTCTGTTCGATGGCAGTGCTCAAAATAATTTTTCCTTTTCCAAGGATGCACTGTTTCATTCCCTTTCCGTTCTCAGTAAAACGAAGCCCATCTAAAGTCTGTTGAAATTCAGCTCTTCGTTTTTCTAGATTGTTAAAGCCGGGCACATCGTGCGGAAGTGCCTGAAAAATTACGGTAGCACCGTTATTCGCCAATTCGATTACTTTTTTAAGCGTTTCAAAACTCATCAATTCGCATTGCGGCACTAGGAGTACTTTATAAGGAGTTGCCGCGGCATTGGTTTCAATATGTCCTTGGTTTACCTTACTTCTTTGTAATTGTCTGTCTGAAACAAAGTCAAAAGCATAACCATTTTTACTTAAACCAGTCGAAAGCTTATAAAAAGCAGTTGGATGTAACCATTCGTCCACATCATGAACTTTTAAAGCAATGTCCATACCTTTTGCACGGTTCCAAACATCATACACCGGCCAATAGATAAGCAGTTCATTATCGGCTTTGCCACTTTGCAAAACCGATTGACAGCGTTCTATATAGTTATTTAAACCCGATGCTTGTGGCCACAAACTGTTGTTTGGATTCATTTCTACAGACGCATAAAATAACCACCCTGGCCAAGCTACACTGCTGGGTGAATAGGCTGTACCGTGATAAAAAATATGGTTTACACCCGCCAAAAACAGTTGTTCTGCTTCAGGTTTGCATTGCGAATAAGATGTTTTAAAATGTTCTGTTAACCAGGTAAAGGTTTCAGAAGCAATTAAATTCTTTCCGCTGGTGTGTGCAGCTGAGGAGGCGAACTTGCACATCATCGGATCTGGATCTACGTTTCGAATGTCGGCGGGGTCGCGTCGAATACCTTTTATGGCAAATTGGCTAGAGCCAAATGTTTCAGTTTCTGGAATATCAACCGCTCCATATAAATCGAGCAGATTACCCGGAGATCCATGTGATTGGTTTTTTGTGATAGATTTGAGTTGATGCGCCCAGTTTGTCCAGTTTTGAGTAAAATTACTGAACAACAATTCATCCATGGTTTCGCGATAATCGGATTTGATGCGCGCAACGTTTGCACTCGTAGAATCCAGTCCTGTTAGTTCTTTTAAATGTAAACGCAAATCATAACCGCGATTTTTCTTAAAAACATCAAAAAAGGTAGGTGTCCAATTGGCGCCGTAAACTTCATAACTGTCGTTAAAAAATGAACGAACCCCTTGTGGTTTGCCATTAAAAGCTTTAGTAAAGCGTTCTAAATAAACATCCACCGATTTTTTATCTAGATGATCCAAGGTAAAACCCTCTCCACCCGGTGCCGCACGTTTAACCATTTGGCGGGTTTTACCTGCGAACGCTGCATAAATTTGCCACGTTCCGCTGGCTGGCGACCACGAAAGGGTACCATCCTCTTTTACCAAATTCATTAAATCTACCGCTTCACCTTTATCGCTATAAGCAGTTAAAGCTTGTAAGCTTGCAAACTCTTGTTTATTCTCCTTTACTTTAATTGCTTCGTTTAATTTCTCACCTGCTTTTAGCGTATAATTTTGTACAATTAACTTAGTGGCTGCATTTTCCAGTTTAATTTGTGGTCCGCCAAATGGCCAACCGGTTCCGGTATTCATATCAACCCCCATGCCGTAGGCTTTTGCCTGATTCACGGTATAATCCAACATATGCGTCCATTCTGAAGACAAAAACTGGATGTATTTTTGCTCAAAACCGACGGCACCGTAAATTGGGGTAATCTCTACTCCTCCTATACCTGCATCGGCATATTTCTTCAAATTATCATTTAGGTCTTTTTCATTCACAGCACTTCCTAGCCACCACCAGCGGGTCCAGGGTTTCATTTGTTTTTCAACCATTGGCCAAGGCGATGTAGCGACTTTTTGTGCCTTTACATAGCTCATTATAAAAACCGTTAAAAAAAGGCTACAATATATTCGAAGAGTTTGCATATGCGATTAATCTAAATGAAAAACAGTTTCTAAGGGAATACTTACTGGCGAATTATCGGCGTTTGTTTCCATTATATCAGCCATGTAAGCCCACCATTTTTGTACAATTTCTGTACTTCCTAAATCTTGTGATGATTGCCCGTTTTGTTGCTGCACGGCAAACAAAATATCGGTTTCTTCATCCAAAAAAATGGTATAATCACTTATGCCATTTTTTTTCAACAAAGCGGCCAATTCTGGCCAAATCTCGTCGTGGCGTTTTTTATATTCTGCCTTACACCCAGGCTTCAATTTCATTTTAAAAGCGATTTTCATTTCTTATAATTTTTGGTCAAGCGGTATGAAATTATCCGATTTTATTGAATAGTAAATACAATATCTGCGTCATTACCGCCTTTCGATTTTACCCAAAGAATCTTACTTTCTTCATCGAATTTCCAGGAGCTTGGGCCAGCTTTCATTTCCATTCTGTTTTCCGTTACCTTTTGAGGTGCTTTTTCACCCGTCCAATGAATCTTCAATTCATAGGTATGGCTAGTCGGCTTAAATTTGCCTTCGGGTTTGGTAATTTTAAACGTCAGTTCATCCGCCTTGAGCGACGAAGAAAAGGTTGTAAAAGCAAAATTTCCTGTTTTGTAAGCATTGCTTAAATTATCGTCTTCATATAATTTATACTGCGAATTACCGTATGGAAAAATATCTAGAGTGATCACATCCACGGGTTTCTCGCCAGCATACGCCATTTCAGGCTGCATAGGAATAATGGCTCCTGCTTTTACAAAAAGAGGAATGGTATCTAAAGGTGCTACCACATGGTGATAGGCTTCTCCAGCATATTTTTGTCCAGTCCAATAATTAAACCAAGTTCCTTTCGGGAGATAAACCGAGCGCGTTATAGCACCTTTCGTTGTTACAGGAGCCACCATCAACTGATCACCAAACATATATTGATCGGCAATTTCATACACATTTTCATCCTGTTGATTTTCTAAAACCAAGGCGCGCATCATGGGTATACCACTATCATATTGTTGCTGCATGCTGGTGTATAAATACGGAAACAATCGGTAGCGCAAAACATCGTACTTTTTGAAGTTCCTTAAGGCATCTTCACCATAATTCCAAGGTTCTTTATAGCCCGGGTGATCCATTCCAAAAACCAATGCGATAGGGCTAAACATACCAAACTGAACCCAACGAATATACAATTCTGGATCGGCAGGATGCTCAAATCCTCCCATACAATGCGACCAAGATCCCACGCCGGAAAGCCCAATATTGATCCCTGCTTTAATAACTGGAGCAAAATATTGCCACTCACTAGGCCAATCACCTGCGAAAATGAATGGATACCGTTGGATACCTGAATACCCTTCGCGCGTTTGATTTAGGCCTCTAAAGCCGTTAAATTTTTCAAATTCCAAAAAAGGAGCTTTTGCATAAGCTATTGGGAAAACATTGTGCAAACGCTCGGCATCTTTACCGGTAGGCCCCACTTTTTCACTCTCATTTGCCAATGCGCCAAAGGCACTACCTTCATCTGTTTTAAGAAATTTTGCACCTAAACTTGCTACACGCATCACGCCATTATCCCACCACCACTGTGTAGCTTGATCATCGAAAAAATTTACAAACTCACCCGGTTTCCCATTTTCAGGATAGGTGTAGCCTTTTGCTCTTGCTTGATCCAATAAGTTTAGTTTCTTCGCATTATCAAAACGAGGACGCAAGTGCAGGCCTACCATTTTATAATTTAAGGCGTATACACTATCAAACATGGCTTTTGGGTTTTTAAAGGTTTCTCTCCATTCGAAAGAGGTAGCTCCTTTGCCTCCATTTTCACCAAACAAGCGCCAAGTAGAGTCGAGCCACAACAAATCGACTGGAATACCCAATTCCCGGTATTTTTTTGCCAATGCTACCACATATTGATCGGATGTCTCGGCCTCATGCCCCCAAGTGCCGCCGCTGTAGGTACCTGCATGCAAGCCCAAGGCAAATTGTGGCAACATAGGCGACTTGCCTGTTAGGGAAGTGTAGTTATTTAAAATATTTCTGAAAGTAGGACCGTAAATGAAATAATAATCCAATTCGCCATCTCCAGCCTTAAAGCTATATTGATTTTTTACACTCGCACCCATATCCCACTGGGTTGCAAAGGAATTGTGAAAAAATATGCCATAGCCCTTTGTGCTCATAAAAAATGGAACTGGGCAATAGTTTGCTTCCAAAATATTATAGGCACCAATGGCGTGCGGTAAACCTTTTCCTCGACCCACATTTAAGGTAACTTTTTTATTTCGACGATCCAGAAAATCCATTCGCTCACCGAATCCAAAAAAATGTTCATCGCTCTGCATAATTTTCTGAACACTTACTTCGGTATTTTGCTTTGTCATCGCATTTGTGGACTCCATTGACAAACTTTTGCCTGCTGCATCGGATACATCGATTTTGAAAGGGTTTTTATTTACCTTAATGTTTAGCTTCGCTGTTTTAATTAAGAAATAGGCATCCGATTTCTCTATTTTAGCGTTTACGATATCCCAATTGTAACGAATGACCATTAAATTCTCATTTTCTTCGAAACGATTGTTCCAACTGGTTCTAACGCGAAAGATTTCATCCGTAATGAGCTCTAATCTTATGTGTGCTTGCACCGTTTTAAACAGCAAAACATTTCCCTTTTTATCAAAACCAGTCACGCTTCCTTTGACAGATTGCGCCCATGCTCCTGCTCCGAGAAATAAGCACAGCATTCCGAGAACGAAACACTTTTTAACCCAGTTATGCAGCATTATTTTTCTCATTATCGCTTCATTTTATAAATCTCTGTTCCTGCTAACAAGAAACAACCTAAACCGTAATCTTCAAAATCGGGCATGCTGGTATAACTCAGGGGTTGTCCGTCTTTAGGTTCTTTTCCGGTACCTTGCATAAAGCCAATAAATCCATTTTTATGAATGGCATCCTTTACCATCGCATTCCATGCTTTTACAATAATGGGTTGATAAATGGCTTTATCTAAAATGCCCTTATTAACTCCCCAAGCCATGCCATAAATAAACAAGGAGGTACCTGAAACTTCTTTGCCACCATAGTTATTGGGATCGTGTAAGCTTACATTCCAAAAACCATCTGGACGTTGTAAAGGCACCAATGCTTGAATCATTTCGTGATAGGTTTTCAAATATTCGTCGCGGTGGGGGCCCGTTTTAGGCATCACGTCTAACACTTTTACCAAAGCAGCTACTACCCAACCATTTCCACGGCTCCAGTAGCAATCTTCTCCATTCGGTTCTTTATAAGGAGGAACAAAATCTTTATCGCGCCACCATAAGCCATCTTTTTGATTGTATAAACCGCCACCTTCTACCGTTTTCGTGTGCATGTACATTTTATACATATAGTCGTAATAGGCATCATTTTTATACAAATCGGCTAGTTTCGCGAAAACCGGCATGCCCATTTGAAGTGCATCTATCCAGGTCCAATCACTTACTTTACCCGATTGCATCATTAAATCCATCGAAGCTTTAATGTCTTTTATACGTTCTGGTTTAGAATCGATGTTATACAAATCGATGTACGTTTGTCCGCAGGCCTGATCATCCGCATTGCGATTCTGAACGCCTCCTCGTAAACCCCAATGATGCTTTTCGCCCCATTGCACGGCATAATCATAATACGATTTATCTTTTTTAATGGTATACAATGCCATTAAACCTTCATAATAAACTGCCCGCGTCCAGATATTACTTGGACGTTCTTTGTTGGTAATGATAGATTTCCCAGCATCCGGCCATTTATTCATGAAATAGGCGTTGGTAAGTTGTAAAGTACTTAAAACATCCTTCTGCTTCGGAAGCTTTTGGGCAAAGACCTGAGCAGATGACAAAGCGATTGATAAGAAAGCGATGGTTATATTTTTCATATCTATTATTTTTTGTTAGCAATACCTGAGCTTGCTCATTAATTACTTTTTGGTTTTGGTTTTAACTCGTCTGGGCTATCCTTCGTGTAGGTATTGAATTGCTCTTTTGAAGGCGTTTCAAAAATATCTTTCACGGTAGCAAATAACACTTCGTATTTTGGATTAAATTTATCACTGTCCATGTAGTTTTGCAAACTATAAAACAGTTGTTGTGCACTGGGTTGATTTTTTAAATCAGGCGAAAGATTTGCACTCGAAACAATTAATTTCCCATTACCTACTTTGGCTTCGAAAACCATGGCTAAACGACGGTTCATAAACCAGGTATCAATCGGTTGAACCAATGGTTTAAATCCCTTTGGAAAATCTTCCAAATTCATAACTTGGGCTTTATTGACAATTTCCCACCATTGCATCGTACTGTAACTTTCAGTTGGATAATTATCAAAAGCAGCACTTTTAACATCGACTACAAAGCCCAAAGTATGCGGCGGACGCATTTTGAACCAAGAGGTGTTCCAAAAAACTGGCAAAAATGTTTGCACAACCTCTTTTCCCTTTACCACTTTCCCCGCAGCATTTAAAAATACTTGTCCACCCTTGTCTAAAACAGCTTTTGCATTCTCATCTAGCACGGTGGTATAATATGTTTTGTGTTCTTTAGTGGGTAATTTTGATGGGTACACCCAGAAATCCCAATCGTTTGCAAAAACGGTTCCTTCAATCCAAACTTCCAGCTTTAACTTTTGAGCTTGTGAAATAGGTGTTCTTTTGAATGCTACCGTTCCAACAGCTAAGCCATTCCCAATAGGTAATGTCATTGGCTTAAAAGTATAATTATAAACCACCCGACCATTTTGATCTTTAAATGCACAATGAACGATTGCGTTATTTAATGGTTCAGGGCCAAAATGCGCTATTTCTACAGTAGCTTTAATGGTTTCGTCATCGGTATACTCAAACTTTGGAACACGAATTAACGGAACCGTACTGTTACAAAAACGCTTAAATTCTCTTGCCGAAATGTAGCCTTTTGTATCCCAAAAAGCATCTAAAACCCCTACCAAGGCAGTTCCCTGTCCGGGATAATCGTTTAATGATAATAGTTGAAATCCATTGTAATTCGGTGTTCTAAGCGCTTTTTCGATCTCATTTTTATAGCATAATGCTTGTAGTTTACCTGAGGCCATTAAAAACTGATCTGCCTGATCGGCCATATCGTGATCCTTTAAATCTTCTTGAAAAAGTTCAAAATTTTTGGCGAGATAAACACCGGTATATTTTTTAATCTCCTTGAAATTTGGGAATGCACAATATTGACCCATTTCGTGTGCCACAAAAGGTACTGAAAACTGTTCTATCTGTTTGGCATAATCTGAATTACTTTCCGGCATTTTGTTCCAATCCAAACCGCGTGCTCCGGCTCTCACCATGAACTCGTTGTTCGGAATTACTGGCCAACTACCTCCTACCGATGCTCCCGTGTAAATACGACGACTGTCTTTCGCTTTCCAGTAATCGTTAAACTTGCTGAGATATTCTACCTGACGACCGCGTGGTTCATTTCCGTAGGCCATCATACAAAAAGATGCATAATTGCCATAGTTTTTGGCCATGCGATTGGTTTCATCGTAAATAAATTGATCAATAGGTTTGCCATCGCCAATGGATGAACCATGATTGGCCCAACTTGGCCCTTCTGGCTGAAGATAAAAACCTGCTAAATCGGCCGCTATAAAAGCTGCTTCTGGCGGGCACCAAGAGTGAAAACGCATGTGATTTAAGCCATGGTCTTTACAAATACGAAAAATGCGCGTCCAAGCGGCTACGTCCATTGCTGGATAACCGGTAAGCGGAAATTCACAATTATTAACTGTTCCACGCAGAAAAACCGGACGCCCATTGATGTAAAAAGAACGTCCCACGGCTTTAAACTCGCGCATGCCGAATTGAACATTTCTTTCATCCTTTTGGCCGCTGCTACTAATCAATTTCACATTCAATTGATACAAAGCCGGATTAAATTCATCCCAGGTTAAAAGCTTGTTTCCCATCGGTAAATCAAGTTCTAAACTTCCCGATCCATTTTCAATAGTATAGGACGCTTTAACAGCTTTAGAATTTACAATTGTAGCCGTATTAAAACTAGTCGCCAGGAGCATAACTTGTCCTTTTGAGTTGGAATGATCAGCTGCTTTCAGCTGAATTTTTACCTTTGCCATTTTATTCTTCAAATCGGGAAATACCTGCACATCTTCTAAATAAACGGTAGAACCTGCGCGCAATTCCATTTTTCCAACTACCCCGTTCCAATTTCCTTGGGTATGATCGGTTAAGCTATGGGAATCTTGCCCTACATTAATGGCTTTAATCCGATTATCAATTTGGAGTGTAATAGTGTGTTTTCCTGGGGATAAATTGCTTGGTAACTCAAAATTCTGCGCAACGACGAAAGTAAATTGCGTTCCCACTTCTACATCATCAATCCAAACGCGGGTTTGCGAATGCGGATATTCTAAAGACAAAACCACTCGTTGACTTTTCCAATCACTTGGAATATAAACCTCTTTTTGATACCAAGCCACACCCACGTAATGCTTAGCAGGCGTTAACCAAAAGGGAATTTTTAAGTTATCCGCCTTGCGGTATTTTTCTAATCGTGGATTGTAAAAAAATGAACTATCATAAATACTACCCGTCCATTTTGTGTTAAGTGTAATTGGATCCCCTTTTAAATTTTCAGCCATGGAGCCTGGTAAAACGACCTTCTCAGGAAGCATCGAGTTAAACCATTTGGCTTTTAATCCTTCATCTTTTGGATCCATTTTAAAGCGCCACTCACCTTTTAAAGATATACTTTGTGCTTGTGTAAAGCCTACAAAAAGAATGGAAAAACAAATACTTACAAAAAGTATTTTTAGCATTTGGGATACTCTTATCTGCATATTTTATTGCGTTAGCGACTAAAAGCCTACCAACATATTTGGTTAAGTTCGCTAGTATACACTTTCGGCTGAACATGGGCAACCTGTAGTGTCCTGCTTTAATAAAAAATGATGGCCTATCAAGCGTACAAAGCTATTTTTAAGCCATCTTTTAAAAGACAAACGCCTATTTCATATACAAGCAAAGTATGTCAAACTACTATTTTAGATAGTTATTTAACGGATTTTTCTTAAGCGACTTTAACCCATCCACAACGGCCTGTGCATTTACTTTTGCTCCCGCTTCGTTGGTATGTGTATGATCCTTTTCGGTGAAAAAAAGTTGCACTTCTTCGGCGCTTAATTTTGCGTATTTATCTTTAATGAGTTGGTTCAGTGGAATAAAATCTACCTTTTCTGCCTTAGCTACTTCTTCAGCCCACTTGGCATAGTTATCTGTTACCAATTCTACCTTGCCTTTTTTTACTGGATTTCTAGGAATAGACGAGCAAATAATCGGGATACCACCTTTCGCTTTAATATCGTTTACAAATTTGCGCATGTACCATCCATAGGTATACACCACTTCTTGCTTCTTTTTAATGGGATTATAAATTTCTTTGCTTTCGCTGCCAATACCTTTGATGGTTCCGCGTGCACGCGCTGTATCATCTAATGGACTGCTGTCGTTGTGACCAAATTGCATCATCACAAAATCACCTTTTTTAATTTTTGCCAAAACAGGTTCCCAAAGACCATTTGTTTGAAAAGTACGACTACTTGTACCCCCCAAAGCATCATTCTCAACGGCTATTTTTGTTGCGTCGAAGAATTCACCAATAAAACTACCCCAGCCCCATAAAGAGCCATCTCCTTTACCTTTTCCATTTTTTACGGTTGAATCACCAATTAAATACAAAGTGGGCTTATCCTTTTGTTTTAAGAAGACAAATGACGAGCACAAAATCACCACACTAAATAAAACAAAACGCGCATATTTATTTATTATTTTCATTTTCTGAGTATACTATTTTATGATAAGGGTTAGCTATTTCTTTAAATAGGTGCTTAATTTACAATCTTCCAACAACTTAATACCCTCTACAACCGATTGGGCATTTAGCATAGCGCCGGCTAAATTGGTGTGTGTGTGATCACCCGGAAAAAACTCTTTCACTTTCTCTGGACCCATGGCATCGTATTTATCCGCTGTAATCTTATTTAAATCAACAAAATAAGCTTTTTCTTCTTTTGCAACTTCTGCTGCCCATTTTCCGAAATCTTTATCAACTCTAAGCACTTTTCCATTTCTAAATTCATTGCGGGGAATCATCGAAACTACAATTGGAATGGCTCCTTTTGCTTTGGCTTCGCGAACGAACTTACGTAAATACCAGCCATAAGTGTGTACTGTTTCTACTTTTCCATCAGGCCAGGTTAAAACTTTTGTTTCTTCGCCGGTGCCTTTCAAAACGCCTCTACGACCTGCTTTGGTCGTGTCGGGTGCACTACCATCATTATGTCCAAACTGCATCGTTATGTAATCGCCGGGTTTTAATACCGACAAAACTTTATCCCATCTGCCTTCCGAAAGATAGGTTCGTGTACTTCTTCCTGCCATGGCATCATTTACCACGTTAATGCGTGTGGTATCAAATAAATCGGCAATGGGTGTTCCCCAACCCCAGGTTTCTTTATTTGAATTGCGCACTGTTGAATCACCAATGGTATGTAACGTTGGTTTACCTTTATTCACAAATGCGAACAAAGCAAGAATGACGATAGCTGCTGATGCGGTTTTAAGTGTTTTAATATTCATTTTAGTTTAAAAAGTGTGGTTGTTTGATATAATATCCTTACTTAAGAGGTTTTGATTTAATTAACGTAATGTGCGGAAGCGGTGGTTTTTCCATATCATCGCCCATATAAAAACTGGTATGTGGGGGTTGATTATAACCTACATTTTGCCAAGCAATGCTCAAACGATACTGTGGGTCGTGCATAAACGTATAAAAACGATGTGAGGTAGGAATAGTACTCGTAAAAATACGGAGTTCTTGATTATCCGCTGTGCGATAGATGACCTCTTCCCGCCAATCGCCAAAAATATCAGCCGATAAACAGGGATTGGATTTTGTCCCATTATTGGATACACAATTATACATACGCGCATTCAACAAACGGCTGGTTTGTGCGTTTAAGTAATCCCATTTATCGATGTTGGTACTGTTAAGCAATTCACTTTGACAATCACCATCCCAAAAAATCCCGAAATTAACACTTGGAGTACGTTCCTGTATTTTATTTCCTTTGATATCGTACATGCCTGTAATTCCAGCGCCAGCCACCCAACATTCGGAGCCACGGTAGCGTGGATCGATATTCAAGGCTAAACCACGTCCCGGTCCTTCGCCATCCTCACCTGCCTTTACCGATGGCAGCTTCCACAGTACTTTACCTGTTGCGGCATCGGTTAAATGCGCACCTGCATCGTCAAAACGTTCCTGAATATCAAAAACTTCCAATCCCGGTCTATCCGGATCTAAATCACCAACATGTATCGCATCTCCGTGACCAAAACCAGTACTGTACAAACCTTTTCCATCATCATCGATGGTCATTGCACCGAAAACGATCTCATCCTTACCATCGCCATCTACATCCGTAATCGATAAATTATGATTTCCTTGCCCAGCAAACTTCTTATTCCCGGGTTTTTCTGTATCAAAAACCCACCTTTTTTCTAACTTTCCATCTTTAAAATCCCAAGCTGTGATTACAATCTTGGTATAATAACCGCGGCTCATAATCAAGCTCGGATGCTTACCATCCAAATAGGCAATTGCGGCTAAAAAGCGATCCATTCGATTACCGTAGCCATCACCCCATTCATTTTTTAAATCGTAAAAGCTAGGATTAATGGTTGAAAACCGAGGCGGATTAAAATCAGTCGTATACAATTCAGCTCCTGTTAAACCGTTAAAAACGGTTAGATATTCTGGACCAGCCAAAATATAGCCCGACTTATTGCGCCAATCTTTGGTTGAATCGCCAATTATTTTCCCTTTTCCATCCATGGTTCCGTCTGCCGTTTTGCAGGCAATTTCAGCTTTTCCATCACCATCCAAATCGTACACCATAAATTGCGTATAATGAGCCCCTTCTCGAATGTTTTTCCCTAAGTTAATGCGCCACAAAAAAGTTCCATCCAGTTTATAGGCTTCTAACAAGGGTTCAGAGGTAAACCCGGCGTGCGAATTATCATGCGATCGACCTGTTTGATGTAAGATAATTTCATATTCTCCATCTCCATCTAAATCGCCTACAGAGCAATCGTTTGGCGAATAGCCAGGCAATGTTTTCAAAGGAATAGATAGATAAGGTTTTGCTTCAGAATTTTCAGCTAGCACAAAGGCTTTACTATCTTCTGATTCTTTATTGTGCTGTATTGAACGCACAAACCAGCTATTTTTTTTACTAAAATCAACTTGTTTATCGGTAAAAATGGTAGCCCCTTGTAAGGGTTTAGCGTTTAATTTTACGGCTGGTTGATCACTGGTTTTTCGATAAAGATTAAAGCTAATATTATCCGGTTCCGTTCCTAAAATACGCCAACTTACAAACGCACTATCGCCAGGTTGATGAATTACAACCACACCTCGATCGAGATATTCCATCTCACGCTGTCCGAAAACAAACTCCGAGACAAAAATGAGACCAATTGCCAGGAAAAAAACTTTAGAAATTAGGGATTGTATTTTCATCAATTTATTGAACTTTATATGCTGTTTTAGCCGCTACCGGATGTCCATTCGTAGTAATTCCTTCGGCTTGTATTTTAACCGAACCTTTGTTATCACCTGTAAAAAAGGTAATTATTTTTTGTCCGTCATCACCTGTTTTTAAAGCAGGAGCCCAAAACAAAGTTGTCCGAACATCTAAATTGCGTGTGGGTGCACCGTCGTATTGCGGTGAGTAAAATATCCGTTGTTGATAGTACCCGGTTAAATTCACATTCAGGATATCCACATTTGGCCCTTGCAAAGCTGTATCTTTCACATCTAGATATACCACATATACATCTTCGCCACTATTACCGACCAAGTGACTTACGCGTACTTTATTAATTTGATCCATGGTTAAACTGTAATAATCCAAGCGACCAAATAAGTCTTCGCGGTTGTTAATTACAATTCTGGGACGAATCTTCTTGCCATTAGATAAAAAAGCAATCCCTTCATTCCCGGTTGAATCTAAGTCATCCAGCGGTTGCGCTCCCTTTACCTTTGTCAACAAGAAGTGCTCTAATCCGTTGTAAGAATAATCGGCAGATGTGATATTAAATTCCTGATCCGGATATCCGAATGTAGTTAAACTTTGGTCAAACATTTCGATTCTTTGCCCTTTGTTAGCTGTAATGTTTACATCGTTTAGGCTGATGGAATCTGCAAACGCCGTTTTACGAATGTAACTGGAACGTCTACTCAATTCCACACTCAACTGATCTGGAAGCTCCGATTCTCCACCGCTTTGTAGGGCTACTGCTTTCATCGGATTTTTAAATAACGAATCTAACAGTAAATAGCCTCCCTTTTTGCCTTTACTGTCCTTTGAACTGAGTTTTAATTCTTGATTTCCAATCCAATTTAATCCATCCAAAAAATAGCGGCCGTTTGCATCGGTTTTGGTTACGAAAATTTTATCGCCTACCATGCCATTACCAAAAAGGGTAATGTTCATATTGGCTAAGGGCTTATTCGCCACACGTTCACGTACATTTCCAGAAATAGTTATCCCCGGTTCTGGGATGTAACTAATTTTAACTTGTTTTTCTGCCAATCTCTTCCAAAGGTAATCTCTCCAGCCCTGTGTCAAAAGGAGCAAATCGAGCTGTTTAAATCGTGCGGCATTGTTTACATCAAAATATTGATCGGGATTTTTAATTTCATCTTTAATTTCAGATTCGAGTAACAAATACGATAAAATGTTGCTTCCGCTGGTAGGTAATGCAGCGTCTACAGCTGCAAATGAAAAGAAGGTTTTAATCGGCTGCCCCAACACATTGGTGGCTTTTACTTGCACTGTTACTTTCTCTTTATTTTTATAAACCGCTTTATTGGTTGAAATAACTAATTTGTTTCCATTATTCCCTTGTATAAAAATCAATCGTTCGCATTGCGGGCGGCCCAAATCATCTAAAACAGTAAGCGTAGCTAATCCTTGCGGCATATCTCCCGTAGGAATGGTAACCAAAATACTCGCTTTACTGAATTTCAAGGAACCCGAATAGATGCTTTCACCGGCATGCTTTAACTGAACAGAAACGGCCTTATCCTTCCATTCAGCAAAACTTGCATCGTTGGTTGAAATAGCTATTTTCACTTGAGCCGAATCAGTGGTGGCATGCATAACTAAGCCTTTTTGTAAGGCACTTGGCAATTCCGTATTCATTTTATCTTTTCCAGAAATGGTCGCTACGCGATATGTTTCCCCTGCAAGCGGTGTAAATACAAATAAGCCAACACCCGCATCGGTGCTTTGAAAAGTTGTTACCGTATCGCCTTTGGATGAAAGCACACCTCCATGTACCTTGATGCCATTTCCCGCTTCATCCAAAGCTTTAAAAGCGACTAAACTTGAAACGTTTTCAACCAACGAACCGCCTTCTGGATAAAAAGAGATTGTCTTTTTTAACGAAATAGCGCTATTGACAGGCACATTTTTATTCACTCCAGCTTTCATAGAAGCAGGCGTTCTATGTAGTTGATTATCAATATATATTCTTTTTTGAAAAACAAAATTATCGTCAAAATTTCGCATCCAATTGGTATACGCTTTAATAGAATACCAGCCAGCGGCGATAGAATCTTTCAACTTAAAATCGCCGTAACCTAAACCATCCGCTACGCGAATAACCTTTCTATCCAAAATTTCTGCTTTAGGCGAGATCAACTCAACATAAAGCGTATTACTGGTACCTGTCAAACTGGTGCTTTTTCCATTTACCAAATAGGCGCTAAACCAAATATCTTCACCTTCGTTGTAATAGGTACGATCGGTTTGCAGGTATACTTTCTCAAAGAATAATTTGATTTGCTTTTGATCATTCCCCACTAAAGTACTGCTTTGTTGCGCGAAGGCTGAAACAGCTATCATGAAACTAAGGAAAAGGAAAACAACTTTTTTGCGGTTCATATAAGGGATTATTTAGATACTGTTAATTCAAAAATCTGTCCAACACGTGTTTTCAAACTTGTAGCATAACCAGAAACTGCTCCCTGCACTATTTTATGAGATAAATTCTTTTGGTTATCTAGTTGGAGTGGTACTGCACTGAAAAGGTTTAACTCGCCACCTTTAGTTGACACGATTTTGGCCTTTATTAATTCTCCATGCTCCCAAAACAAATCCACCACAAAACCGCCCCGAGCCACTAATCCTTTGATGGTTCCCTTTTTCCAACTTTCGGGTAAAGCAGGTAAAAGCTGAACTTTATCTAAATGGCTTTGGAGAAGCATTTCGGCAATACCGGCTGTTGCACCAAAATTTCCATCAATTTGAAAAGGTGGATGGGTATCAAACAAATTATTTAACGTTGAATTAATCAGCAGTTGCTGATACATTTTATATGCGTGATTTCCATCTAACAAGCGGGCCCAAAAATTAATTTTCCAGGCTTTACTCCATCCGGTTCCAGCATCACCCCGAACTTCCAAGGCTTTTTGCGCAGCATGGGCATACACGGTATCTACTAGGGGTGAAATTTCCCGGCCTGGATGTAAACCAAATAAATGCGACACGTGGCGATGTTGTGGATCCACATCTTCCACATCCTTAAACCATTCAAGTAAATTCCCTTTCTTACCGATGTGTAGCGGATAAAGTTTAGCGTACTTTTCTTTGATGAGGTCCGCAAACTCCGAATCTGATTTCAATACTTCTTCAGCTTCCAGTATATTACGAAACAAATCGCGAATAATAGACATATCCATCGTTGAGGCAATAGTTACTGCTTGTTTACTTCCATCGGGCGCTATATAAATATTTTCAGGTGAGGTTGAGGGTGCTGTAACCAAATAACCGTCTTTTTCCACGAGCCAATCCAAACAAAAGAGCGCTGCCCCTTTCATAATCGGATACGCTGTGTTTTGTAAATAGGTTTTATCTTTGGTAAAAAGATAATGTTCATACAAATGCTGCGACAACCACGGCGAACCCAAGGACCAATTTGCCCAAGAAGGACTTCCTGAACCTTCGCCAACTGGATTGATTTGTGCCCAGATATCTGAATTATGATGCGCGGCCCAACCCTTTGCATGATAGTAATTTTTGGCCGTTTCCGTGCCATTGATGCTCATGTGTTTTATTTGGGTAATTAAGGGCTCGGTCAGTTCTGATAAGTTACAAACCTCGGCAGGCCAATAATTCATTTGAAGATTGATATTCGTGGTAAAGTTACTTCTCCAGGAAGGACGAATGTTGGCATTCCAAATACCTTGTAAATTGGCAGCAATCCCCCCAGCCCTTGAGCAAGAAATCAATAAATACCGTCCAAAGTCAAAATACAATTCTTCTAGACCAAAATCGGCATTCCCTTTTTTATAGCTCGCTAAGCGTTGGTCGGTAGGCACATCTGCCAGTAAATTTCTGGTATCATTTAACGAAAACTGTACACGATTAAAAAATTGCTGATAATCTTTTATATGCGCATTCAATAAACTTTCAAAGGTCTTTTTCTCTGCTTTTTTAAGAAAATTAATGGCCTTTGCATTTTCATCCAATCCATCTTTATCCGGAAATTTATCAAAACCGTTGTAGCTAGTGGCGCCCGAAACCAAAAGCACAATCTCAGATGCATCTTGAATCGTCAATACACTATCGGAACTTAATTTTCCATCGGTACGAATCACTTTTATGCGTGCTTGATACCGCATACCATTATGCCTTAAACTATCTTGAAAAATAAAGGGTTTAGGATTTCTGCGTTCATCAGAAGTAGTACGTGCTTTTCCACTTAAAACAACTTCATTTTTAGCTGTTACTTTAACCAAATGTTCAAGTTCAGCGCCTAAACCTATACGAATGTTTAAAGCCTTTTTTCTATCGGAGGTTAAGCGCATAACAATAACTTGGTCCGGAAAAGATGCAAAAATCGCTCGCTTAAAATTGACACCATCCACCATAAAACTGGTTTCAGCTGTAGCATTGGTGATATCTAAATTCCGTACATACTTGGTAGCTGCCCCCGATAACCTTTGCTTCAGAACCAAATTTGCCAAGGGCTGATACATGGCCGTGTTGGGCCCCTGCATTTTTTTCATCAGCTTTACAGCAGCATCAATCTTATCTTCAAAAAGTAATTTGCGGATATCAGCTAAATAGCTAGGTGCTTGTGGATTGGGGTTTAAATCGGCGGGGCCGCTGGTCCACAAAGTTTCTTCGTTTAATTGAATCAGTTCAGATTCAACACCTCCGAAAATCATTGCTCCTAATCTTCCATTTCCAATAGGCAATGCTTCTTCCCAATTTTTAGCAGGCTGTTTATACCACAAAGTTCGATTCGAATGGTCCTTCATTTGGCAAAAAGAGACCATATAAAACCCCGAAAAAATTGCAGTAAAAATGCAACTTCGAATACTCTTGTTCATAAATTGGTTAGATATACAATCTTAGCATTGGTTATTGACTAAGAATAAAGCCAAAGTATGCAGATAAATTAAATCGAGCATCCTGCACCATCCTGCTCACTGATTTTAACAGAATATGTATTATCCCCATCCTTTTTAAAACTATAACATTTTAGCATGCATGCTGCCTAAAACGTTTTCATCACACCAAAATGAAACATAATTTAAACTGTAATAATTTAATGACAATATGAGGTAAAAAAATATTAAAAAAAAATAAATGTACAAATGACGTTTATTATTATAAAAATTTTACTTTTACTCTACTTACACCAAATATTAACCCTTATGAATGTGAATGCAGCATTGAAACGAATCGTTTTTATTCAGGCAATTTTGGGCCTATCCTTTTCCTTTTTTTCCGTAAAAGCACAACAAGTAAAGCGCATACAAATCAATCAAGATCTGTCGATTGCACGCGTTCAACCCAACATGTGGGGCGTGTTTTTTGAAGACATCAATTTTGGTGCTGATGGTGGAATTTACGCCGAACTCATCAAAAACCGCTCGTTTGAATTCAGCAAACCGTTAATGGGTTGGAGTATTAAACGAAATAAACTCAACGAAGGCCAAGCCATCATCGTCAATCGTAAAGAAGAAAATACGAACAATCCGCGCTATTTAAAAATCAGCAAAGAGAAAGATTTTGAGCTGGTAAATGAGGGTTTCAAAGGCATTGGGTATAAAAAGGACTTAGCATACAATTTCTCCTTTCTATATCGTCAACCTAGCAAGGGCGTAAAATTAAGGCTTATCTTATACGGAAACGACAATAAAATCATTGGCCAAACAGATTTAATCCCTGAAAAAACCGATAACACCTGGAATAGCCAAACGGCTACCATCACCGCAAATGAAAGCGCTTTGAATGGTAAATTTGGCATCTTATTCTCGGGCATTGGCAATATAGACGTCGATATGATTTCACTATTCCCTGCTGACACCTGGAAAAACAGATCAAAAGGATTACGTAAAGACATGGTACAGGCTTTAGCCGATATGAAACCAGGCTTCATTCGTTTTCCCGGTGGATGCATTGTAGAAGGAACCGACTTGGCCAACCGCTACCAATGGAAAAAAACCATCGGCCCAATAGAAGAAAGACCTACACAAATTAACCGTTGGAATACAGAATTTGCACATCGCCCTGCACCTGATTATTTCCAAACTTTTGGTTTAGGATTTATGGAGTATTTTGAGCTTTGCGAAGATATAGGCTCTGAACCACTCCCTATTTTGAATTGCGGTATGGCATGTCAGTTCAATACCGGAGAAGTAGCCGCTTTGGATGAACTCGGCCCCTATGTACAAGATGCCTTGGACTTAATTGAGTTTGCCAATGGCGATGTAACCAGCACCTGGGGTAAGAAAAGAGCTGAATTGGGACATCCAAAGCCCTTTAACTTAAAAATGATGGGCATTGGAAACGAAAACTGGGGTCCACAATATTTAGAACGCTTGGCTATCTTTACGAAAGCAATCAAAGAAAAATATCCTAGCATTAAAATCATTAACAGCTCAGGTACTGACCCTGAGGGCGATCGTTTTAACCTCCTAAACACCGAATTAAGAAAGAACAACGCTGATTATATTGACGAACATTACTACCGTCCGGCAGATTGGTTTCTTAAAAATGCGGGTCGCTACGATAACTATCCGCGCACAGGTTCAAAGGTTTTTGTAGGCGAGTATGCCACACATGCGGATAAAAGTATTGTAGGCAGTCAACGCAACAATTGGCAAAGTGCTTTAGCCAGCGCATCCTTAATGACAGGTTTAGAGCGCAATGCGGATGTTGTACAAATGGCTTCTTATGCCCCACTCTTTGCCCATGTAGATGCATGGCAATGGGCTCCTGACTTAATTTGGGTAGATAATTTGAACATTTATGGCTCACCGGATTATTATGTACAGAAGCTATTTTCTACCAATAAAGGAACCGATGTTGTACCTATCACGCTTCAAAACGAAACCATAACTGGCCAAGATGGTTTGTATGCATCATCTGTAATCGATAACAAAACCAAACAACTCATTATCAAAATAAGCAATACAGTTGCGAGCGCTCAAGCAGTAGAATTTGCGCTAAATGGACGTAAAAAAACCGGTTCTAAAGTAACCATCGAGGAATTAAGCAACGACAATCTCCTACAAACCAATAGCATTGAAAAACCAACCTTAATTGCGCCAAAAAGCTTGACAGGCAGCATTAAAAATAAAAAGTTAACCTTAACCCTCAAACCATATTCGTTTTATGTGATTCACATCCCACTAAGCTAAAACGAAAAATAACCTAACCAAATTTGAAGAAATTAGAACCATGAAAAAATTATTTCTATTTATTGTTCCGCTTTGTTTATCGCTAAACAGCCGTGCGCAAAACGACATTCAAGTAAGTCTACAACCAGCAGGAAATCAAATCATCAGCAAACATATTTACGGTCATTTTTCAGAGCATTTAGGGCGTTGTATTTACGATGGCTTTTGGGTAGACGAAAATTCCACCATCCCCAACAAAGGCCGTATTCGTTTAGATGTTGTAGATGCTTTAAAAAAAATCAACATCCCCAATTTACGTTGGCCAGGCGGATGCTTTGCCGATGAGTACCATTGGCGAGATGGAATTGGTCCACGCAATGCACGCCCAAAAATGGTGAATACCAACTGGGGAGGCGTCGTTGAAGACAATAGCTTTGGCACAAACGAGTTTTTAGATTTATGCGAAATGCTTCAATGTGAGCCTTACATTGCCGGTAACGTGGGTAGCGGAACTGTTGAAGAAATGGCGAAATGGGTAGAATACTTAAATTTTGATGGCGAAAGCCCGATGACCAAAATCCGTAAAGAAAACGGACGCGAAAAACCTTGGAAGGTTACCTACTGGGGCGTAGGAAACGAAAGTTGGGGTTGCGGTGGAAACATGACACCCGCCTATTACAGCGATTTGTATAGACGTTATGCCACATACGCTAGAAATTATGAAGGTGCACCTTTGAAAAAAATAGCCAGTGGTGCAAACGCAGGCGACTACAATTGGACCGAAACGCTAATGAAAAATGTAGGTCGTCAAATGTGGGGCTTAACCTTGCACTATTACACGATCCCAACCGGAAAATGGACAGGAAAAGGTTCGGCTACTAAATTTGATGAACAGCAGTATTTTACTACCATGCAAAATTGCTTAAAAATGGAAGAATTGGTTACCAAACATTCGGCCATTATGGATAAATACGATGCTGCTAAAAAAGTGGCTTTGGTGGTGGATGAATGGGGCATTTGGACCGATGTTGAACCAGGAACTAACCCAGGCTTTTTATACCAACAAAACAGCTTGCGAGATGCCCTCATTGCCGGTACAACGCTCAATATTTTTAACAATCATTCTGACCGCGTAAAAATGGCCAATTTAGCTCAAACGGTAAATGTGTTGCAAGCCTTAATCTTAACCGAAAAAGATAAAATGTTGCTAACGCCAACCTACCATGTTTTTGATTTATACAAAGTCCATCAAGATGCAAAGTACCTTCCTATTTCGTTTACCAGCCCTGACTATGCCTTTGGCGATAAAAAAATCCCGGCGCTCAACATCTCTGCATCGCAAGATTCAACCGGAGCCGTACACCTCTCACTGGTTAATTTAGACCCAAAAAACAAACTCAACATCCGCACGGCCTTGGCGGGTATTAAATGGAAAAGCGTAAGCGGAAAAATACTAACATCGGCAAAATTAACCGACGTAAATACCTTTAATGAACCCAATAAAGTGCATATAAGCAATTTCACAGCTGCCAAAAAGAAAGGCGATGCCCTTCAAATTGAATTACCTGCTCAATCTGTTGTCGTTTTAGAATTAAAATAAGTGGTCATGAAAACAGCATTAAGATTCGTATTCTTCATATTGAGCACCGGAACTGCCGTTAAAGCGCAAAACTATACGTTAAGCAGCCCAAACAAAGAACTTGCTGTACGTATCAGTAATGATAAAAATGCACTTT
Organism: Pedobacter paludisoli; assembly: GCF_052344095.1. Classification (GTDB taxonomy): domain Bacteria; phylum Bacteroidota; class Bacteroidia; order Sphingobacteriales; family Sphingobacteriaceae; genus Pedobacter. The sequence goes on along the minus strand of NZ_CP179926.1, from coordinate 976,143 downwards.
CTTATACGGTAACTAGAAATGGTCAGCTGGTATTGGCAAAATCATCTTTAGGAATTGTTCGGGAAGACGGTAACTTCGCCCAGAATTTAAAAATGATAAGCGCTTCACCCAACGAAGTGGTAAAAGACGTGTACACCTTATACAATGGTAAAAGACGAAATAATCAATACCTTGCCAATAAAAAAACCTACCATTTGCAAAATCCCAAAGGGCAAAACATGGATATTATCTTCCAAGTTTCGAATGATGGGGTAGCTTTTCGCTATTATTTTCCAGACAAGGCAGCAGCCATTAAAAAGATTACCAACGAGCTCAGTTCTTTTCACTTTCTAAAGGACACTAAAGCCTGGATGCAACCCATGGCGATTGCTAAAAGTGGATGGGAGCGCACCAATCCATCGTACGAAGAATATTATAAGAAAGAAATTGCCGTAGGAACACCTGCCCCAAGCGAAGCAGGATGGGTATATCCAGCCCTATTTAATTACCAAGATACCTGGATTTTAATTTCTGAAGCAGGCCTAGACGACCTTTACTGTGCCACCCGATTGGAACAAAACGCCCCAGATGGCAACTACAAAATAGGTTTCCCCGACAGCCGCGAAGCCTACACCAACAAACATGTAAATCCAGAATCTACCTTGCCTTGGTACACTCCTTGGCGCATTTTGGCCATAGGCTCGCTAAAAACCATTACCGAATCAACTCTTGGAACCGATTTGGCCTATCCTGCCCTAGCCAATATCAAACACGAGCAATTTAAGCCTGGTAAGGCTTCTTGGACCTGGATTATCTACAAAGACAATTCCATTAAATACGAACTCCAAAAAGAATATATTGATTTCGCGTCCAATATGAAATGGGAATATTGCTTAATTGATGCCGATTGGGATCGAAAAATTGGTTACGACAAAATGGAGGAATTAAGCAAGTACGCTAAAACCAAAAATGTATCGCTCTTGCTTTGGTACAACTCGGCCGGCGATTGGAATACCGTAAAATACACACCAAAAAATAAGCTCAACAATCAAGAAGACCGCTTAAAAGAATTTGCCTTACTCCAAAAAATGGGTATCAAAGGCATTAAAGTTGATTTCTTTGGTGGCGATGGTCAATCAATGATTCAATATTACCACCAGTTATTTGTCGATGCGGCAAAATTCGGATTGAGTGTAAATTGCCATGGAGCTACCCTGCCCCGCGGTTGGCAAAGAACATATCCGAATTTGTTAACGATGGAATCGATTAAGGGAGAAGAGTTCATCACATTCGAACAGAAAAATGCTGATGAAGAAGCTGCCCACGCAACTACCATTCCCTTTACCCGAAATGTTTTCGACCCAATGGATTTTACACCAATGAATTTGTATAAAATCCCAAATATAGACCGAAAAACAAGCAGTGCCTTTGAATTAGCTTTGCCGATTATTTTTCAATCGGGTGTACAACATCTTGCAGAAACTCCTGAAGGCATGCATCATGTTCCTGACTACGTGAAGCAATTGCTTGAAAAAATCCCAACCACTTGGGACGACACCAAATTTATTGACGGATATCCGGGAAAATACACGGTACTGGCACGTCAAACCGGCAAAAAATGGTACATTGCTGGAATAAATGGCGAAAATCAAACGAAAGATTTCAACCTGGATTTATCCACTTACAAAGGCAAGAAAATCACCCTTATTGCCGATGGCGATGAAAAATTATCCTTTATAAAAGCTGATCTTACCGCAAAAAACACAACGCTTCAGGTAAAAGCCTACGGAGGATTTGTAATAGAAATTGAATAAGCCCAAGCAAAAAAATGAAGAAAATAACATCCATTTTTATATGTATAATCAGCCTTTTCGCTGCCTTAACAAGCGCAAAAGCACAATCGAAAAGCAATTCTTACCTCTTTGCTTATTTTAAAAATAATGGCTTAGATGGGCTTCACTTGGCTTATAGCGAAGATGGTTACAGCTGGAAAGCGTTAAAAAACGATTCATCCTTCTTAAAACCAACCGTAAGTAAAGATAAACTCATGCGAGACCCTTGCATTATCCGGGGAGCAGATGGATTCTTTCATCTTGTTTGGACCGTTAGTTGGAAAGATAACGGTATTGGTTACGCTTCCTCAAAAGACTTAATACATTGGTCTGAACAACAATTCCTTCCTGTAATGGCAAAGGAACCTCAAGCACGAAATACCTGGGCACCCGAAATCACGTATGACGAAGCGACAAAAACGTATATGATTTATTGGGCAACAACCATCACGGGCAAATTCCCTGAAACGGCATCGAAAGAAGAAGATGGCTATAACCACCGAATCTATTATACAACGACGAAAGACTTTAAAACCTTTTCTGAAACGCAATTGCTGTACGAGCCTAAATTCAATGTCATTGATGCAACCATCGTAAAAAGTAAGGGAAAATTTATCATGTTTTTAAAAGATGAAACGCGCGAGCCGGCACAAAAGAACATTAAAATTGCCTATAGCGATCACCTAACGGGCCCTTACTCAAAAGCTGGTGCTCCCATCACAGGAAAATATTGGGCAGAACGGACCAACAAGTCTTCAAATAGGTCAAAAGTGGTTGGTTTATTTCGATAAATACCGCGAACATAAATACGGCGCCATCCAATCGGAAGATCTAAAAACCTGGACCGATGTTTCCGATAAAATTTCCTTGCCTAAAGGTATCCGTCATGGAAGCATTCTCGTACTTAAAAATAAAGAACTTAAAAAATTACAAAAGCAATAACAATGCTGAGAAATATTCAAATAGGTATCGCTGCTAGTCTCATTCTGTGGAGTTTAAACAGTGGCGCGCAAGTAAAAAGTTTCAAAATTAAGGGAAACCCGATTATCACCGATAAATACACAGCCGACCCCGCTGCATACGTCTATAAAGATTCCGTGTACCTCTACACCGGACACGATGAATCTCCAGTTCCAAACAACCGCTATCAAATGCACGATTGGTTATGCTACTCTTCGGGTGATATGCAAAACTGGAAGGAACATCCTTCACCGCTCAACGCCAAAGCATTTGCCTGGGCTAAGGACGATGCTTGGGCCTCACAAGTAATTGAGCGCGATGGAAAATTCTATTGGTATGTAGCCATTACCCACGGAACCATCCACGGAAAAGCCATTGGAATCGCAGTTGCGGATAATCCAAGAGGACCGTTTAAAGATGCCTTGGGGAAGGCACTCATTACGAACGATATGACCACCGATGTTAAAATCAGCTGGGATGATATAGACCCTTCGGTTATTATTGATGACGACGGTCAGGCTTATATTTTTTGGGGCAACCAGAAATGTCGCTACGCTAAATTGAAACGTAACATGATTGAACTAGATGGGCCCATCCATACCATCGATATTCCCAAATTTACCGAAGCGCCTTGGATTCACAAAAGAAAAGGCTGGTATTACCTTTCCTATGCCTCAGAATTCCCTGAAAAAATTGTGTATGCCATGAGTAAAAGCATCCATGGACCATGGGAGTACAAAGGAATTTTAAACGAAATTGCAGGAAATTCAAACACAAATCATCAGGCTATTATCGATTTTAAAGGGAAATCGTATTTTATCTATCACAACGGCGCCATTAACAACGATGGCGGAAGCTTCCGTCGCTCCGTATGCATCGATTACCTTCATTACAACAAAGATGGAAGCATGAAAAGAGTAGTAATGACCAGCGAAGGAATTGTTGAATAGCTGATATTAGACCTTTACAAAGAACAAAGCAATAGCATCTAGCTGATTGCTTTGTTCCTCGTTATCTCAGCCCATCTATTTCATTAAACGCACTTCGTAAATGTTGGCAACCGCCGAACCAGCATCTGCTACAAATTTCAATTCAAAACTCGCTTTTCTTAAGGTTGCAGGAATCGCCACATCTACAGCCACAAAACCGTCACCTTTGGTACCATCCAGTTTCAAATTTTCAAGGAGCTGATCATTGAAATAAACCGAAAAAGCTTTATTCCGCTCCTTGCCATAAACAGTCAAACGTACTTTCGTAGCTACTAATTTCGGGTCTCTTAACTGGTAACTAAACCAAGCGGTAGCATTTCTATAGTGACGTTCTTGGAAAAGACCATTTGTTGTCTTTTCACCCTTAAAACCATGGTCCGATTCTGGTTGCTGTTCGCCGGTGTTTACCAAATCAATGGTGTGCTGTTCCAAATCAACTTTAACACGTTCGCTTACCAGCATATCTGCCAACTTCTTATCTAACTCATTTTTTGCAACAAAAGGCCAATACAGCACATAACGTTCGTCATGTAGGGTATAAAAGGGAACTAATTTTAATTTTTTATATGCAGGTTGATAAATCAAATTTGCTGCAGAAAAGGTCATGGGTTGATTCTTCTCTTTTATTAAACCATCCGCCAACTCTTTCTTCTCACCAATAATGAATGGAGCATCACTTAAAGGCAATAGAGGTCCGCTTGCGATGTGTCCCATTCTACTGCCATCTGCCGTTAAATTTGGTTGACTTAAGGTATCCAAAGCAGCTGCCAAAACAAAAGGCCCGCGTTTAAATGCCAACCAATCAGAGCCATCCGGTAAAAACACCGTTTCAACATGCATAGGCATCTTTACTTCAATCAAATCGTTGCTTTGCCAAAGGCGATTTATTCCGAAATACCCATTTGCATCTTTTGTAACAGTTACTTTTTTTCCATTAATAGACACTTGTGTCGCCCCCTCTTTAACCCAATATGGAGCTCTGAAACGAATCCCGAATCGAGCAGACTTCTTGAGTTTTAACCGAAATTTAGCCACATCATTTTTCGCTAAATCGACTTCTTGTGTGATGTGCAGCCCTTTTTCCTCCCAAGCTAATTCCGATGCGATAAATAGATTAACAAATAAATCGCTTGCCGTATGCGCATAGATAATTTCACCGTACTTTGCGTGATTTTCTAAACCAGAACCTACACAACACCAAAAACTTTCTTGTGGACTCGAATACGTGCGGTAATGTCCTGGACGGATAGGCGTAAAATAAACAAAACCACCCGCTGGACGTTGTGTACTTAAAATATGATTGTAAACCGTTTCCTCGTAATAATCCATATATTTTGCCAAGGTACTCGACAAAAACAATTGTTCGCTCAGCTTAAGCATGTTGTATGAATTGCAAGTTTCTGGTCCTTCACGCGATTCAATCATCGATGAAAAATCATTTGTCGGATTAAAATGTTCGCGTACACTATTCCCACCAATGGCAATACTGCGATGTTCGACCACCGTATTCCAAAAAAAAGCCGAAGCCTCTGACCATTTTTTATCCCCATTTAGCAGCGCTATTTGCTCAAAACCAATCACTTTTGGTATCTGCGTATTGGCATGAATACCCGTTAAGGCATCTTTTCCTTTCAGAAGCGGATTCAAAAGTGCTAAATCCGAAAATTGAATAGCCAATTTCAAATATTTCTTATTCCCGGTTAGGTCATAAACCTTTGCAAAAATCTCATTTAAGCCCCCATGCTCACTTTTAAGCATTTCCTGCACTTGAGCATCACGAAGACCTGAAACCAAATCGATGCACCAATCAGTCAATGCAATTAACATGCCTTTGGCTTGTGTATTTCCCGCAAAGAAATACGCATCGTACAAACCCGCATATATTTTATGGATGTTGTATAAAGGAACCCAGCGTCCGTTTAACGAGAAACTTGCCGCGCGAATGTTCCCTGCTTTAATCTCTGCCCACATAACCTTTCCTTTCGGTATTCCTGACAAATAACCGTTTCCGTTCTTTTGCTGACAGGCATTTAATTCTCTTATCACATAATCAATACGCTCCTTAACTGTCTTATCATGTGTGGCGGCATACATCATGGATAGCGCAGAAAGATAATGGCCTCCTATATGTCCATCCAAGCCTGTGTTTTCCCAATTCCCATACGATTCTGCCTTAGGAGTCAAACCCGATTCTTTGAGGTATGGCGCTAACAAGCGGTCCGGATCTAAGGACAAAATATAATTTAAATCTGTTTCTTGTGCCTGTTTAAACGGCTCATCCAATAGCTTTACCGCCGACAATGGAAAAGTCTTCAACGATTCCTGAGCAACGCAAGCAAAAGAAACGGCAAAAAAGAAAATGAAAACTATTTTCTTCATTCCTTAATTTCCATCAGGTTTTACTAAGCTACTTTTCGGACTTTCAGGCCATTGCCAGGTAGCAAAATTATCTGGTTTCGCAGGATTAAACGCAGGTAAATCATCTACAAAATATTTCGTAAGTCCCAATTTCCCTTCTTTAATACCTAAAATGACACATTGTGCAATCTCATAGGCACCGTAGGGATTAAAATGGGTATTATCGGCTAATGCCTTTGTTTGTCCGGGATAGGTATTTGCAGGATAATGCACAAATGCTTTAACGGAATTTTGTTCTCCTAAAGCATTGAACAACGAGGTAGTCATTGCGTTCAAGTCAATTAAGGCAACTTTCTCTTCAGCAGCTACCTTACGTGCTGCATCTGGAAAATCACCCAAAGAATTCACAATTTTTCCTTCAGGGCCGAAAGAACGACGACTAGTTGAAGTTAAAATCACCGGAATCCCACCCTTTTTCTTTGTTTCGGCCACAAAATATTTTAAACGCTCGGTGTACGACTTATAGGCGCCATCATTTGGTCCCTTGTCTTTTTGATCGTTATGTCCAAATTCAATAAAAAGATAATCACCTGGTTTCATGATACTCAATACTTTATCTAAACGGCGACTACCTTTAAAAGAACCTAGGGTTAAACCTGATTCTGCATGGTTAGCAATGGCTATCCCCGGCTTAAAGAAACGTGGTATCATTTGCCCCCAAGAACCCCAAGGCTCATCATCTTGATTTACCACGGTAGAATTTCCCGCTAAAAAAACGGTAATTTGATCCTCCACCTTGGTAATTTCCATCGCATTCAATGCGGTCGTATAATCAAACTCCAAGGTCAATTTATCATCCCAGTCCAATTTGGTTAACTCACGTGGCTTCAATCCAACAACAGTTCCTCCGGCAATATTCTTGTCCTTAATATTCACGATAAATGTTTTGGTAACTACTTCACCCGGTTTTGTTTCGATGTTTTCCAACATCAATCTTCTCGATTCTGCTTTTACCGTTGTTTTACTGGCCAACTTTGCAGCACCCAACGTTAGGGTAACCTTGTAATTCCCTTCTGACAGATTAACCGAAAAATAAAAAGGTTTATCAGCTTTTACTAATCCATCGGTTAAAGCATTCTTGCCACCTTGATTAAGGTCTGTAACCTTCGAATCTAAATCGAAACCATACCCTTTTTCTTTTGAATAGGTATCAGCGGCTAAAACTTGTAAATATCCTTTTTGCGTTTTCCCTGGGCCAAAATCAAATTTATAGCTCGTTTTTTGTGCGTATACACTGGTACTGAGAAATAAGGCTAAAAGCGTCCATTTGGACGAATAGGGAATCTTCATTGATTTATTGAAATTTTAATTGGTTAGAAATAGATGCCAAAGTAGCTTTTAAAGCGAAAATAACTATCCTGCACTATTCTGCAAATTTAATGTAAAACAAAACGGGGTTCTTCCTCTTTCGATTCAGTTCCCCGTTTAACCTTAAAGACAACCATAGTTGTTTTTAAAGCATCTCATTACTCTTTACTTCGATTTTTCCCTTGACACTTGGTTCTAAAACTTTCGTGTTAGCTGAAAATTTATTTCCTATAACTCCCATACGTATATTTCGGTTATTCTCAATAATTTCTTATCGGGCTCCTTTCAATTTTCATAGTCTGCTTACACGTCCTATATATTCCCTATTGGCTTAACCGCTATGGAAACAATTGCTCTCCCTAAAAAACTCCCAAGTAATGTACCTTATCAGTTTCACTACTTTTTTGGTTGTTAGTCAGAATTCAAAGTACTTCGTAATTGATATGATCTAATTTAAGAATAAATAACTGATTATCAATACCTAAATATTTTTTTTTATTCACAAAATTATCCACTTAAGCTCAAAACGTTTCTGAAACAAAAAACGTTTAATTTTATACATATACGCTATAAATCAACAAGATCATACAAGTTATTAACATATTGACAATCAATACAATTAACAAATTAACATGCAATATACATTCCTTTTAGTCGGAACTTTCTCGTAAAAAGTGTGATTTGGTTCAAAACTTAAATTAAAAAGAAGAAAAAAACTTATAGCATTATAGTAAATTTGTGGTATGGAGATCAAGCAACCGATCAGAAGCATTCAGGATTTTTTATTAAGCACCTATTTTGCAGATGGTTTGCGTATCACCATCGGTGTTTTACTTCCTTCGCTCATTTTTGCGCAATTCGGTTTGCTCAAATACGGCATGACTTTGTCGTTAGGCGCCCTTTGCATCAGTGTTGTCGACAGTCCAGGTCCTATGCGACATCGGTTAAACGCCATGCTTATTACCACTGTCTTAATTACTATTTTTTCTATCCTTACGGGATTAACCAACAAGAATCATTTTTTCATTGGCTGTTTGTTGATGGTATCTTGCTTTATTTTCTCGATGTTTTACGTTTATGGCGTACGTGCAGCCTCTATCGGAACCGCCGTTTTACTCATCATGGTACTTAGTATCGATGATATACGTCCTTGGAGAGATGTATTAAAATATGCGTTATTTATTTTAGCAGGAAGTATTTGGTACACTGGCTTAAGCTATTTTGTCTACCGCCTACGCCCCTTTCGTGTCGTTCAGCAAGCTTTAAGCGATTCCATTTTTGAGGTTGCTGAATTTCTACGAGAAAAGGCAAAATTCTATCGACAAGATAACAACTATGATAAAACCTATGCCGATTTAATTCAGCTGCAGGCCACCGTGCACCAAAAACAAGATGCCGTACGCGAATTGCTCTTTAAAACGCGCGAAATTGTACGTGATACAACCCCTGAAGGACGTTTTTTATTGCTCGTTTTTGTAGACATGGTCGATTTGTTTGAACAAGTGATGTCGACCTATTACAATTACCAACAATTGCACGATCAATTTGATAAAATAGGCATTCTTTCTAATTACGAAATGGCTATAAAACGAATTTCCTATGCCTTAGATGATATTTCATTTGCCTTAAAAAGTGGTGGAAAGCCTCAAATATCGAAACGCTTATTGATTGAAGTGGAGCGGTTAAAAATCAAAATCAATTCACTGGAGCACAACAACACCAACAGCGAATTTAGCACATCAGGCATTATTGCCTTGAAGAATATAGAAGTTAATATCGAGAATATCCTGTCAAGAGTAAAAACCATTTCCAGCTATTTTAAATTAAGAAGCAGTAAAGATTTAGGGAAAACGGAAGTGGATACCGAGAAATTCATCACCCATCAAAGTTTCGATTTTAGCAAATTCACCGAAAACCTGACGTACAGTTCTTCTACTTTTCGTCATTCCTTGCGCGTAACGGTGGTTATGCTGCTGGGCTATATAGTATCTCAAATTTTAAATTTCTCACATAGCTATTGGATTTTATTAACCATTTTGGTGATTTCCAAACCCGGTTTTAGCTTAACCAAAGAGCGTAACTACCAGCGTTTAATCGGCACCACCATCGGCGTATTTGTGGGGATGGGCGTGGTAACATATGTGCACGATCGTCATACACTTTTTGTGATTTTGCTCATTTGTATGATTGGTTGTTATAGTTTTCAGCGCAAGAATTATGTTGTAAGTGTATTATTTATGACTCCTTACATTTTAATCCTTTTTGACTTTTTGGGGATGGGTACCATCGCATTGGCTCAAGAACGCATTTACGACACCTTCATTGGTTCTGGAATTGCCCTACTGGCCAGTTATTCACTTTTTCCAACTTGGGAATACGAAAACCTGAAAGAAGCTATGCTAGATGTGATTCAGGCCAATCATGACTATTACAATCAAGTGGCTGGCTTGTATTTTGGTCAAAACTATAACCGTACCGAGTATAAACTCGCGCGCAAAGAAGTATATGTAAGCACCGCCAATTTAGCTTCACTTTTTCAACGAATGTTTGCCGAACCAAAAAGCAAACAATTGTTTATCAAAGAGGTACATCAGTTTTCAGCCTTAAACCACCATTTATCCTCTTACATTGCCACGCTTTCTTTATACAACAAGGAACATGATTTTACGTTCGAAAATTTCGACCATTTAAAACCTATATCAAATAATACCAAATACTTATTAGACATTGCTGCTAATAACTTAAAGGAAGGTATCAATACCGTAGAAAATGTTCCATTGATTCGCTTGAACGAGGCTGCTACCGCTATTAAAAAAGGCGAAGACCTTGTTCCCGAACAATTTAATCTTATCCAAAAAGTAGCATACGACGTATATAAATTATCCCTTCAAATTAAACTTTAAGATTCTTAACTACGATCGAATGGCTTCAACAGGATCTAATCTGGAAGCAGAATATGCAGGCCAAAAACCGGAAATTACGCCAATTATCACAGAAACTGTTACGCCTAAGGCAATGTTATTTAATCCGAGCAATATCTGAACATCCAAAGCCAGCTTAATTACCACGGTTGTTAAATAAACCAAGATTAAACCTAAAGCCCCTCCTAGTAGACAAAGCGAGATCGATTCGAAAATAAACTGAAGTAAAATGAAATAGTTTTTAGCGCCAAGCGATTTTTGAATACCGATAATATTGGTACGCTCCTTTACCGAAACAAACATGATATTCGCAATACTAAATCCTCCAACCAAAATAGAAAAACCTCCAATTACCCAACCTGCTAGATTTACAACATCAAACATTTTATTTAATTGGTTGGTTATTACCGTTGTTTTATTCAGTGCAAAATCATCGTCTTGACCAGGTCTTAAACGATGAATAGAGCGCATTAAACCTTTCAATTCACTTTCAATTTCCTCTAAGGAGATATTATCATTACCCCGTACCGTGATTTGCGGATTGTAGCGTTCATCTTGCAAATCGAAAATACCTTTAGCTAAATTAAGAGGAATTAGAGTAAGGTTATCAAGAGAATTACCAAACATGTCTTCTCCTTCTTTCTTAAACACGCCAATAACAGTAACCCTTCTCCCCATTACTTTAATTTGTTTACCAAGAGCTGGCTGCGAATCAAATAATCCCTCAGCTACTTGCGCACCAATAATGACCATTGGCGCCCCTAATTTACTCTCTCCTTCTGTAAAATAACGACCTTCTTGAAGTTCAAAATTCCATGTTTTATTAAAATCAAAGGTAGCGGCATTTACACCTACTCCTTCTACGGAATTGCTTCTATATTTAATTGTACGATTGCTTGTTGATGCCTCAAAGGTAATACCCTGCGCGTTCGTCATCCTTTCTCTTAATTCGTCAAAATCGCGCAACGAGGGCTGTGGACGATTCATGTATTTCCACCATGGATAATTATCTTCAAAACTCCATGGCCATTTCTGGATGTAAATAGTGTTTGAACCCAATTTATCCACGCTGGCCTGTAGCTTATTTCTAAAGGTATCAACGGCCGAAAAAACCGTTATAATGGTAAAAATACCGATGGTAATTGCCAATAAAGACAACATGGTTCGCATTTTATTTTGGCGTAATGCATCAAATGCAAATCGGAAACTCTCGCCTATTAACCTAAAGATTATCATAATTACAGTTTAGACACCAACAAGTGGGATTCGTTACAGCTAGATTCAAAACTAAAAAAATATTCTTGATTCAACTAAGATATACGACATGTTATTCATCGTTGACGCTTGAAAAGTCAAATTTTTGTATTAATTTATACCCATATTTCGAATATCTATAATTGAAATAGATAAAATACCAAAAAGAAAAATTAAATTCGTATTTTTGCACCTCAAAAAATTCATCAGGAATGAAATTATCACAATTCAAATTCAACTTACCAGAGTCTCTTATTGCCCATACCCCTTCTGAACAACGTGACGAAGCGCGCTTAATGGTTTTACATAAAGACAGCGGTAAAATTGAACATAAGATATTTAAAGACGTTTTAAATTATTTCGACGATCAAGACGTAATGATCTTAAACAACACCAAAGTTTTTCCTGCTCGTTTATATGGAAACAAGGAAAAAACTGGTGCAACAATTGAAGTATTCTTATTGCGCGAATTAAATAAAGAATTACGCTTATGGGATGTATTAGTTGATCCTGCGCGTAAAATTCGTGTGGGCAATAAACTTTACTTCGGCGACGATGATTTATTGGTTGCTGAGGTAGTAGACAATACCACTTCTAGAGGCCGCACCATTCGTTTCTTATTTGAAGGTACGGACGAAGAATTTAGAAAAAACGTTGAAATTTTAGGTGAAACTCCGCTTCCAAAATACATTAAACGTAAAGCAACTGCTGAAGATAAAGAACGTTATCAAACCATTTTCGCGAAACACGAAGGTGCAGTAGCAGCTCCAACGGCAGGCTTACACTTCAGTCGTGAATTAATGAAACGTTTGGAGTTAAAAGGTATTAACTTTGCTGAAGTTACCCTTCACGTGGGCTTAGGTACTTTTAGAACCGTTGAGGTAGAGGATTTAACCAAACACAAAATGGATTCGGAACAATTTATCATCGAACAAAAAGATGCTGATATTGTAAACAAAGCCATTGAAGAGAAAAGAAAAGTATGCGCTGTTGGTACAACATCAATGCGTTCAATTGAATCAGCTGTTTCTGCAAACAGAACATTAAAAGCTGCAAATGATTGGACTAGCAAATTCATCTTCCCTCCATACGATTTTAGTATCGCAAATTCAATGATTACGAATTTCCACACACCTGAATCAACTTTATTGATGATGATTAGTGCTTTTGGTGGTTACGAGAACGTAATGAATGCGTATGAAGTTGCAGTAAAAGAAAAATACAAATTCTATAGCTATGGCGATGCCATGCTAATTATCTAATTGCATCAAAAATATGGAGCGTTGTACAAACGCTCCATATTTTTTAACTTGTTTTATCCGAACATGAAATACTACGCTATTATTGTAGCAGGCGGTTCTGGCAATCGGATGCAAACAGAAACTCCCAAACAATTCTTGCTGCTCCATAATCTTCCGGTTATGATGCACACGATTAAAGCATTTGCCCAAAGCGAGTCACAACCCAAAATTTTTGTCGTTCTAAACCAAGAGCAACACGCCTACTGGAGTAGACTTTGTACCGAATTTCAATTTCATGTTCCTCACACTGTAGTAGCGGGAGGAAAAGAACGTTTTCATTCCGTACAAAACGCTATTCAATTAATTGAAGAAGACGGTTACGTAGCCATTCACGATGCCGTACGCCCATTAATATCCAAAAAATTAATTGATCGGTGCTTTCAAGCAGCTATTGAAAATGGAAATGCTATTGCAGCAGTTCAATCAAGCGATAGTGTACGCAGCTTAAGTGGTCAAAAATCGAAAGCTTTACCACGCAATGAAATCTACTTAGTACAAACGCCACAAACTTTTCAATTAGCTGTTTTAAAAGATGCTTACTTACAAGAGTTTAACAGTCATTTTACAGATGATGCCAGTGTAGTAGAATCTAATGGCCATGTTATTCATATTCTTGAAGGTGAACGAAACAACATTAAAATTACCTATCCTAGCGATTTAGAACTTGCAGAACTTCTGTTAAAGAAGTAAGCTGCCCGTTCTAATTTCATGCTATTTTTTCTGAACTTTTATTGCTCTTGATTTTTATTAGGCTGCCCGTCCGATGATTTTAAGTAATATAGCAATTACCGCTATTACTAAAAGTACGTGAATAATTCCTCCTACATCACCGAATCCGTGAAAGATGAAACCAATGACCCATAATATTACCAATACTACCGCGATCAAATACAATAAATTTCCCATAGTGTTAATGCTTTAATAATTAATTTTGAAGTAGTAACACACGGTTAAGGATTTTTGTTTCTCAAAAAAGACAAAACAAAACACAAACAACTGAAATTAAGCTGTTTAACACAAAAAATAAATAATTTTAGATAAAAAAAATCCCCGATTTTCATCGGGGATTTCTATTATTTTCTATTTTTTATATCGACAAATTCTCTGTCTACTTCTCCTACATAAACTTGACGTGGGCGACCAATTGGCTCTTTATTTTCTTTCATTTCTTTCCATTGAGCAATCCATCCTGGTAAACGTCCTAAAGCGAATAATACAGTAAACATCTCAGATGGGAAACCTAAAGCACGGTAAATGATACCTGAATAAAAATCTACATTCGGATATAATTTACGGTCGATAAAATATTGATCTGTTAAAGCTGCTTCTTCTAATTTTTTAGCAATCTCTAATACAGGATCATTAATACCTAAATTCTCTAAAATATCGTCACAAGCTTTCTTAATAATTTTAGCACGTGGATCGAAATTTTTGTACACACGGTGACCAAAGCCCATCATGCGGAATGGATCGTTTTTATCTTTTGCTTTCTTAATCCATTTTTCAGTATCACCACCGTCTTCTTTAATACGCTCAAGCATTTCAATTACCGCTTGATTCGCACCGCCATGTAAAGGGCCCCACAAAGCTGCAATACCCGCTGAGATAGAGGCATATAAATTACAATCCGATGAACCTACAATACGAACGGTTGAAGCAGAACAATTTTGCTCATGATCAGCATGCAGAATCAACAATTTGTTCATTGCATTTACTACAACCGGGTTTACTTCATAATCTTCGGTACGTTGCCCGAAAGTCATCCATAAATAATTGGTTACGTAATCGTATTTATTTTTAGGATAGATAAGTGGATGTCCTAAAGATTTTTTATAAATGAATGCTACAATTGTAGGTAATTTAGCCAGCAATTTAATGATGGTTAAATTTTGTTGTTCAGCCGTTTGATTTTGCTCTAAACACTCTGGATAAAAAGTTGACAAAGAGAATATTAACGAACCTAATTGACCCATTGGATGCGATTTTGACGGATAACCATCAAAAAATTTCTTCATATCCTCATGAATCAGTGTATGCTGACTAATTTCGGCTTGAAAAGCATCTAATTGTGCTTGTGTAGGTAAATCACCATAAATAACAAGATATGCTACTTCTAAAAAACTTGATTTTTCGGCAAGTTGCTCAATAGAATACCCTCTATATTTTAAAACCCCTTTCTCTCCATCTAAAAACGTGATTTTACTTTTAGTAGATCCCGTATTTTTAAAACCAGCATCTAAGGTGATTAAACCGCTTGTATCTCTTAATTTAGAAATATCAATGGCTTTTTCATCCTCTGTTCCTTTTATTACTGGCAATTCTATTGTCTTACCGTCAACTTTTATCTCTGCAATATCTGACATATTATTGTATTGTGTTTATAGCTTCCTAAGTTATGTAAAATTTAATATTCGCGCATAGCAAAACTGTTAAATAAATGTGAATTATTCGTCAAAAAACGCGTAACAATCCCATTATCTTTCCAGTTGATTTTTATTTGGATTTTATCTCTTCCACTACCCTACCGCATTCCAGCATTTCATCCCCATAATATGGATTACGAATTTCCTTTGCAGAAGACAACCAATCGCCACCATCGCCTTTGTTGGCCATTGGACAATGTTGTATATACACTACGCCTTGACTCAATTCTTTCGTTTTAAACAAGGTAATTAAACTTTGGCTTACGTTTGTAAATGATTTGCGCTGAGCGATTAATTGCGTTGTATTGGCAATGCTATCTGCTGATAAAGCAATTTTGCCTGCTTCGGGATAGATATCTAAACTTTGCTTTAAAGAGCTTGCAAATTGCTTTGCCTGAACAGAGTCTGACTTTACCAGTGCATTTTTTAAATCTTCGTACTGTGCAAATAACGTTTGTGTTTTTTCATCTTTAAAGCTTACCGCTACCGCATTGGTAGCAACTAAATCTTGATGGGTAGTATCGGCATGTTCATCACTGTGTTTGTTTACCTGATTACAGGCCATTAAGGTACCGACTAGTGCAATTGCAAATATTCGTTTCATTGTATTTGGTTTTCGGCTCAAAATAAGAATTTAATTACTAAAAAAGCACAAAAAAAACCAAAGATTTAAAAAATTACTTAATTATAATGAAATTTCTATTTTTTTATCGAACGACCACTATAAACAAGACAAAATAGATAATTGGTAAACAGCATGAAACAAAGCTAGGGGTAAAATTGAATAGACTTTAAAACAAAAAAAAGCCCACGCATAAGCGTGAGCTTTGAAAATAAATTGTCTTTTCTTACAATGCAAATCCATAGGCTAAACGAAGACCTACGAAACCGGTATTTGAACTATTTCTCGATAATCCTTCGTACTTAACTCCTAAGTCTAAGCCGTTGCTCCAAGCATATCCAATTGCAGGCGAATAAACGAAAGAGGTGCCTGAACCTTCATTTGTTCCAAAACCTGCACCCAACTCAGCTAAACCGTAAAGACCGGAACCGCTAGGATTAAAAAAGTATTTAGCACCCACTTTTAAAGGAACATATCCATAATCCGGAAAATCAACTCCCGTATTACCTATTTCTTTTCCATTTAAATTGGTATAACCCGCTGTTACCGGAATTGACAATTGCTTGTCAACATCAAATTGGTAACGTAAATCGATACCCAACGCAACACTGTATGCATCGCTGGTAGGTATACCTACTGTTGCGCCGATTCCTAATTTGTGATTTGATTGGGCCTGTGCATTTGTAGTAAAAAATAAAGCAACTGCAGCTGCTGCTGTTGTCATTAGTTTTGTGATTTTTTTCATGTAGATGTATTTATTTATAAATCATAGGTTATTTACACTACCATTTACAAATCGGATGCCAAAAAGACACAAAAAACAAGAACCAACACATAAAACACTACTAATCAACAACTAACCGTTTAAATATTTTATCTTAAAACCATTTGCAAAACCTGTTGTTTTAACTGGTTAATGTCCAACGAAGCATCTAACCAATTAATACGAATACCGTCTTTTTCCATCTTCCTAAAATACGTATTCTGGCGTTTGGCATATTGACAAATGGCTATGCCTAATTTCTCTTTTAACACAATTAAACTCATTTCGCCTTTCAGATATTGCACAATAAATTTATATTCTAGTCCATAAAAAACCAGCATTTCTTCGGGAACACCTTCTTTTAATAAAACGGCTACTTCCTCAATCATTCCGGCTTCAAAGCGCGCTTCTAAACGATTTAAGATTTTCTTACGCGTCAGTGTCACCTCATTCTTCAAACCAATAACAAGTGGATGAATGGTTGGTCGTGGCACTTCGATCAAGGTATACTCCTGGAGGTATTCTGCAATTTCAATCGCACGGATGATTCGTTTTTTCGAATCCAAATCGACGTGTTTAATCTGCTCCGCAGGATACGTGTACAACCGCTCTATCAGGCTTTCTTTATCAAGGGATTCTAAGATATTCCGTAAATCATCGTTTACTGGCACAGCGGTATATGGCTGATTCTGCAGAACGCTTTGGAGGTATAAACCTGTACCACCGCATACAATCGGCAGCTTTTTACGGGTTTGAATTTGCTCAAATGCAGTAAAGAAATCATTTTTAAAAGCATCTACGTGATAGCGTTCACCTGGTTCTAAAATATCGATTAAATGATAGGGAATGATTTCATCCGCGATGCGGTATTCCGTTAGATCTTTACCCGTGCCAATATCCATGCGCTTAAAAATTTGGCGGCTATCTGCGCTTATAATTTCGCCCTGCAGGTGCTGAGCAATGGCTACGGCCAACTTTGTTTTACCAGAGGCAGTTGCGCCTAAAATAAACAGTGAATTATAATGCATTTTTAAGTTTTGAGAATAAATTTTAAACTCCCTGTGTTAAACACTTCTATGTTATCGGTTACAGCTTCTTTCTTTAAACGACGATGCAGGGATTCATCCAGCAGGAACAGCTGAGGCGCGATACTCGCCACATACCCAAACTGAAGCCTTAAATAAGCCTCTCCTGCACCCCAATCGCGGTCGGCATAACTCATGATATCGTTGGGCTGTAAATGATCAATAAAGGTCGATAATAATTTACTTAAACCACCCGTAATTGAAAATCCGCTTTTAATCGCAAAACGGATTAATTCGGCTGATTTGTAATCTTCTGAATGTTTCATCTTCCGCAGAGCAGAAAATGTTGCCACTCCCACCAACTCATCTTTCAAAAAAAGTCCGTATTTATACCGACTACTAACCGCTCCCTGCAAATGGTTTTCGTTCAAGAATGCATCAGCCATGGGTTTGGCAATTTTTTGAACCTTGGTTTTCCTTCCGTGGATCCGTTCATTAATGCCTAAAAGGGATTTAATCCGCGCAATTACCTGTGTTTGACGCGTGCACCAAACATCTTCCCAGAGGTGAACCAATTTTAGATTTAAAAGCTGATATTGATTTTGCAGTGCGATTAATTGATCTGGTGTAAACGCATTATGAAGGGGAACCAAATGCACCACAAGCGCCTTTTCATGAAAGATCACCAAAGTGAAAACAGGGTCATTCGCATAAGCTAATGACAAACCATGTTTTGCAAAAACACCCAAAAAGGCATCTTGCCATACAACTAAATTGCTCGTATTACTTGCTGTAGAATGTGGCAAATTGAAAAACTTAAACGAATATACTGCTTTTGTGCTGGCACAAATTTACAGATACTCAGTTTAAATCCATTCTTTTTCTTTAAATCTCGTGTGAATAATTTCAATTAGATTTTCAATCTCCATCAATTGTTTCTTATCAAGGCTACTCAATGAAATGGCGATTACGTCCTCGTTCAACCGTTTCCACTCCTTTTGTTCCGATTGGATGTCTGCAGCGTTTAGTTTTATTTCAACTTCTGCCTCGTTTATGTAAACACCCGCAAAGAAACGTTCCGTAATTTTACCTTTGTCGGTCAAGATATTTTTTTCACTCAACAACACATATTCCTGTTCCGAATCGATATCAACAGCATATCCACGGGTAGCATACGGCTGAAGATAGGCACGTATACTTTGAAAAATTTCGATTAATTCTGTTTTCATAAAAATGCTTTACCTCAGATAAACAACAAACAAGGTAAAATGTTCATTCTTATGTGTTTTCCCACCATTTTTCTGTAGGCAAAGCACTATTTACAACCCAAGTGGCTCCTAATTTTGGTGTTGCTATCGGAAAATTTTGGCGAGCAGCTTCTGCAGTAACCCGTTTAACCGAATCATCCCAGGCATGCATTGCCAACGTAAATTTCCCCCAATGAACAGGCATCAATACACGGGCTTTTAAATCTTTTGCAGCTTCCACCACTTCTTCCGGAAACATATGAATGTTTGGCCAATAAGCGTTGTATTGTCCGCATTCCAATAGTGCCAAATCAAAAGGACCGTACAGCGCTCCTATTTCTTTAAAATGCGTATCGTATCCTGAATCTCCGCCTAAAAACAAACTAGCATTTATCGTTTTCAAAACAAAAGCCGACCATAAGGTTTGATTTCTTTTAAACGTACGTCCTGTAAAATGGCGTGCTGGTACTGCGGTAAAGGTTAAAGAATCAAACAAATTAATCGATTGCCCCCAATTAAGTTCTTTTATTTTAGCGGATTGAATACCCCATTTTTCTAAATGTGCACCAAGCCCCAATGATGTGACAATTTGTTTTGATTGAGGCGCAATTTTCAGTACACTTTGGTAATCTAAATGGTCGTAATGATCGTGTGTTAGCACTAAAACATCAATATTTTTAAAATCTTCTGCCTCTGCAAACTGGGTTCCTTTAAATGCTTTATTTCCTAAAAATGAAAAAGGTGATGGCGTACTACTAAATACCGGGTCAACCAATACGCGCAGGCCTGCTACCTTTATTAAATAAGAGGAATGTCCGAACCAAATAATTTCGGGCGCAGTAGTTTGCTGTAGGGCATCAATTTCTGGCTGAACAAAAGGCAGGGCCTTTTTCGGGATGTTATTGGCATCTTTACCCGTAAAAAATTCTTTAAACATGGTAAAGTAACTTACATTTTCAGGTTTCATTAAGGTAACGCTGAGATTTTGTATCGCACCATCTTTATAGTTTGCTAACTGTTTAATGGCTTGTAACCGTGTACCTTTCGGAAATGCACCAAATACCGGCAATTGCAGAATAAAAAAGAAAAGCAAGATGATAAATAGAATGCTGTAGATGGCTATCATTTTTAAAAATTTCTGCCAAGATAGGAATATGCTTGCCTTAGCCGAAAATCAAATTGTCATGATGATGTGATTTCTATTTTATGGCAAAGTGCACAGAGGTTTTTCACAGCGCATACGGAGTTAGGAATTATAAGGTTTGGCTACATTTGTAGTGTAGTGCAAATTATAAAAATTGCTGTCATTCAGAACGCATGTGAAGAATCTCAATGATGGATATTAATTACGGCTAGTTGATTATAAGATAGCAGGATGAGTTGTTCTTTGTTACGGAGCTAAAAGAACTCCCCTATAGGAGATTCCTCCGCCGTCGGAACAAAATCGTGTATAAAAACTGTTTTTGAATGGTGCATAAAGTACTTCGGAAGTAAACACCGTCGGAATGTCCGAAAGTCAGGGGGCGAATTTCTGGTGTTAAAAAAAAGCGCCTTCAAAAGAAGGCACTTTTCCGATTTACTAAATAATAAGGATTAATAGTCGTCGTTAAGGGCAAACACTGGTTTTCTATGCATCCATTGTCCGCCGGTAAAATCTGGGAATTCTATCGTCGCATTTCCCATTTCAATTGATTGCTCACTTAAAGGAGTGATAGCACTCCAAGCAGCTGCATCATACACATCAAGCGGAGTTGGCTCGTTGCGTTTTGCAGATTCGATAAATGCGTGAATAACAAAGAAATCCATCCCACCGTGTCCAGCTCCATTCGCATCGCTCGCATATTTCTTCCAAAGTGGATGATCGTATTTTTCTAACCAAGGTTTTGCATCGTCCCAAGTATGCGGCTTGCTTACACCTTCTACATATACCCCTTTATTTACATCCATCCATAATCCTTTTGTTCCCTGAAAACGAAAACCTAAAGAATATGGGCGCGGTGAATTGGTATCGTGTTGTAAAATGATGGTTTCTCCATTAGCACAGCCAATCGTAGTGGTTACAATATCCCCTAAACGGAAATTAACCTTTGCGTTTGGATGCGATTCTCCTCCTTTTTCAACAATGTATTTATGCAATCCCATAGCTTTGGTTGAAAAAGAATTTAATTTCAAGAAGCGGTTTCCGCGATTAATATTGATACAATTCGCTACTGGACCAATTCCATGGGTTGGATATAAATCGCCGTTACGATATACGGAATGATTTGTACGCCATTTCGCTTCAGAGAATCCTTTTTCGCCAAATTCTACACCATGACCATAGGGATTCACGCCATCGTTAAATTTAACTTCACGTAAATCGTGTTGATATCCACCTTGAAAATGCAACATGTCACCAAAAACACCTTGACGAACCATGTTTAAAGCGGCTAATACATCACGGCGGTAGCATACATTTTCAAGCATCATTACATGTGCATTATTTTTTTCTGCAGCATGTACTACGTCCCAATGATCTTCTAAATTGATTCCTAAAATTACTTCCGTTGCAACATATTTAATTCCTGAATCGATAGCTCCTAAAATCATTGGTTTATGAAGTTCCCAAGGAGTAGAAATTACAACCGCTTTTAGGCCTTTTGTTGTTTCCAACATTTTTTTCCAAGCATTTTCATCACCTGTAAAAATCTTTGGCATTGGTTTTCCGCTTTTCGCAATTATGGCTTTGCTTCTTTCCAGCATCTTATCACTTACATCGCAAATAGCTACCAAGTCTACATCGTTTCTTTTAAGCAATAAATCCAAGTGATTTTGGCCACGCAAACCTACGCCAATCATGGCCACTTTAATCTTCTCATCTGCTTTAGCTGCGAACAAATTTTTATCTGGAACTACTGCAAAAGCTGCTGTAGTTAAACCGGCGTTTCTTACAAACTGTCTCCTGTTCATCTGTATTGTATTGGGTTAATATGTTTTTTTTTCAAAGTTTGGTTGCTCTAAAGTATGGATATTTATATCTTGCATCGATTTTTAAGCGGAAAAAAACCACGCAAACGTTTGAGTTAAGAAGAAGGAGAAAATAAAAATGTCAAAACCAGCAACCATTAAAGAAATCGCTAAGATTTTAAACATTTCACCATCGAGTGTATCAAGAGGTCTTCACGATCACCCTAGTATTGGTGCTGTAACACGCGAAAAGATTAAGCAACTTGCAAAATCTCTAAATTACGAACCCAATAAAAGCGCTATTTTCTTTCAAAAAGGGAAAACGTATACTATTGGCGTTATTCTTCCAGAATTATCGGAACATTTTTTTTCTACTGCGATTTCTGCCATTGAGGATGAGCTTTTAAAAAAGAATTATACCGTAATTTTTGCTCAATCGCACGATAATTATGAACAAGAAGTAAGCTTAGTGGATAAAATGCGTAATCAGCGTGTAGACGGTCTTTTGGTATCCATTAGTAAAGACACCTCAAACTTTGATCATTTTGAAAAATTAAAATCATTCAACATTCCAGTGGTTTTTTTCGACCGTATCCCTCCTTTCAACAACGTTCACTATGTTGCTTGTAGCTTGGAAAATGCGACGATTAAAGCGATGAATTTCTTACTAAAAAAAGGACACCGAATTATTGGAATGATTAATGGACCCGCTACCTTGTTTGCCAGTAATGAGCGTAAAGAAGGATATATGCAAGCTATTACATTCAACCGCTTGAAATTTGACCCGAGTTTAATTATCAATTGTGATTTGACCGAAGAAAGCATTATTGAAACCACAGACAGCTTCTTAAATCACAAACGAAAACCAACGGCAATCGTTGCATTTAACGATTATACGGCATTGTATTTAATAAAACACCTCAAAAAACTTGGGCAAATTAAGGATTTTGATATCGTTAGCTATGCAAATTTACCAATCATTAGCCACATCGACCATCCTCCTATTGCATCTGTTGAACAGTATCCTTATTTACAAGGTCAAAAAGCTGCGAATATTTTACTGGATTTAATTAATAACCCAAAAAGTGAAAATCAAGCATATTTCAATACCATTATTGAATCAGATTTAGTAATAAGCGAGCCCGAACAATAGCTTATTTACCTGATTTTAAGAAATTTAAATAAAAATCAAACGTTTGCGCGTATTTTTTTATTTATTTAATGTTCCTGGTAAAAAATTGTGTTTCTTTTTAAAGGCTAAAATAAAGTGTTGAGAATTTTTATAGCCTACCAAGAAAGAAACCTCGTTCACCGCTTTTTTTTCGATGGCTAATAACGTGTAGGCTTTTTCCATTCTAAGATTATATAAATATCCAAACACGGTTGTGCCTGTTAGTTCTTTAAACCCTTTTTTTAATTTAAAATCATTTATTCCCACTTTTCTAGCCAATTCCATTAAGGATAAAGGTGTTTGAAGGTTTGCTTCTACTATCTTTTTCGCCATTTCAATTTTATCAACATCAGCACTTTTTAACGTGTGTACGATGCCTTGTGTTTTTTGTTGCAGATAAATTACAGCCAATTCTAGTACTTTCGAATGTAAAAAAGCATGCATTAAACGGCCTGTAAGCTCTTGTTCAAATATAGCTTTCAAGGGTATTTGCATTTCCTTTGAAGTCATTAATACCATTGAATCAACCTCCGTAGCGCTAAATGTTTGCCCTGTTAATTCTTCAAAGTATGCTGTTTTGAACACCATGACAATGAATGTGGCTTGTTTCAGAACCTTCCCACTTAAATCATGAACGGTATTACTAAAAACTGTGTGCTGGTTCGCTTTTAAAATGCTGGACTTTTCGCCTGCTCTTACCATATAACTTACTTGTCCTCCCATACAAAACAACATGCTTACCGAGTGTAAACTTGCTGGAATGGAAAAAGACAATTCTGTTGAGCTGGAAACTTCTACTATAAAAAGTTGTGCATGCTCCACTATTACTTCCTTTATTTGAATCGATTGTGCATCATTATTACATACTTTTACCTTTAAGGGATTATTTACTACATCCTCATTTCTCTGTTGCAAATCTTCTAAAAAAAGTGGTGTTCCAGTTTGGTATTCAGCAAAGGCGATTTTCATAATTAATCCGTTTAGCGGCATAAATTATCCGTTTGACGTTATCTGTTAAGTTTGATTATCCACAAATTTGCACAAATTATTTATAATTAGTCTAAATAAATGAGAATATATTTATCAATTGCTTTATTGTTTTGCTGTATACTAGCTGATGCTCAAGAAATTAAAATAGATACGACTAAAGCAAAAGATCTGGAAGATGTAGTTGTTACAGGGCAATATGAGCCCCAATCGCTACGAAAATCAGTTTACAATGTCCGCGTTATCAACGATACACGTATCCGTTTAAGCGCCGCAAACAATGTACAACAGGTATTAAATACTGAATTGGGCTTTCGTTTTAGCAACGACCTGACTTTAGGAACTACCGATGTACAATTAATGGGCATGAGCGGAAGAAATGTTAAGATCTTATTAGACGGTGTTCCGATGGTGGATCGTTCAGACACCCGCGAAAGTTTAAATCAAATCGATATCAATACCATTGAACGCATAGAAATTGTGGAGGGACCGATGTCGGTTGTATACGGTTCAGATGCACTAGCAGGTGTAATTAACATCATCACCAAGAAGAATGGAAAATCAATGTTAAATGTTTCTGCCCGCCTACAGGAAGAAACAGTCGGTAACGAGTACAATTTTTTAAATGGTGCAGGTAATCATGTTCAAAATTTAGGTTTAGCCTATCAGAATAAAGGATGGAGTGCCTCTATTGGCGGTACACATAACGAATTTGGCGGCTGGAATGTACCGGCTAAAGCAACTACTATTGATGAAGTTTCGGCGATTTCAAATTATTGGAAACCTAAAGAACAATGGATGGGAAACGCGAAACTAGGCTACCGTACTAAAAATTTCAACATTTGGTATCGCTTTGATGGTTTAGATGAAGTAATTGATTCGCGTACCGGAATGAACCCAAATAATTATAAAGAACGTTCACAAAGTTACACCACCAATCGTTATTCACAACAACTACAATCTGAATTACGCATAAACTCGAAACTTCAATTGAATGGAATACTCAGCTATTCTGATTTAGCGAGGAAAACTGAAACAAAAATTTACGATTATACGACTGGCGTGAGCGCGTTAACCGATGGTGCGGGCGAACAAGATGTAGCAAAATTTAACAACACATTGTTTAGAGCGACAGCACAATATGTGATTAGTCCGATAGCATCTATACAACCGGGTATAGAATATTCGCGTGATGCAGCAAGTGGTGCGAGAATCAATGGATCGCCAGTCATTCAAGATTATGCGTTCTTTGTTTCATCTGAAATCAATCTAACCAAATCACTGCAAATTAGACCGGGGTTGCGCTTTATTAAAAATTCTATTTACGATGCACCTCCAGTTATTCCTTCCTTAAATGCAAAAATTGTCCTATCAGAACAAGTAGATTTCCGATTGGGCTATGCAAAAGGTTTTAGAGCCCCTGCCCTACGTGAATTGTATTATGATTTTATAGATGCAAGCCATAAAATATTAGGAAATCCCAATTTAAAAGCGGAGGAATCAAACAGTTTTAATGGTTCATTTGCCTGGAATCCGCTTTCAAGAAAAGATATTCACTTTAGATCAACGCTTACTGGTTTTTACAATCAATTTAAGAACAGAATCGAATTTGGACAAGATCCTGTAGATAATTCCATCACGACATTAATCAACATTTCCACCTATAAAACAACAGGAGGAACATTAGACAACACTTTAAAATACAAAAACTTACACGCAAACCTTGGTATCTCCTACATCGGCCGATATAACCAGATTTATGAAAATGACAGCTTCGATGTACCGCAATTTGTATGGGCTACAGAAGTGACCAGTACACTTAGCTATCTCTTCACCAAGTTAAATGCCAGTGTAAGTCTATTTTATAAATACACCGGCAGTTTGCCAGCCTACCAATTGCAAAGCTCAAACAACGTTGCCAGTGCTCAACTTGTTAAAACAGGGTCTTTCAATTGGGCCGATTTAATGCTTAACAAAACATTCTACAAGTATTTTGCTCTTAATATGGGGATAAAAAACCTCTTCAATGTAACACAATTAAGCAATACAGGTACTGCATCGGGCGGAGCACATAGCACGGGTGGAGGAGCTGTTCCTTACGCCAATGGACGTTCATATGTGCTGGGCCTATCTTTTAACTGGAATAAAATTTAACCGAAATATACATTTAAAACAAAAACATGAATAAATTAAACTCAATCTTAGCCTTAGCACTCGTAGCCTTATCTTTTACTGCTTGTCAAAAAGAAGGAGAAGACCCTATTATCGTTGTGCCACCATCTGACGGAAGTACATTAACATTGAACGGCATAGCTGCTACTGAAGAAGGAGCCGCGGCCGCAAACAGTGTGTATGTAGATTTTAGTACCGACAAGCAAACACCGGCTTTACGGGATAGTTGGGATTTAGGTTTCTACTCAGGAAATGATTTCAAAGTAATTATAAACGCCACCAATGGAGCCTCTGCTTTAATGGTGAATAAAACAGACTTAAATACAGTTACTGCAGCTGATTTTGATCCAAATGCATTAAAAATTGGTCAAGGTGGTGGTACATTTGCTTTGATGGACGATCCTCGTGAAGCAAACATCTTGAACAAAACAGTAATT
Source organism: Pedobacter paludisoli (assembly GCF_052344095.1). GTDB lineage: Bacteria > Bacteroidota > Bacteroidia > Sphingobacteriales > Sphingobacteriaceae > Pedobacter. The sequence continues at coordinate 949,388 of NZ_CP179926.1, read as the reverse complement.
GCTACTATCTCTGCAACAGATGCTGATAACAAAGTCTATATCATCAATAGAAAAGGTGGAACGAATACTGTTTTGGCAAATGAAGAACTTTACAAAATTCGCATCCTTAGAAAAGGAACCGGTTATACATTACAATATGCAAAAGTAACTGAAACTACTTTTAAGACACTTGATATTACGAAAAATACAGATACAAACTTCCAATTTGCTTCACTTGTAAAAGGAAGCACCGTGAGTGTTGAACCTACAAAAGCTAGTTGGGATCTTGTTTGGGGATATAGTTTATACTACACAGCAACCATTCCATATGCTTTCTCTGATTTGATTTTCATCAACAACCTTGCAGGTGTAACGGCGGTAAAAGTTTCTACTTCTACAAAAGCATATGCTGACTTTGCTGAGGGCGATATTGCAGCCTTAACTTTTTCTAATGCAAGAGATGTGATTGGCTCTAGCTGGAGAGCTACAACAGGCGCTGCCATTGGTGTAAATACAACAGTTTTCTATGTTATAAAAGACGGTGTTGGCAACGTGTATAAATTAAAATTTGTAAGCTTTATTAATGCTGATGGTGGTACACGTGGTAAACCAGTAATTGAATATAAATTAATCAAAAAAGGATAATTTTCAATCTACCTATGAAAAATATGTTTTGTTAGTTGGATAAATGCTCCCCGCGATGGGGAGCTTTATCATTTATAGCCCTTACCATTTAAGTACACTCCAAAATTACTGATACAGCTGCCTAGTGCTGGCTCAGAGAAAAAGCCCTAAACGCAAAAAGGGTTTCGAAATTTCGAAACCCTTTTTGTTCATACTCATGAAATATTATTTTGCAGAGTTTTTCTTTTCTGTAACTTCCGCACGAATTTCTTGTGCTAAAACTTTAAGATCTTGCATTGCTTTACGAACACGAGTACCAGCAGCTGCGTTTCCAGCATTATAAAATTTTTCTACATCTGCTTCAATTGCAGCTACAGCCGCTTTTACTTTTGAGAATTTTTCCATCGCTAATTGATGTTTTAAAAGGTTTAAAAATTTATTTCTTCAATAATACATATTTAGGTTGAATATACAAGACAAACAAATTAATTATTTCAAATTAGTTTTGCACATTTTTCCTGCTTTAAACACCTTTTAAAGCAGGTTAATCATTTTTTCGAAAATAGGTATATCCATGCACACACTTTCCCTTTAAGAATATAGACAGCAATCTTATTTTTTTAACAACCTTAAATAGCTATGTTTTATCTATTTACATCCCTGTTGCTAGTTGTAATGCAACGGAAATATAGCTCCTAGAATCTTTAAAAACAAGGTTTACAGTAAATTGAGGCACACAAGCGTTTTTTAAAGAGCTTGCTTAGGAGGACAGTACGAAACGGTTGCAGAAAATAAAAAATGTCTGAACAAAAAATATATCTGCTTGTTTAAATCAAAATCAGGTGCTAAGAAGAAGTTTAAAAAGTCTTTTGAAAGGCTATTCGTGTATTTAATATTTATTCTCTATTTTTATTTTTTAATTTTATATTCATTTGGCAAAGAAAAACATTCTGGTTGTTGAAGACAACAATGCAATTTTAGATGTTATTACACTTATTCTCGAAAGCGAGGCGTTTAATGTAACCGGGCTAAACAAAGGGGCTGAATTTAAAGCCACACTAGAAAGTTTTAAACCCGATGTGGTTGTTATGGATATCATGCTACCAGACTCAGACGGAAGAACCTTATTGCAGCAATTGAAAGAAAATGAACAGACGCAACACATTCCTGTTTTAATGATTTCTGCACGCTACACCAAAAATAATTATGCCATCAACGGTATTGAAGCAGATTCTTTTATGGCCAAGCCATTTAACATTGATGAGTTAATGGATAAAATCTATGGGTTATTGAATCGATAGTTAGTTTTCTGAAAGCATTTTCCATCTTTCTTCTTTAAAAACTTTATGCCTCTGCGAGGCAAGATGTAACGCAGGTATTTTTTCAAATAAAAAAGCTTGACTTAAATGAATAAGTCAAGCTTTCGTATTTTTAAATGAGCTAATTTTAAACGCCTGAAAACACGCTAAATCCTCCGTCTACTTTTACACTTTCTCCGTTCACAAATTTAGAAGCTGGGCTCAACAAATACACCAGTGCTCCAATTAATTCATCGGCATTACCAAAACGTTTAAAAGGAGTGTTGGCAATAATAGCATTTCCGCGTGCGGTTAATGAACCATCTTCATTGGTTAGCAGCGTGCGATTTTGATGTGTCAAGAAAAAACCCGGAACGATGGCGTTCATACGTACTTTATCGCCGTAGCGATTGGCCAATTCTACCGCCATCCATTTGGTATAACTTTCGATTGACGATTTCGCCAATGAGTAGCCTAATACACGTGTAATAGCATGATCAGCTGATACGGATGAAATATTAACGATGCTTCCCCCATTTTTTGCAATTTCTTTTCCGAAAATTTGCGTTGGCACCAAGGTACCAAATAAATTCAAGTCGAAGGCTTGTTTTAATGCTTCCATATTTAACTCAAAAACATCACTTCCTGGTTGAACTACTGCTTCAGCAATGTTCCCTCCTGCTCCATTTACCAAAGCATCAATGCGCCCAAACGTAGCTAAAACTTTGTCTTTTGCTTCAATCAAAGCCGCTTCGTTCAATACATCGGCTAAAATGTAAATAGCCTTACTTCCTACTTTTTTTGCATCTTCTGCACGCTGTTTTGCAGCTTCTTCATTGCGTCCAATAATAACAACAGAGGCTCCGGCACCTGCAACACCTTTTACAAATGCTTCGCCTAAAACGCCCGTAGCTCCTGTAATTACCACTACTTTATCTTTTAGTGAAAATAAATTTCCTGTTTCTGTACTCATTATATTTTTATATTTTTTGATTACTGTACTCGTTTTACATTAAAGAACTCCTTACGCATGAGGTAAGAACTATTTGTTACTGTGACCGGATAAATTTAGAAAAATGTCAGCGGTAATAAAAGGTTTATGTATACCAACTCAACGCTTTTCTTGATGAACAAAGTTATACTCTGCCTATTTTTTACTGCGCAGCAAAGCTTCTAAATAATAGTAATCGGCATAATTAATAGGTACATCAATTTCTGATTTACCAGGGCGATGACCGGTACTATGTGCTAAAAGAAAACCATAATTCTCCCTTAACTTATTACTGTATTTTGTGCTTAAAGAATATAAAATTTTATCGGCTGCTGCTCTGTACTGACCTGCATGCGCGCTGTAGGAAGCTAGCTCATATAACGCTGAGGCCGTAATGGCAGCTGCAGATGCGTCGCGCGATACATTTGGAATTTCTGGGTCTTTGTAATCCCAATAAGGAATACCGTCTGCAGGGGTCGATTTATCTGTTAAAATGTAGTTGGCAATTTTATCGGCCTGTGCCAAATACGTTTTATCTTTTGTTTCGCGATAGCACAAAGTAAAGCCATACAATCCCCAAGCTTGACCTCTCGCCCAAGAAGATTCATCAGCATAGCCTTGTGCGGTCTGTTTTACACGAACATCACCTGTAGTTACATCGTAATCAACCACGTGATACGAACTATAATCTGCACGATAATGGTTTTTCATGGTCGTATTGGCGTGCGCTACAGCAATTTTATAAAAAGATGAATCGCCTGATAGTTTGCTTGCTTCAAAAAGCAATTCCAAATTCATCATGTTATCGATGATCACCGGGTATTGCCATTTACTTCCACTGTGATCCCAGGATTTAATCACACCAGCTTTTGCATTGAATCGGGTTGAAAGTGATTTAGCAGCTTGAATAATAACCGAACGGTAAGCCGTATCCTTTGTTAAGCGATAACCATTACCAAAAGGGCAATACACCATAAAACCTAGATCGTGTGTCCCTTTATTAAATTGTTCTTTTTTAATATCTTCTGTGTACTTCTTTGCCAAGTTTAGCCATTTATCTTCTTTGGTATATTGATATAGATACCACAACTCAGCTGGAAAAAAACCTGAAGTCCAATCGCCCGAACCGACCATTTTAAACACACCATTTTCTACTGTCCTGGGCGAAACTTGTTTAGACTTAACCAAACGTGCCGAATCTACGTTCTTTACCAAAACATCCATTTGTTTTTCGGCTGCAGCAAAAGCTTTACGTACGTTAACTTTTTGTGCGAATACTACATTCATAATCAATAGGGATGCTATTGATAAACTAATTTTTAACTTCATCTAAGTATTATCAATTTTAATTTTTATTACTTATAGCTTTCTTGTACTTGATTGTAAAAATCTTTTAAAACAAAGAACGCTTTTTTCTTTTCACCTGTTTCACTGATTAACCCCTTCCGATTCCAAAAGTTTTGGTAAACGGGGTGTTGCCTTCGTGGCGACCGAAAATCGGTCAATATCCAAGGGGTTAAACCGCGTAATGCTTTAATTTTGCTCAGCATGGTTAACTGATTTTTATACAAGGCTTCCTGATATTCTTCGCTCCAACGCGTATTTTCATCTGCATGGAAACCAGCCAACGCATCTCCTCCAAATTCAGACACCACCACAGGTTTATTGTATTGTATTTTAAAATCGTATTTCGTGATTTCGGCAGGTGTTCCTCCCCAATACCAACCCGCGTATTCGTTAAAACTTACGAGATCGAGCTTCTCTCCCAATGGGTCATTTAGCACCATGGTATTGCCTTCACGATGTACTTCCAAAGCCGCGGCAACTAATCGTGTATCGTCTAATGACCGGGCTGTTTCAGCTAAATTACTCATAAAACTGAGACGAGCATCACTAAGAGGCGTTTCATTCCCAACGGACCACACCACTACGCTTGCGCGATTTTTATCGCGATTAATTAAATCGGTCAATTGTTGTTTTGCATTGGCATACGTAGCCGCATTTTGCCAACTAATGGTCCAATAAACAGGCACTTCAGCCCAAACAAGGAGGCCCATTTCGTCTGCTAAGCGTACCATTTTTTCGTTATGCGGATAATGCGCCAAACGAACATAATTGCAATTCAACTCTTTTGCCCATTGTAACATCATCCGCATATCAGCTTCTGTACGCAAACGCCCTTTTAGGAGTGGATTTTCATCGTGAAGACTGATCCCTCTTAAAAAAATCGACTTTCCGTTTAAAAGAATAGTATCGCCCTTGGTTTCGATGGTTCTAAAACCTATTTTATCTTCAATGGTTTCTTTCTCTGAACGGATGTTAATGGTATAAAGTTTTGGATTTTCTGGCGACCATAGGCTTAAATTATTCCAACTAAATTCGTCTGAAATTTTCCCTTCTGAATCCGTTTTGTATTTCTTTTCTAGCTTTAACTCCGGAATGGTTAGCGTAATATCTTGATTGGCCGTAGCATCTACTAATCTCAAAGAAAAGCCAAGCAAACTGTTATTTCCTTTAACCAATTGCAATTTGTAATCGTTGATAAAATGCTCTGGAAATTCGGCCAGGTACACATCGCGGGTTATACCGCCATAATTCCACCAATCTGTATTCACGGTTGGAATTTCATCTACTTTTCGGGTATTATCAGCTTTCACGATGAGTGTATTTTCACCTGCTTTTAACTTTCCGGTCACATCAAATTGGAAAGGAGTAAATCCGCCTTTATGGCTACCAATTTTCTTTCCATTTAAATAGACATGCGCTTCGTAGTTAACGGCTGCGAAATAAATGTTATACCGTTTTGATTTTTCTGGTTGTGCCGTAAATTTCTTTCTGAACCAAACGGTACCTTCATACAGCTCTAATTTCTCCGATTGCGAGTTCCAATCTCCTGGTACGTTTATTTGAGGCGATAAATCAAAATTGTATTCCACCAGTTCTGTTTTATCTTTTTGAACTTTATCATCGAAAAAGCCACCTGTTCCAGATTTTGATTGATCGAAGGGATTGTGTCTATAATCGTAATACCCATTTTCATATGGATCGATGATGTAGTTCCATTTTCCATTCAGGCTTTGAATTTTACGCGCCTGAATATTTTGAATGGTGTTTACTTGAGCACTAGCGACTAAAGAAAAGTAAAGAAATGAGCAAATTAGAAAACCGATATAAGTTAATCTTGACATATTTTCAAAAATAAGCTTTAACAATTTAAAAGGCTAAAACTAACAATTAATTTATAGTAGGGTTACGATTAGGCGAGTATTTTTTTAAAATTTACATGCTTTTATCGGATGAAATGCCTTTCTGTGAAACTTGAAATCCTTTAAAAAAGTAATAAAGAACACCTATTAGACCTTTTTGAGGACAGAATGAATAAGGATAAGAATCAGTTAAAAAAAACGATTTACGAAATCGAAAAAACTTCGTAAATCGTTCCTATCGTTACTTATGCGATAAAGTGATATAAGAATACAACCTCACCAGTAAATGCAGGTTTCTTTTGATCTTCAATTTCAAGTTCAATTCCCATGTTTACCTTTGTTACCCCGCGCAAATTAACAATGGCTGCTAATTTTGCTTTTAAACGTACACGGCTATCAACGGTTACCGGTTGTGCAAAGCGTAAACTCTCGATTCCGTAATTGATTTCCATTTTCAAGTTACAGATTTCGACAATTTGTTTCCATAAAAATGGGATTAATGATAAGGTTAAATAACCATGTGCGATAGTTGCCTTAAAAGGTCCTTCATTTTGGGCACGTTCAGTGTCGATATGAATCCATTGATGATCTAATGTTGCATCGGCAAATTGATTAATTTGCGTTTGCGTAATGGTATGCCAATCTGAAACACCTAATTCTTTGCCAAGATATTGTTCAAATTCTGCGTGGCTGGAGATTTTTTGCATCTGATTTGTTTACTTAATATGAATAGTTTTAGTTCTATATATGTTTATTTAACTTAAGTTTCGTTCTTTAAACCAAACTTCATCCGGCGTAGCCGAAAAATTCCCCATCTTTTGAATGAGTATTTCAGCGTTTGATTCATTATATACCAAATCGCGGTTGGTTTGTTTTAAAAAGCGATTTTGCACCATGACATCCATTTGCTGAAACAATGAATCGTAAAAGCCGTTTACATTTAAAACCCCAATCGGTTTATTGTGTAAACCCAGTTGGAGCCAAGTAAGCACTTCAAAAAATTCTTCTAAGGTACCAAAACCGCCTGGTAAAATAACAAAGCCATCGCTTAAATCAGCCATTGCTTGTTTTCGTTGGTGCATATTCTCCGTTACAATTAACTCGGTTAACCCTTTGTGACCAACTTCTTTATCCATCAAAAACTTTGGAATAATGCCTGTTACCAAGCCCCCAATTGCTAGCACATCGTTAGCCAAAAGCCCCATAACACCTACACTCCCACCCCCGTAAACCAAACGAATGTTTTGATTCACAAAAGTTTTGGCGAGTTGTTGTATGGCATCACGCAACACTTCATCGCCGTTAAAATTAGCACCGCAATATACGCAAAGAGATTTGAGCTTGGACATCTTTAAATTTTTACCGAAGTTACAGTTTTGAACCCTTTTTATAAATTTTTATTCATTTCTGTGTCTTCTTAGAGATAAACTGCCCAATAAAATAAAATAAATAATCGAATGACAATCATCACATTATGGCTACTCAAAGCGGATACCCTTCTTAAATGCTATTTTTTTTTATAACTGATTTTCAAATAATTACACAATATTCAAAATATAATTTTGTTCATTAAAATAAAATTCAGACATTTGAAACATTATTTGGCGAAAGCTGATAAAAGTCAATCATTACCGGTTGATTTATAAAGAAGTGGCGAGAGACTGGCTCAGAGACCCACTGGCAACCCTCAGAAAGAGAAGGTGCCAATTCCAGACCGGGTAACAGGGTGTTATTCGGAAATATAAATGATAACTGATGAATACATTTAATTTTCCATCGCAAAGCGAAATCAATCAGCAGCCAACGAAGGCTATGCATACTTCTATTTCTTATACGGCACAAATGATGATTTGTATGTGCTGTTGCATGCATTAATCTTAAAAACTTCCTTTTTGTATTTTTTATAAACCGGAAGGTCCCAAGAAATTGGGATACGCAACTTGGATTATCTAAACCTTAACATTTTTCTGATAATCGAACCAACGCAACAGCAATTTAAAACACAGCTTATCCAACTGTTTCAACACAAAATTTTAGCATGAGCACTGCATCAACATATAAATATCCAAAACAATTTAAATTAGAGAACGGTAAAAAACTCCGCAATTTAGAAATTGCTTATCATACATATGGCAAGTTAAACACCAACAAAGACAATGTAATTTGGGTTTGCCATGCATTAACTGCAAACTCAGATGTTTTTGAATGGTGGGAAGGTTTATTTGGTCAAAATTCACTATTTAATCCCGAGGACCATTATATTGTTTGCGCCAATGTGTTGGGTTCTCATTACGGTACTACCAATCCTTTAAGTACCAACCCCACCACAAATTTACCGTACTATTTGGCCTTTCCTGCCTTTAGTGTGCGCGATTTTGTAGCAGCTCATCAACTATTAGCAGCTCATTTAGGCATTGAAAGCATTAAAGTACTCATTGGAGGTTCTTTGGGTGGTCAACAAGCGGTTGAATGGTCTATTATCGAACCTAATAAAATTGAAAACCTAATTTTGATTGCAACCAACGCCGTTCACTCGCCTTGGGGCATTGCTTTTAACGAAAGTCAACGTTTGGCCATTACAGCCGACCGTACTTTTTATGCGAACCAACCGAATGGTGGCAACAAAGGATTGAAAGTAGCACGCAGCATCGCACTTTTAAGTTACCGCACCTACGAAGCCTATGGCAGCACGCAAGTGGAAAGTGTAAACGATAAAACCGATAATTTTAGAGCTTCTTCATACCAAAACTACCAAGGCGAAAAATTAACCAATCGCTTTAATGCATACAGTTATTACTACCTAACCAAAGCAATGGACAGTCACAATGTGGGTAGAAACAGAAAAAGCATTGCTGATGCATTAAAAGAAATTAAAGCAAATACATTGGTTATTGGTATTGGAAACGATGTGCTTTTCCCTATTTCGGAGCAAAAGTTTTTAGCACAAAGCATTCCAGGAGCTGAATTTACCGAACTAAAATCAGACTATGGCCATGACGGCTTTTTAATTGAAACCGATTCATTGACCAACATTATTGGCACTTTTATTAAAGAAAGCAGCAATAAGAAAATTATCAAGCTACAACATACTGCTTAATATATCACGTAAACAAAAATAAAAAATACGCGATTTCAAGACACGAGTCAAGATATCGCAAAACGATAAAATACAACATGAGTAAGAACTTAAAGATTGGATTATTTGGTTTCGGGGTAGTTGGACAAGGATTATTAGATATTATCCAAAGTCAAAGCCTAAACCTTGAAATTGTTAAAATTGCTATTAAAGACCCTAAAAAAAGCCGTACCCTACAAAAAGAATTATTCACTACCAACCGTGATGAAATTTTAGATAACCCTGAAATTAACACAATTGTAGAGTTAATAAACGATGCAGATGCCGCTTATGAAATTGTAACGAAAGCCTTAAAAAATGGCAAGCATGTAGTTTCGGCAAACAAAAAAATGATTGCTACCCATTTAGAAGAATTGGTAGCCTTACAACAAGAACACGGTACTTCTTTATTATACGAAGGTGCTGTTTGCGGAAGTATTCCAATTATCCGTAATCTGGAAGAATATTACGACAACGAACTTTTCCATGCTTTGAGCGGTATTTTTAATGGTTCTTCGAATTACATTTTATCGAAAATTTTTAACGAAGGTCAAAGTTACGAGGCTGCATTAAAAGAGGCTCAAGATCTAGGTTTCGCTGAAACTGACCCTATTTTAGACGTAGGTGGGTATGACCCTAAATATAAATTAGCCATTGCAACTGCCCATGCCTATGGTTTATTTGTAAACCCGGATGCGATTTTAAACATCGGCATTCAAAATCTTTCGCAGCACGATATTAACTATGCAAAAGAGAAAAATTTCAAAATTAAATTGGTTCCTACGGCACGAAAAATTAATACGAAACAAATTGTTACCTATGTATTGCCAAAATTGGTAGCGAAGGACGACTTCTTATTTAATGTAGAAAACGAGTACAATGCTGTAACCGTTCAGGCGGCTTTTGCCGATAAGCAGTTTTTCTTTGGAAAAGGAGCTGGTGGTCATCCAACAGGCGCTGCCGTGTTATCGGATATTGCGGCTTTACGTTACGACTACCGTTACGAGTATAAAAAATACCATCAAGGAAATGGTGCAAGCCATACCGATAACATTTTATTGGAAGTGTATTTACGCTATACCGATGAAGCACTTATCACACTGTTAGAATTTGATAACATTAGCGAACGCTATGCTGCAAGCCAATATAAATATGTGATCGGAACCGTTAAGCTTGAAAAATTAATCGAAAACCGTGAACTGCTTTTATCTAAAGATGTTTTTGTAGCCTATACTGGAAGACAAATTTACAAAGAAGAAAAGATTAGCACCAATGCAGTGGAAGTAGCAGCACTGTAATACGACTTTATTAAGACAGATTTTTATTTGTTTTGTTGTTTGCACCTAGGCCAGAGCGATTCTGGCCTTTTGCATTATAAAAAACCGCATTGGTTAGTACGGTCTTAAACTTAATTAAAAGAAAACTGAATGTATTTGAATTAAAAATTAGCCTCTGACCGCCATTTGAACAAGCTTTCTCGATAATTCTGTTCCTAAATACCAATCGATGAGTTGATGCACCACGTATAAAATTGGCGTCATTAAAACGGCTACAACAAATTTATACGTATAATTTACCAAACCAATTGCTGCAACCATTTGCCAACTGTAGTGATATTGAGGATTTAAATAAAATGCAATAAAAATAACCACAAAACTATCAATGCATTGCGAAATCAATGTAGATCCTGTGGCACGCAACCAAAGCGCTCGCTCGCCCGTTATGCGTTTTATTTTATGAAAAACCAACACATCGACTAATTGGCCAATAATAAATGCCGTGATAGAGCCTACGATAATCCACATACCTTGGCCAAAAATTCCAGCAAAAGCATTATTCATGTTCAAATTTTCACCATTTACTTTTTGATTTACCCAAAAATCAGAAGGACTCAAATACATAGCACCCCATACCACGAAAAATGAAAAGGCAATTAAAATAGAAGTTAAAATAGATAAAAAACGTACTTGCTTTACGCCAAAATATTCATTAATAATATCGGTCATAATAAAAATAATGGGCCAGGTTAACACTCCTGCAGACATATGAAACGACAGATGTGGCACCCCTAACAGATTAATATCAAACTGCTTAATCCCCAAAGTTGCCTCTACGCTAAACAGTTTTACTCCGATAAATTCTGATAAAATAGCACAGGCTACAAAAAAACTACACAACACCAGCAACAAACGGCTTTCTTTCGTTTTAAATGTCATAATAAATAGAGGTTATTCATGATTGGGTACGTTATCGTAATTGGATCGAGCCAAAAAAGCAAAGTTATGTACGAATATAAAAAATACTTTTACACTTTGGCGACTAGAAAAGGTCGCAGATTTTATTTAATCTGCTAATCTTTGCAAATCAGAAAATTAGTTAACGCATGGACAGAAAAAAACATTTTTTTCTTATTTTAATATTAGGTTCCTTAGCCGCATTGGGGCCATTTTCAATCGATATGTACCTTCCGGGATTTATCGATATCGCCCAGGATTTACACACGACAGAATCAGCGGTTTCCCTTTCGCTATCTAGTTTTTTTATTGGCATCTCATTTGGGCAATTACTTTATGGTCCGCTATTGGATAAATATGGCCGCAAGAAACCTTTGTATTTCGGTTTAACCTTGTACATACTGGCATCTTTTGGTTGTTTAGCGGTTAACAATGTGGATCAATTAATTGTTTTGCGTTTTGTACAGGCCATCGGCAGTTGTTCGGCAGCCGTAGCCTCGATAGCCATGGTGCGCGATTTATTTACGGTAGAGGAAAGTCCGAAAGTTTTTGCTTCCCTCATGTTGGTTATTGCTGTATCGCCGATGCTGGCACCAACCGGAGGTGGTTATTTGATTGCCGCTTTAGGTTGGAAATATGTATTTGTCTTTTTAGGGATAATGGCCTAACTGATGCTCTTGGCCGTACTTTTCAAACTTCCAGAAAGCTATAAACCCGATTCAAACTATTCTTTAAAACCCAAGCCCATTCTTACAAATTTCCTAACCGTGGTGCGTGTACCTCAATTTTACACCTATGCATTCATTTCTGCGGTTACTTTCTCGGGTTTATTTGCGTATGTAACCTCATCACCTACCGTTTTTATGAAAATTTATGCGGTCAGCAAAACAGGTTATGGCTGGATTTTCGCGGCTTTATCGGTTGCTTTTATAGGCTCTAGCCAGGTAAACAGCCTACTATTGCGCTGGTTCAGCAGCAAGCGATTAATCAACTATGCCTTGGTCGCACAGTGTGCTTTCAGCCTTCTGTTTTTAGTTTTCGCCATCAATAACTACTTGTCGCTGTATAGCACCATTGGATTTATTGCTTTATTTTTATGCTGTTTAGGAATTATCAACCCCAATGCCTCAGCTCTAGCGTTGGCTCCTTTTCAGAAAAATGCGGGGAGTGCTTCAGCCTTGATGGGCGCCTTACAAATGGGTTTAGGTGCATTAGCCTCTGCAGTGGTGAGCTTGTTCAACGAAGATTCGGTTACGCCAACACCGTTAATCATGACAATAGCTGCCTTTATTGCGCTCCTTTGCTTGTTAATAGGCGGTTATTACATTCGCAAAAAACCGTTATTGGCTACGCAAGACCTCTAAAACTAGCCTTTGTAAAGGAAATATACTACAAAAAAAGCTATAGCCCAGTGGTGTATACCAACCAAGGCTATAGCTGTTTGCTGTATTTTTATCCTGTTTAAGGAATCAAATATTTATAAATCAGATAACAAATTACAGTACCAACCAGCGCGACAATTAAACCGTTTGTTCGCTTTTTCTTGAGAAAACAAATCAGGATAATCCCCGACAGGGACACCAGCGTCATGAAAATGGCTGAGACATCAATAACCCAACTCCATGCTTTACCAGAATCGCGACCTTTGTGCAAATCGTTTAGCACAGCCACTATTCCCATTTTGGTTATACTTAGGCTATATTTCCCATTCTCTCGTTCGATAAAAACATCTGCCAGATAGCCCGGTCCGTTAAAGGTAATGCTACATTCGCTATCATCAATTCTAAAATCGCTCACAGCACCTTTCAGGTCCTTATTCGCGCGAAAAAACTCTACCAATTGCAGTTTATTAATTTTAGCGGTATCAACCTGATTGACCCATTTCACGTTGACAGTTCCTGAATCCTTTACAATTATCTCTTTTCCTTGGGTGAACCAATCGGCGTGATTTAAAGTAAGACCAGTTACGGCAAAGAACAATAAAATAGTAAAACTAATCATGGAAAGATAAATATGCAGCCATCTGGACGCTCCAGATAGTTGCTTTTTACCTATATTTTTTCCGGCATCCTTTTTTATTTGTTTTCTTCCCAATCCTGCCGGCGGGGCTATTGGATTACTTTTTTTCGCTTCCAATTTTTCTGTAATCAAGTGATGCGGATGCAAGTTCTGTATTCGCTTTTAATTCTACTTTTTTCGCCGTTCCAGTAAATTTCATTTTTTGTGAAATAATTTGGTAGGTACCGTGTTCGCGTGCCACTTCTATAAAAACGGTATATTCTCCTGCTTTTACCAAGTTTCCGGCATCGTCCTTACCATCCCAAACCAAGCTATATTTACCCGGTCCGCGCGTAGCACTACTGGTTGAACTCAATTTACCTTCTGCTCCTTTTTTAAATTCATCACCATTGGTACGTGTCCACGATTTCAAATCAGGTAGCCAGCGCGGTTTGTTGTACCAAATAGCTAAATTTCGAATGGGTTCTTTCGCTCCATTTTCAACCCAAACAGCTACAAAAGGACGACGCACCCGTTGTCCAGTACTTGAAGCAATTTGCGCAATTTCAAGATTGACAATCAATTCGTATTTCGTATTCCATAATTTATCTGCATGAAGCAGGGGTTTTTCTACAAAAGCTTTTTTAGGCAATTCATAGGTATTCCAGTTGTTGCTTTTAATGATTTTACCATCTTTCAAAACCAATAAATAGGCTATATCTGCGCGTTTTTCAGCTATTTTTTCAATCTCTGCAATGTTTAAGACATTAAAGGAAGTTGCCAAAGCACCTGCTTCGCTGGCATCAGCAGCTATTACAGTAGCACTGATAATTTCAGAAACTGGATTTCCCGTACGGGGATCAATAATGTGCGAATACCATTTTCCATTTACTGTAAATCCACGACGGTAGTTTCCACTGGTAGCAACAGCCTTATTCAACACATTTACGGTGGTTAAAGCATCCGCATTTTCTGCATCTGCTTTTGGATTGGCTATTTCAATCGACTCATTTTGAGTTCCTTTAACAACGATATCTCCACCAATATTTACAACCACACTTTCAACACCACTCGTTTTCAAAGCTTTATCAGCGGCTTTGTTGATGATATAACTTTTTGCAAATGAGTTCAAAGCCAAAGGAGCATCATCTAAACGCGTTACCGTTTGCTGCTCAGCATCTAAAATATAATGTGGATGCTGTACGCGAGAAACAGCCTGCGCCAAGGCTTGTGTGGAAGGCAACTTATCCGCCATTGCAGCCATTTTCCATACCTGAGAAATTACTTCAAATGATGGGTCTAATGCCCCATTTGTCAAAGTTTTATATATTTCAAACTGATGTAACACTTCAAATAAATCTGCCGAAATTTTGGTGGTTTGCTTACCGCTTTTCATCCATAAATTAAATTCACTATCCGCTTTATAGGTGCTCAAAACATTATCCAATCGGTCAATTTCTTGTAAAACACTACGCTCTGCCTGCGTTGCATCAGGCTGATTTTGAGCAGCTATTTTAAGTTCTAATGATGTGCCTAAAACATGTTCGTAATTAGACACAAATGTTCTCTTTGTCTTTTTAGGGATTACAAAAGCTGACCCCAACACGATTAGTAAAGCCAGCGCAATAAAATGCGTTATTTTCATAGAAGTAATTATTGATTTTACCCGCAAATTAAGTCTATTATTTGGAATAATTATAAATTACAGCGAAACATTTTAAAAATATTACAGCATAAACAACGAACCAGTTGATTGGAAGACAACATCCGACAGTACAATCCCTTTTGGCTATACTTCCTATTTCTGGGGATTTTCTTATTTTCGTCTACTCATGATAAATATACAATCGAAATTACCCCATGTTGGTACCACCATTTTCTCGGTGATGTCTAAACTTGCGCAGGATTACCATGCGATTAACTTATCGCAAGGATTTCCAGATTATCCAGCAGACCCTGAACTTATTGAACTCGTTAATCGTGCCATGATAGACGGCTACAACCAATACGCCCCCATGGAAGGTGATAGCTCATTAAAGGAAGCTATTGCTGCTAAAATTGAAAAACTTCACAAAGTTAGCATACAACCAGATACACAAATAACAATTACTGCGGGGGCTACCCAAGCTATTTTTACGGCTATGGCAGCGGTTATTCAGCCCGGAGATGAAGTTGTTGTCATTGAACCGGCTTATGATAGTTATGCACCTACCATCAAACTCTTAGGTGGTTTGGTTAAAACCTACGATGCGGTGCCTCCAAACTATGAAATAGATTGGGATGTGATGAAGAAACTGATTACTGCACATACCAAAATGATTGTTTTAAATACACCTCATAATCCAACGGGCAGTATTTTAAGCGACGATGATATGAAAATGTTGTGTAAAATCACCGCTGGAACTGATATTCTTATTTTAAGTGATGAAGTATATGAGCACCTTATTTATGATGGGGAAATACATCGAAGTGTTTTAAGGTATCCTGAATTAGCGGAACGTAGTTTTGTCGTAGCATCGTTTGGGAAACTCTTACATACCACCGGCTGGAAATTGGGTTACTGCGTTGCAGCCCCTATTTTAACCAAAGAATTTAGAAAGGTACACCAATTTAATGTTTTCAGCGTTAATAGTTCAATGCAAAAAGCAATAGCTCCCTATTTAGAAAACGCGAACAATTATTTAAATCTAGCTTCTTTCTTTCAAGAAAAGCGCGATTTATTTAGCAAATTAATGACGGGTAGCCGTTTTAATTTCTTACCTTGCAAAGGGTCTTATTTCCAATGCGTTAGTTATCAAAATATTAGTACAGAAAAGGATAAGGATTTTTGTACCCGTTTGATCAAAGAATATGGCGTGGCGGCTATTCCTGTTTCTGCTTTTTATCAAAAACCCGCTGATCATCACATCATTCGTTTTTGTTTTGCCAAAGCAGATGAAACATTAAGATTAGCTGCCGAAAAATTAAAAACCATTTAAAAAAATTCCCTAACCAAATGACCAACGAACCCACGTATCACCAAATTGAAAACTTGAAAGTTACCGTATTTCAAGCTTATCTTTTTTGGGAAAACATTGAAAAGAACCTGAATAATCTTGCTCTGCGCTTATCGATGGGTGTGCGCGAAAAAACGGATATCATCGTGCTTCCAGAAATGTTTAATTCAGGCTTCACCATGAATTCTGTGAACATGGCTGAAGAAATGGGCGGATATACCACGCAGTGGATGCATCAAATGGCCACAAAATACAATTGTATTGTTACTGGTAGTTTAATCATCAAAGAGGATAATAACTATTATAATCGCCTTATTTGGATGGAACCTTCGGGAGAATATCAACATTACGACAAACACCATTTATTTGGCCTAGGCGAAGAAGACAAAAACTTTACTGCGGGTAAGGATAAATTAATTGTAGAACTTAAAGGATGGAAAATTAGACTCGCAATTTGCTACGATTTACGTTTTCCGGTATGGTTGCGCAATGTGAACGAGGAGTACGACATTTTACTTTTAATTGCAAGCTGGCCCGACAAACGTTCTTCGCACTGGAAAGCATTAATTCCAGCCAGAGCTATTGAAAATTTAAGTTATGTGATTGCTGTTAATCGCGTTGGACACGATGGAAATCAAGTGTATCATAGTGGACATTCTATGTGCATTACCCCAAATGGAGCGACCGTTTATTACAAACCAGAGGACGAAGATTTATATACATTTAGCATCAATTACGAAGAATTAGTTAAAACCAGGAGACAATTTCCTTTTTTAAAGGATGCTGACGATTTTACTTTAAACACCTAAGGAAAAACTTTACCTTAGCGTTGTTTAGAACAAAAGTAAAACGATTAACCAAACCGCAAAAACAACCATGTTTAACCGACGTAAATTCATAAAAGCCTCTGCCCTTTCAGCTGGCATGTTGGCACTCGATAAAAAAAGCGTAGCCAAAATACTTCCACAAACTCCGGAATCTGCAGCAAAGAAATTCCCTATTGTGATTTCTACATGGGATTTTGGTATCGCAGCAAATGCGGATGCATGGAAAGTCCTTTCTAAAGGTGGAAAAGCACTAGACGCTGTAGAGCAGGGTGTTTGGGTACCTGAGGCGGATGAAAAAAATCAATCGGTAGGTTATGGTGGCCTACCCGACCGCGATGGACGTGTGACCTTAGATGCCTGTATCATGGATGAAAAAGGTAATTGTGGAGCCGTTTTAGCGTTGGAGCATATTTTACACCCGATTTCAGTCGCACGCAAAGTAATGGAAAAAACACCACATGTGATGCTTGCCGGCGATGGTGCCTTACAATTTGCGCTTGAACAAGGCTTTGAAAAAGTAAATCTTCTTACGCCTGCCAGCGAAAAAGCGTGGAAAAACTGGCTTGTAAAAGCAGAATACCAACCTGTTATCAATATTGAAAACAAATTATACGAAAAAGCCGCTCCAACGAAGCTTCCCGGAAATCAATATAACCACGATACGATAGGTATGCTTGCAATTGATGCCAATGGCGATATTTCAGGCGCCTGTACAACCAGCGGAATGGCTTATAAGTTGCATGGCCGTATCGGCGACAGTCCCATCATTGGTGCAGGTTTATATGTGGATAATGAAGTTGGGGGCGCTACCTCTACCGGTGTTGGTGAAGAAGTTGTGCGCAATGTGGGTTCTTTTTTGGTAGTGGAATTGATGCGTCAGGGGTATTCCCCAGAAGATGCTTGTAAAGAAGCTGTTATGCGGATCATTAAAAGAAAACCTGAAACTGCAAAGAAAATTCAGGTTGGCTTTCTAGCGATCAATAAAAAAGGTGAATACGGTGCTTACGCCATTCAAAAAGGCTTTAGTTATGCTGTTTGCAACGAAGAAAAGCAAGACCTCCTCATTAAAGGCAAAAGTTATTATACCGTTTAATTGCAACAAAAGAAAGAAATGCAAAACATGTTGGAGATTTGTGCAAACGGATACGAATCTGCTTTAGCAGCTCAAAATGGTGGCGCCAATCGTGTAGAACTTTGTGATAATTTAGCCGAAGGTGGTACCACACCAAGCTATGCACAAATTGCCTTGGCAAAAAAGAATCTCCAAATCGAGATTTGGCCTATCATCCGGCCCCGTGGTGGCGACTTTTTATATTCAGATGTTGAATTTGAATTGATGAAAGAAGACATCAAAATTTGTAAAGCCTTACAGTGCGATGGTGTAGTAATTGGTATTTTAAAAGCTGATGGATGCATCGATAAAGAACGTTGCGCAGCATTGGTAGAACTGGCTAAACCAATGCCAGTTTCTTTTCATCGCGCTTTCGATATGACCAACAATCTGGAAAAAGCCTTGGAAGATTTGATTGATTTAAATATCACGCGCGTACTATCTTCTGGCGCTGCTGCTTCTGCCTTGGAAGGCGCAGCCACACTACGGAAATTGGTGGAACATGCAAGGGGTAGAATTACCATCATGCCCGGTGCGGGAATCAATGCTGAAAATATCAAAAAACTAAAAGAACTAACGGGTGCAAGTGATTTTCATGCATCAGCAAAAGAATTTGTTGCCAGTAAAATGGAATTTAGAAATGCTTCCAGTAAAATGGGGAGTATTGAGGATGAATATCAATATGAGCTTAGTTCTGTTAACAAAATAAGAAGCTTGCTTAAGGTTTTAACAAGCGCATAAAGGCTTAAAAAATTGCTATAGCATCTCCCATATTTAATTTTCGGTGTTCTTTACCTCTTGCCGACAGGATATTTACTTTTGATAGCTAAAAATAATGAAAATAAATCGCTACGTCCCCTATGAAAATTATCGGAGTGTTCTGAGGTCAGATGAGCAAGTACAAAGCAGAGCAATAGGTTGATTCTATTGTTTAATTTGGGATAAAAATCAGTTCTTTTTAAACTTACCAAAAACCCAAGTACCGGCTATCGCGCTCAAAATTGTGATGGCAATTACCGTAACTCCTGTTCCTAGCTGAGCGAAAAGCGGTCCCGGACAGGCGCCTGTTATAGCCCAGCCCATCCCAAAAATTAAGCCCCCAAATATTTGACCTTTATTGAATTTCTTAGTTGGGATGATAATCGTTTCGCCATCAAATGTTTTTATATTAAATTTCTTGATGATCAACACGGAAATGAGGGCAACAAAAATAGCACTTCCAATTACGCCAAACATGTGAAAAGACTGAAAACGAAACATTTCCTGAATTCGAAACCAACTGATAATTTCGGCTTTTACAAATACAATTCCGAAGAGTATTCCAAGCGCTGCATATTTTGCATTATCCAGTATTTTCATTACAAGTTTAAAATTAAAGGCAAAATAAAATTAGCGGTTAAAAAGCCACCGACCATGAAGCATAGTGTTGCAATTACAGAAGGCCATTGTAAGGTAGAAATGCCCATTATGGCGTGACCACTGGTACATCCTCCTGCATAACGCGTACCAAAGCCTACCAAAAAACCACCAACGACCATCAAGATAAAACCCTTTAGGCTGAGCAAATTTCGCCAGGTAAAAAGGTCGGTGGGTACTAGGTTTTTATAATCATGAATTCCATAAGCTGCCAATTCATTGACCAACTTAGGGTTCACTACAATTTCATTCGGGTTCGCGATGAAAAGCGCGCAAAATGCCCCTCCTAAAAATATCCCAAGCACAAAAAAAAGATTCCAACTTTCTTTCTTCCAATCGTATTGAAAAAAGGGAATATTTGCAGGAAAACAAGCGGCACAGATGTGACGTAAATTAGCGGAAATTCCAAAAGATTT